>CAZRDB010000244.1:0-6479 GCA_964598695.1 uncultured Armatimonadia bacterium
GGAGACCGGCGATGGGGGGCATCAGCGGCCCCCCCCGGCGAGCGAGACCAGGAAGGTGACCAGGACATCGGTCGTGCTCGGCTGCAGGAAGAACGTGACCACGACGAGCAGGGCCCAGGCCAGCAGCAGGCCGTGCCACAGCTCCTCGCGGCCGGTCGGGGCGGCCTGCGGCTCGGGCCGGGGCGTCTTCGCGCGCTTGGTCACCGTCCGCTCCCCTCCGTGTGCGACTCGCCCGCGCGCAGCGCCGCCAGGCGGCCCAGGTCGATCTCCAGCCGTGTCACACGCCGTTCCTCGGCCCACGGGTGCGAGACGGCGACGCGCCGGCCCAGCCGGTGGAGCCAGCTCCAGTGGCTGTGGCCGCCGAGGATCAGGTCCAGGCGCGGGATCCGCGCAAGCAGCTCGCGGTCGGTCTGCTCGCCCAGGTGCGAGAGCAGCACGACGAGGTCGTCCGCGTCGGCCCCATCGGCCTGCTCGGCGACGGCCTCCAGTGGCTCGCGGAACCGGAACGGGCTCACCGCGCGGGCGGCCGCGTCGGCGACCATGCTGCGGAGGGCTCCCAGCACCCGGATCGGGCGTCCGTGGGCCGTCGCGAGAAGCACCTCGCGCCGAACGGGCATCGGGACCCTCTCCGGGCCCACGAGGTTCGTGCAGACCACGGGGAACCGCGCCCCGCGGAGCTTGCGCGCGAGAGCGCCCGGCCACAGCTCGAACTCGCGGTTCCCGAGCGCCATGGCCGTGCAGCCCAGCGCGCTCATGCGCTCGAGGGTGCGCTCGAGCGTGAGGCCGAGGCTGAGGTTCGGGGCCGCCATCGCGTCGCCCGAATCGAGCCAGAGGGCATCGGGGTAGCGTGCGCGGAGCCGTGCGACGCGCTCGAGCGCCCCGCCCCGGGCCCCGTGGAGATCGGTGGTGTGCAGCAGGGTCAGCCGGTCCACGCGCCCGGCTCCTCCGCGCGGAAGCTGTCGACGACGCGTTGCCACAGGCCCTGGGTCCGCAGGATGCCCTCCAGGGCCTCGCGGACCGCGCCGCGTCCGCCTGGGGCCTCCGTGACCCACAGCGCCGCCTCCCGGACCTCCGGGGCGGCGTCGGCCACCGCGATCGCGAGGCCGCAGAGGGCCATCGGGCCGAGGTCGGGGAGGTCATCGCCCAGGTAGGCGGCCTCCTCCGGCGCGACGCCGGCCGTCTCGCACAGCGTGAGGAACGCGGGCGCCTTGGCCGGCGCGCCGGTGATGACGTGTGCGATCGCCAACTCCTCCGCCCGCCGCGCCACGGCGGGAGACGCGCGCGAGGTCAGGATGGCCGTCACGAGCCCCAGCCGCGCCGCCCAACGGATGGCGAGACCGTCCTTCACGTTGAAGCTCTTGGACTCCACGGCCTGGGCGCCGTCGGGGCCGCCGCCGGGGATCAGCACGATGCTGCCATCGGTCAACACCCCGTCGACATCCATCACGACCATGCGCACCGCTCGCCGCGCGTTCTCCAGGCGCCGCTCGTCTGCCACGCCGCACTCCTCCGGTTCCGTGGGCCACTAGTTCCGCCTCCGGGCCCTGGGTCCTGCCCGCACGGGCGAAGCCGGACCGGGGCCGCCGGGTGAAGCTTGTGTCACGGAAGCGGCTCCGGGCGGCAATACTGGTCGGAGCATGTCGCCCGGGAGCGTCCCCTGCGACCCCGGGGGGCACAGTCGGCTCCGAGGAGGCCCCACAGTGGGTTCGAGACGTCCCGTCATCATCGCGATCGCCTGCACGGTCGTCGGCAGCATCCTCGCCGGGCTGGCGGTCTGGTTCTTCTACGGCCGGCCGCAGGTGCTCGGTACGACGGACACGGAGTCGGCGATCGCGACGACGAAGGGCGCGAGCACCGCGAAGCGCGCCCGCGGGCGCTCCGACGTCATCGCCACCTTCGCCGGCAAGCCCAACTCGCGGGCCGAGTAAGAGGCGGCCTGGACGAAGGAACTCGAGGACAACGAGGTCGAGGAACGCAAGATCCCGCCTCAGGCCTATCTCCCGCAGCGGTTCGCCGCGCTCCTGCAGCTCGTCGACCAGCGGATCTACGAGAGCGCGTTCGCCGAGTACGGCCTGACCCTCGATGAGGCCGGCCTCCAAGAGCGTGCCGAGAGCGCCGCTCGGGGCGAGGCCTTCCGCCGCCATGGCGGGGAGCAGGAGCTGAACTACTTCCTCCAGGCCCGCGGCATCACGATGGATGCCTACATCAAGGAGATCGCGACGGAGGCCCTCAGCCGCGATCGCGACGGCCTCGAGCGGCGCGTCAAGATGTTCATGGTCGACGAGAAGACCACCGAGGACGTGCGGGTCGGCGAGGAGGACCTCCCCAAGTATCTGCGCGTGGCCGAGGTCCAGCGGATCGCCCAGCTCTATGACCCCAGCGGCAAGCCTGCCGAGCGGGTCTCCGAGGATGACGCGAAGGCGAAGATCGAGGAGGCCTACACCAAGCTGCAGGGCGGCGCCTCGTTCGACGAGCTGATCGCCCAGTACAGCAACGGCCCCGAGCGCACCAACTCCGGCAAGCTCGAGCCTGTCCCCTACGGCGTCGACAAGCAGTTCGACGACGAGGTCTGGACGATCAAGGAGGGCCAGTACACCAAGCCGTTCCACGGCGAGCGCGGCTGGCACATCATCAAGGTGCTCCGCTTCCGCCAGGAGGCCGTGCCGACCGACCCGCAGCAGAAGAAGGCCGCGATGGCCCAGATCGAGGAGCAGCTCAGGCAGGCGCGCGTCACCCAGTGGCTCGACGAGCGCCAGAAGGCCGGCAAGCTCGAGGTCAACGACGCCGACCTCGCCGGCTACCAGGCGCTGGCCGACGGCCGGTACGACGAAGCCGCGAAGCTGTTCGAGGAGGCGCTCCAGAGTGCCGATCCCGGCGCCAGGACCCCGATCCAGGTCTGCCTCGCGAACGCGCAGTGGCGGCTCGGCAACGTCGAGAAGGCTGAGGCGATCCTCGCCGAGGTGATCGGCAGCGCGAGCGAGGAGGACAAGCCCGCGCTGCTGGTCGAGCGCGCGAACTTCTACCTCAACTCCGACCGCGAGGAGCAGGCCCTCCAGGATCTCGAGGAGGCCGGACGCCTCGCGCCGGGCGATGCCGAGCGCGTCCAGATCGCCATGCTCTACGTGCAGATCAACCACCCCGACAAGGCCCAGGCCCTCCTCCTCTCGATCGCCCAGAGCAGCAAGGAGCCGGGCGTCCTGGCCGAGTTGTGCCAGATCGCCGCCGCCCACAAGTGGCAGAACGTCGGCGATGCCGCCCAGAAGGCGTTGCTCGACTGGATCGCCACGGCGCAGGTCGATGACATCCGGCTGCTCGAGCGGATGGCCCAGTCCGCGGCCGAGGTCGGATGGAGCGTCGTCGCCGATGCCTGCGTCGCGCGACTGAAGGCCCTGACGGCCGAGCTGGCCGCGCAGGCCGAGAGCGTCGCACCCGCGCCGGCGGCCGGGGAGTCGCAGCCGCGCTAGGCGCCGGGGGAGCATCCCGATCGCGGGCGGGGTCCGGTATCGGGCCCCGCCCGCCGCGCTTACGGCTCCGGGGGCCCCAGGTGCGCGGCGAGGAACCGCCCCATCGCCTCCTGCACCGCGCGCTCCCGCTCGGGCGTGGGCGCCCCGCCGTGGTTGCCCTCCTCGACCAGCAGCAGCTCGTGTGCGACGCCGGCCTGGGTGAGAGCCTCGGCCATGTGGTGGGCCGCCGCGACCGGAATCCTCCGGTCGGCCGTGCCGTGGATGACCAGCATCGGCGGATCGGCGGGATCGAGGAAGGCGACCGGCGATGCGCTCCGCGCCAGCTCGGGCTTGCGGTCGGCCCGGCCGCCGAGGAGGCCGCGGACGGCCAGATCGCGCGAGCCGGAGCGCCCGAGCGCCTCGGGGCGCAGGTCGTAGACGCCGGAGCGGGCCACGACGCAGGAGACCGCGCTGGATTGCTCCGGGTAGGGACCGTCACCCTCGAGCCCGTCCCCCGGTTGGACGACACCCGCCAGGGCCGCGAGGTGGGCGCCGGCCGAGACCCCCGCGATCCCCACACGCCCGGGGGCGATGCCGTACTCCTCCGCGTGGGCCCGGAGCCAGCGGATCGACGCCTTCACGTCCTCGAGGGCCGCGGGGTACACGGCCTCGCCGGTCAGCCGGTAGTTCACCGCGACCGCCACGTAGCCCCGGCCGGCCCAACGAACGAGGGTGGGCCGGTAGAAGTGCTTGTCGCCCGCGCTCCAGCCCCCGCCGTGGACGAAGACGATCGCCGGGCGCCCGCGGGCAGGGTTCTCGGCGTGGTAGACGAGGTCCAGGTAGGGCTTGCGGGAGACGAGGTCGTCGCGGTAGCGCACGTTGCAGTCGCACCGCAGCGCGGGGGGCAGGGCCACCTCGGTGGCGGGCCCCGTGATCCGCCCCGCCAGGCCGAGCGCGACGCAGATCGCCACCGTGAGCGCGAGGAGCAGCCCACACAGGTGCGCCGAACGCGGGATCCGTCTCACGCGCCACCTCCTACGGAGGAAAGAGACCGCGCGCCTCCCCGCAGGGGAGTGCCTCTTTCGCGTGGCGCTATGTCAGCATCCGCGACTTGCCCACCTTGGGGGAGTGGGCGCCGCAGGAGTCGCTCTCGGTCACGTCGCGCGTGATCAGCGCCTCCTTGTCGGTCAGGTAGAAGCCCAGCTCCTGCAGCACCGCGAGTTTCGGCAGCACGTTGCCCGCGAGGTCGTAGTGGAAGAAGCCCGGGAACAGGTCGGGGTGTTGGCGGATGAACCGGTAGTACGGCTGGTGCTCCTCGCGGATCGTGACCTTCGTCTCGCCGCAGACCTCGTGGCCCGTCACCACGTACTCCGGGAAGAGGTGCTCGCAGAACTCGAGCCGGTCGGCCCCGCCGAGGTCGCGGTAGATCTCGGTCTGCGGCAGGAAGCACAGCAGCGACGGCAGCACCCGCGTGCCCATCATCCGGAAGCTGACCATCTGGAAGACCGTCTGGTGGAAGTCCTCCATCGTCTCGAACGGGAAGCCCCAGATGTAGAAAGTGTCGACCCGGTCGAAGATCCCCACCGCGGTCGAGACCACCGGGACGACCTCCTCGGCCGAGAAGCCCTTCTTGCACGCCTGAAGCACCTTGTTCGAGCCCGACTCGACCCCGTAGCGGATCTCGCAGCAGCCCGAATCGGCCATCAGCCGCATCGTCTCCGGGTTCGTGAGGTTGATCCGGCCGAAGGCCTTCCACTTCACGTCGAGGCCCGAGGCGAGCATCTCACGCGAGAACGACTGCGCGCGCTCGTTCGAGGCGACGAAGAACTCGTCCTGGAACAGGAACATCCGGACGTTGTGCTCCTCGTGCAGCCACCGCATCTCGTCGATGATGTGGCGGTTGCTGCGGAAGGTGGGCTGGCGGCCCCAGATCGGCGCAACGCTGCAGAACGTGCACGGGTACGGGCAGCCGCGCGAGGTCATCAGGTTGTAGCCCTGGTAGCGGCCGAGGTCGATGTGCCGGTAGGCCGGGCCCGGGAGCGCGTCCAGGTCCTCGACGCGCGGCGGCGGCTCGGTCCGGCAGACGCGGCCCTCGAGCCGGTGGAAGACCCCCGGCGCCTCGCGAAGGTCGCCGCCGCTGCGGAGCGCCCGCAGGAGCGCCGGCCCGCTGACCTCGCCCTCGCCGGTGGCGACAACGTCGATCCAGGGGAACCGCTCGAGGATCTGCTCCTCGATCCCGCACGGCCCGACGCCGCCCAGCACGATCGTCCGCTCGGGCCGGCTCTCCTTGAGCGCCTTCGCGGCCAAGAGCGTGAAGGGCAGGAGGTTGGCCATGCACGAGAGCCCGATCACGTCGGCGCTGTCGGCGAGGAAGCCGAGGATCGAGTCTGTCGCGAACGGGTCCTCCGCCTCGCAACACTGGTAGTCCCGGAAGTCGACGGTGAAGCCGGCCTCCTCGAGAGCCGCCGTGAGGTACAGTGTGCCGAGCGGCACGTGATACTCCCGGTCGACCTTGTCGAAGTACCGGACGAACAGCATGTTCAGGTTGACGAGCGTGATGTCCGCGCCGTTCGCCATGGTCGTCTCGCTCCCCCGCGCGTCACTTCCTCGTGGTTGTCCGCGCCTCCGACTTGGCGCCCGCCGGTGTGTCCGGGCGTATCCCCTTGCTGGTTGGGGGCACATCGGGCCGCTCGCCCTTGGTGCCTCCCGCCACGCCACAGCCCGACTCGCCGATCGAGACCAGCGCGCCGCCCACGAACACGCCGAAGACGCCCGCGACCCGCGCGAACCAGCCCCGACGGTCGGTCAGGTTGCGGGAGACGCCCTCGACCATCGCATCGAGCTGCTCGGGGTCGGTTGCGAGCAGGATCCCGCGCTCGGCCGGCGAGAGCGCGACGCCCGACGCGTCGAGAGCCCCGACGCGGTCGGCTCCGAGCCGGTCTCGGAAGCGGCGGTCGAGAGCCGCGCGCGCCAGCACCCGGTCGATCCCGCGCGGGACCTCCCGGCCGGCCTCGTCCTCCGGCGGCCTGCCGCCGA
>CAZRDB010000245.1:0-6476 GCA_964598695.1 uncultured Armatimonadia bacterium
CGGCGCTGGCCGAAGCAGAGTCCCTCCGAGAGCTTGGAGACGAGGAGGCGGCGCGCGGTGAGCGGCTCGGGCCCGGCGATCAGCAGCCCGTGGTAGCGGCGGGTGTGGAGGCCCGTCAGCGTCGAGGAGGCATAGGCGCCGGCCCCGTTCGCGAGCACCCACTCCCGCGCGCTGGCGGCTTCGACATCGTGGAGGAGATCCGGTCCGAAGCGGAACATGGACGCGCGCCCCTTTCCGACTGCGGAGACGAGCGGCCTCCCGCCCGATCAGTCCCATCAATCCCTTCCGCGGGGGCGCCGCGCGGACCTGCTGCGGACACAGATCGCGATGGGCCGAGGAATCGCCCCGGCGCGACGGAACCGTCCGGTGCAGGTACCACAGAGGGGAGCCGCCGCCATGCCGCGCGACCGCATTCTGCCGAGATCCGAGGCCTTCTTCGGTCTGCACTTCGACCTCCACCCCCAGGCGAGCGACACCGAACTGAACGCCGACTGCACCGAGGACAACATCCGGGCGCTGCTGCGGCGCGTCGATCCCGACTACATCCAGTGGGACTGCAAGGGCCACGCCGGGTACACGGGCTACGCCACCGAGGTCGGCTGGCCGTGCCCGGGGATCGCGGTCGACTCGCTGGCCGTGCTGCGGGCGGTCACGCGGGAGTTCCACACCGGGCTGTTCATCCACTACTCGGGCGTGTGGGATTCGGTCGCCTGTGCGCGGCGCCCCGAGTGGGCTGCCGTCGACGCCGACGGCACGCGCGATCCGAACGCCACCTCGACCTTCGGGCCCTACGTCGACGAGATGCTGATCCCGCAGCTCCGCGAGGCGATCGGGCGGTACGGGCTGGATGGCGTCTGGGCCGATGGCGAGTGCTGGGCCGCGAAGCTCGACTGGTGCGAGGAGGCCGTCACGCGCTTCCGGGAGCGGACCGGCTTGCCCGAGGCGCCGCGCGCGGCGGGCGAGCCGGGCTGGGCCGCGTGGAAGGCGCTCCACCGCGAGCAGTTCGAGTACTACGTCACGCGCTGGGTCGCCGCGCTCCACGAGCTGTTCCCCTCGGTGCAACTCGCGAGCAACTGGATGTACACGACCTTCGCGCCGAAGGAGGTCGCCGCGCCGGTCGACTTCCTGAGCGGCGACTACTCGCCGATGCTGAGCGTGGACCGCGGCCGCACCGAGGCCCGGTACCTCGCGAGCACGGGGATGCCCTGGGACCTGATGGCCTGGGGCTTCAACTGGGTTGAGGGCACCGGCCACAACCTCAAGACCCCGGAGCACCTCATGCAGGAGGCAGGCTGCGTGCTCATGCAGGGCGGCGGCTTCCAGGTCTACAACCAGCCGACCCGGCGGGGCTGGGTCGCCCCCGCGATGGTCGAGACCCTCGGCCAGGTTGCCGACTTCTGCCGCGCGCGTCAGGCGCTCTGCCACCGCAGCACCACCGTCCCGCAGGTGGCGGTGCTGTACTCGCTCGTGAGCCAGCTCGACCGCAGCGACGCGGTCTTCACCCCCTACGGCTGCCAGCAGGAGATCGACGGGGCGGTCCAGCTCCTGCTTGAGCTGGGTTACTCGGTGGATCTGCTCGCCGAGCACCGGCTGGCGCCCGTGCTCGATCACTACCCGCTCGTGGTGCTGCCCGACTGCCACCTGCTCGATGAGGGCTTCCGCGGGTTGCTTCTCCGCTACGTCGAGGGAGGCGGCCGTCTGCTGCTGCTCGGGGCTCGGAGCGCCGAGCTGTTCCGCGACGAGCTGGGCGTCACGTGGGGCGAGGGCGTCCACGAGGGCCCCGCGGAGTTGCAGATCGGCGAGGGCTTCGTGAGCTGCGCCGGGCCGTGGCAGCCGGTCTCGGCGCCGGCCGGTCGCGCGGTGGCCTCCCGCTTCCCAAGCCGGCGCATGCTGCCCGCGGAGCGGATGGCGGCGGCCACCGTCGCGCCGCTGGGAGACGGGCTGATCGGCGCCGTGTACGGGCCGGTCGCCGCGACCTACGAGCGCAACCACCACCCGTACCTCCGGCGCTTCGTGGGGTCGGTCGTGCGCGAGATGCTCCCCGAGCCGATGGTCGAGATCGAGGGGCCGGGTCGGGTCGATGTCGCCCTCCGCCGCGCGCGCGACGGCCGCTTCTGCGTGCATCTGCTCAACACGAGCGGCCTGCCGGCGGGGCCGTACACGGTCGTGGAGACCATCCCGCCGCTCGCCGACCTCGGCCTCAAGCTGTGGCTGCCCGAGCAGCCGTCGAGGCTGACGCTCGAGCCCACGGGCGAGCGGCTCGACTGGACGTGGGAGCCGCTGCCCTCGGGCGGACTCGTGCGGGCACGGATCCCGAAGATCGGGATCTACGACATCGTGGTGGTGGAGTAGAAGCCGGCGCTACCCGACCGTGAACGTCTTGCGTCCGACGACCTTGCCTCCGACCGAGATCGTGACCGTGTAGCGGCCGGGGGCGAGGTTGCCGCCGTCGCCGCCTTTGAGACTGAAGGAGACCCAGCCGGAGCCGCCCACCTCACGGCTTCGGCGAGCGACCTCCTTGCCGTCGCACGACCAGACAACCTCACAGGTCGAGCCGGCCGGGACGTCGGTGTAGCTCCAGGCGGCGGCGACCGAGGGCACGGGGCCTAACCGGTCGCCCGACTGCTGCACAACGCCGTCGGCCACCCCTGTGCCCACCTGGAGGCCGCCGAGATCGGGCTCGCCGGCGGGAGTGGGGCCCGTGGCGGGAGGGGCCGTCGTAGCCACCGGGCCGCCACCGGGGGCCGTGGGCCCGCCGTGCCCGGCGACATACTGGTCCCACTGGTCGCCGCCGGCCTCGAGTGCGGCGTCGAGTTCCTTGTACGCGGCGGTGTCGGGGTCGTTGGCAGCCTCGAGGGCCTGCACTTGACGGTCGACGTAGGCCTTCCACGCCTCGTCGCCCGCCTCGAGCGCGGCACGCATCTCGGCGATCGCCTTCCCCTCCGGGGTGTCCTCGTAGCCGAGTTCGATCAGGGTGCGCTCGACCTCCTCGCGCCACTTCGCGTCGGCCGCCGCCACCCGCGCCGCGTGCTCCTCGGCGCTGATCCTGAGGGACCCTCCGACGGTGAGGCCGCGGGTGCCCGCGTTGTAGTCGCCGGTCATGGCGATGCGGAACCAGCCGGTCTCGGCGTCCGCCGGCACGTCGACGGAGAGGCTGAACTGCTTCACGGCGGCCGTGCCGTCGTCGGGCGTCTTGAGGTCGAAGGAAGCTTCATCGTGCGCCGAGCCCGCGTCCAGCGACACGCTCGCCGAGGCCCCGTAGCCATTGCGCTGGCTGACCGACCCCGTCAGGGTCAGGCGGCCACCGGGCGTGAGCGTCCCCTCGTGGCTGCGGCTCGTCGTGAAGCCCGGCGTGTCGGTCGGCGCCCCCAGGGCAGCGCCGCCGAGCGCGTAGCGGATCTGCATGCCGTTGAACGGCTCAGACGGGAAGACCCCATCGCCCGCGCCCCCCCGCTTCAGGTCGTAGCCGCACGAGGCGAACGTGTGGTCCATCCAGTCGTTGACCCGACCGAACGTGCTCTCGAACCAGTTGCGCGGCGTGCGCGCACCCGACGCGTCGACGAAGTCGATGAGCCGCTGAATGCCCACTGTGGGGCGGCTGTCGGCCGTGAGGTAGCCCCGGCTGATGAGCTGGGCCACCATGAGCTGCTCGCCGAGGTTGAGTTCCTGGCGCTCGAGACCGCGGAGGTACCGCATGTAGGCGCGCCAGAAGTCGTCGGGGACGGGCGCCTCGGGCCACCGCCGGATCCGCTGCAGTTCCGCGACCATCGACCGTTCGGCCCACGAGAGCTGCTGGCCGGACTGGCGCTTCCGCACGATGTAGTTGTAGAAGTGCTCCTGGATGGGCGCCATGCCTCGGTACCGATAGCCGGGGCGGTCTTGGCGGCCCTCCCACTGGACGGAGTCCGGGTCGGGCACCCACATCGAGTTCGGGTGGCCCGGGATGTAGACGATCCCCTCGGACTGCCCCTGGGCGAGTGCCGTTCCCACGATCGCGAGCGCACAGCCGAGCACGAGTGCGAGCAGCAGACCACGCGCGGGATACCCCACCGGATGCCTCCCTCGACTGTAGAGCCCTACGGACAGTGCGGACGACGTGCCGCTCAGGTCACCGGGGTGTTCGCGCACCAGCAGAGCGGCCCCTGCGCTCTGCCGCGCGAGGGCCCGCTCCGTGTCCATCCGTTGTCGGGCCGGGCCTACGCCCCCCAGCCGGGCGCGTTCGGGTCCTCGGTGCAGAACGCGCCGAGGACCTTGTTGATGCCCTCGGCGATGTGGGCGCAGTCAGCCTCGGTGAACCACTGGTTGAGGCCGACGGAGATCCCGCGGTCGAAGAGGTCATCCGCCACCGGGCAGTCGCCCCGGGCGTAGGAGACCGACCCGCCCGCCTGCTTGTACAGCGGGCACTCGAAGGGGCAGCCCTCGCCCGTGGCGCTGGTCTTCGTCGTGACCGGGAACATGCCGTGGTACACGTGCCAGTCGGGGCCGGCGCTCGGCCCGCGCATCCCGCAGCCGACGCCCTCGGCGTTGAGCGCCTCGACGATCCGGGCGCCGAGTTCCATCGTCGCGGGGAAGAACCGCAGCACGTAGCCGACCTCGCCGGCGGGGTCGTTGAGCTTCTGCGGCGTGATCTCGCGGAAGCGCTTGAGCTGCCGGAGAACGCGCATCTTCACGGAGTGGAATCGGGCCACCGTCTCGGGCATCTTCGCGAGCTGGACGACATCGACCGAGGCCTCCATCTCCGACATCCGGTAGTTGGTGCCCGAGTACAGCTCGCCCTCGTAGCGAGGCGGGGCGAACCGGTCCGGTCGCCACAGGCCGCCGCACTCGGCGATCCCGTTGGCGCGCTCCCACAGTCGCTCGTCGTCGGTGAGGATCAGGCCGCCCTCGCCGCCGCCCACGATCTTGTAGGCCGAGATCGAGAAGCAGCCGAGGTCGCCCCACGTGCCGACGTATCTACCGTCGACCTTGCCGCCGCACGATTGCGCGCAGTCCTCGACAACCTTCAGGTTGTGCTTGCGCGCGATCCCCATGATCGCCGGCATGTCGCAGACACTGCCCATCACGTGGGTGGGGACGATGGCGACGGTGCGGGGGGTGATGAGGGCCTCGATCTTCGTGGGGTCCATCGCGAGCGACTCGTCGACATCGCAGAAGATGGGCACCCCGCGCGCCTCGACGCAGGCCGCGGCCGTCGCGTAGAAGCCGATGGCGCTGAGGATCGCCTCCTTGCCCGGCCCGACACCGGCGGCGACGAGGGCGGAGTGCAGCGCGCCGGTGCCCGAGCTGGCGCCGATGGCGTACCGCGTGCCGAACGTCTCGCGCGCCACGCGCTCGAAGGCCTGGACGCGGGTCTCGGCGACGTCGGCGTAGTAGTTGGCGAGGAACGGGCCGGCGCCGAGGTCCTCCTCGGCAACGGCGGCGCGGATCCGCTCGAGCGCGGCCGGGGAGAACCCGAACCGCTCGGCGACGCTCAGGAACTCCTCGACGCCGATCTTGGGCTTCCCCTTGCCCTCGATGGTCGAGACGGCCTTCAGGCCTCCCTGCAGGGCAAGCTGCTGGACCTTGCGCTCGTCACTCACCATGCCACTCCCTCTCGTCGGTGGATCTCGCCTCCAGTGGTTCCGGCGCGCGCGAGGGGGACCTTCACGCCGGCTCGGTCGGCTTGTGGCACGGCACCCGGAGCAGCGCCACGGCGGCCAGCAGCGCGAAGCCGGCGCCGAGCGCGAGAGGGAGTCTCCCGTTGCCGGTGATGTCCCAGAGCTTGCCGACGATGACGCTCGTGGGGATGAGCAGGAGCCCCTCCCCCATGCCGAGGAGCCCGAATGCTCGGCCGCGCGCCTCGCTCGGGACGAGGTCGGCGACGAGCGCCTTGGAGACGCCCTCGGTCGCGCCGAAGAACAGGCCGTAGACAAGGAACAGCGCCCACGCGGACCAGGCGCCTTCGAGGCCCGAGAAGCCGAGGTAGACGACCGAGTACAGGAGCCACCCGGCCAGGAGGAGCGGCTTGCGCCCGATACGGTCGGAGAGCACGCCGCCCCACGTCGAGGTGGCCGTCTTCACGACGTGCAGGGCCACCCAGCAGAGCGGCAGGTAGGCGAGCGCCACGCCCAGCTCGCGCGCCCGCAGCAGCAGGAACGCGTCACTTGAGCTTGCGAGAGCGAAGCACCAGGCGGCGAGGAGGTAGCTCCGGAAGGCCGGCGAGAGCGGCACGGCGGCGGCTTCGGCGCGCCCTCCGGCCGCGAGCGGCTGTCGGTCTGCGCGGTCGCGCACGAAGAAGACGATGGTGGCGACCGCGAGCACCGCCGGAACGGCCGAGAGCAGGATGGCGGTCGTCAGGGGGAGCTGCCAGATCCCGACGAGCAGGAAGGCGAGGAGGCCGCCGCCGACGGCGCCCGCGTGGTCCATGGCGCGCTGGTAGCCGAACGCGCGCCCGCGCTCGGCGCCGGCGAAGTCGGAGACGATCCCATCGCGCGGCG
>CAZRDB010000246.1:0-6425 GCA_964598695.1 uncultured Armatimonadia bacterium
AGCCTCGGCCAGGCGTCTCACGCGCACCAGCGACTCGCGAATGCTGCGCGTTGTGCCCTGGGAGTCACCAACGCCGAGTCGCACCTCACCGTTCCAGTCGTCGAGCAGCCAGCGTAGGGGGCAGAGCAGATCGGGTGCGAGTCCAGCAGTGTCAAGCGCGCGACGCAGCCGTCCCTCAACAGCGCGGGTCATCCTACGTTCGTCCCCTCTCTCACGCGTGTCCAGACGAGCCAAGAGCGCCGTGGTTCCGTGAGCCCGTTCGCGTGCGAACGCCAGGCGACTGCCTCCCCCAGGCTCGGCACCCGTAGCGGCGTTGCCCGCTTCTCTCAGCCGCAGGGGCCTCCACTTCGCGCGCCAGCGCGGCCCTACCTGCCAAACTCGCGCGCTTTCTTGTGTGTTCGCTGCGCGATATCCTCCCTGATCGCCGCCGCCAGCCGCATTCGCCATACGTTCCGAGCTGCCCCGGTAGCGCCCCCCAACACCCCTCCGAAGCCTCAGCAGCGCCTCCCAGAGCAGACGAGCCCCCGGGTGCCGTCCTTGCCCACGCAGTCGGGCGCGGACACCGAGCCGTCGACGTCGGTCCTGTGTCGCGAGCACCCCTCTCAGGCGCGGCGCCAGCGCCATCGAATCCACGACGTCATCACCGAGAGGAGAACGCCAGGCCACGGCGAAGCTTCGCCCCACACGAACCAAACAGACGTTCTGGAGGTGAGCGGCACATGTGTTGTGGACGGCCGCCCGACGCAAGGCCGATCGGTGGTGGTCAGTGATGGCTCGCCGACAGGACGCCCCCGCGTCCGGCTCGGTCGAGGGTACGGCCGCAGTGCTGTACCTCCGCGTCTCCACCGACGCCCAAGCGAAGCGCGACTTGCCGCTGGACGGCCAGCGTGCCGAGTGCCTCGCACTCGCCCAGCGCCGCGGCTACCGCGTGGTTGGCGAGTACGTGGATGCTGGCATCACCGGCCAGACTGATGAACGCGACGCCTTCCAGCGGATGGTGTCCGAGGCCGGCTCGGCCGAGTGGCGTGTCGTCATCGTGTGGGAGTACTCGCGCTTCTCCCGCAAGCTCTGGCATCAGGAGCGCTACATCGAGATGCTCGAGAACCTCGGTGTGCGCGTCGAGTCGGCCACCGAGGGCGACTCGGACTGGGAGCGGGTGATCCGCGGCAAGGTCGCCCAGGACGAAGCGCGCACCATCCGCGAGCGCACGATGCGAGGCAAGCGGCTGGGCGCTGAGCGTGGTCAGTGGGTGTCGTCGAAGACCCCCTACGGCTACCGTGTCGGACCGGACCACCACCTCGTCGTGGTGCCCGAGGAGGCGGCCGTGGTCGGCCTCGTCATCGAGTGGCTGCGAACCGGGCTCAACCTCTACGACGCGTGCGAACGGCTGCGCGACATGGGATGCGCGACGCGAGAGGGCAAGCGATGGCGCCCGGGCAACCTGCAGCGCCTGCTCACGAACCCGGTCCTTGCGGGTCACATCGTGATGCGCGACTACGGCGGCGCGATGGCGGAGCACCGCCGCAGTGGCGGCACGGGTCCCCCGCCGGAGGTGATCAGCGAGATCGTCTGTCGGAACGCCCACGAGGCTCTGGTCGACCCGGAGGAGATCGAGCGCTTCGGCCTGCACCGACCCCGCCAGCTCGACTTCCGTGGCCCGCGGGAGCCGTGGGCACACCTCAAGCGCTACCGCGCCTACCCGCTCTCCGGACTCCTCGAGTGCCCCTGCGGCTGGCGCTACTCGGTGATCGCTACGCGGCCCAGCAAGGGGATCTGGTGGTATGCCTGCCGCGGGGTGCCGACCAGTCGCGACGTCAGGGGGGCGCGCTGCTACGAGGGGCCAGCCCTGCGCAGTGACCGTGTCGAGCCCGAGATCTGGGACCAGGTCTGGGAGGATGTCGTGGTGCCCGACCGCCTGCGCGACGTCGCCAAGAGGGTGCGGGTGCATGAGCAGCGCGAGCGCGCTCAGGCCGAACGCCGACTGGTCTCTGTTGAGAATGAACTGCGCCGCGTCGATCGGAAGATCGCGAACCTGCTGGAGGCGATGGAAGCGGGAGGCGCTCGTTTGCATTCGCTCATACATCGGACATCTGATCTTGAACAGGAGCACAACCGGCTGCTCGCCGAGAGGGCCCGGTTGGCGACCGCCGTGGAGCGCACTACGGCCGCCGCGGCGCTGCCCTCGAACCTCGACCTGCTGATCGAGAGAGCCCGCAGAAGGTTGGAGGGTGCCGACCGGGTCGTGCAGAACGAGTTCCTGCGGGACGTCGTTGAGCGGGTGACGGTGGGGCGTGACGGCGGGGTTGCGGTCGTTCCTCGAGAGGCCCTCCCCCGTTTGCATTGACGCTACATTAGCAGGTCGGCCTGTTGCTGGCTCATCCGCTCCGTCGTCGACCACGAGAGGCCGAGCATGAAGGGCGGGAGCCCGGTGCGCGCGACGATCTGCTCGGTAAGCGCGCGGTAGGTCTCGCGGAACTCAAGCTGGGCGCCCTCGGCGCCGAGGACCGAGGCGGTCACGTCGCCGGCCGCGAAGAAGTCGCTCACCAGGCCGGAGTCGTGGCGCGCCTGCATCGCCTGGGTGAAGCTGTCCTCGATCTCCCGCATGACCTCACGGGTCCGCGCGCCGTCCGGATCGACGAACTCCTCGGGCGGCGACCAGGTGACCTTGTAGCTCGGCGCCCCCATCCGCTCCCAGGTCTGCTGGAGCGCTCGCTCCATGGTGAGCACGATCTGCGCGACGAACGGCACGCTCCGCAGGAGGCTCGTCCCGTACGGGGAGTCGCCCTCCGGCGCGTTGGCCGAGTAGAGCACCAGCGAGGGAGGGATCCGGACCGGCTCGGCCGCCCCCGGGGGCTGGTAGCCGACGCCGAGCTTGAGCGGCGGGCTGTCCTCGAGGATCCGGATGTAGCGGCTGTCGAGGTTGAGCAGCGCGCGCACCCCGCGCCGGCCGGAGTCGGGCACCACCTCGCCCCCCGCGAAGCCGTACAGAAGCATCTGGCCGATGTGGTTCGCGAGGAAGACATCGAAGCCGCGCTGGAGCCCGTTGACCGGGACGTGCCGTAGGAAGCGCTCGATGTCGTCGATCAGCGACGGGGTCGCCTCGATGCGGACGGTGCCGATCAGGCGGGTGAGACGGTGGATCGCCGCGTCCACGATCGGCATGAGCCGGCGCAGCTCGCGGTACAGCTCGAGTTCGCGGGGGCGGTCGCCGCCGCCGAGCGCCGCGCTCGCGAGTCGTCCGAGCGGCGCCGGACTGACGACGCGGGCGCCGCCGTGGCTGCGGAGGCGCGTCCGCGCGCCGTGCTCCCGCGGGCGGCGCAGCTCATAGCCGAGGAGCCTCATGGAACCACATCCTCTCGTGGTCTTGCGTGGCTTGCCGGTGTTGTCCGGCACGTGGCAGAACGGCCTCGCCCCACGCCGCGAGCAGGGCGAGAAGCCAGGGGAGAGGTCATGCACGGCGGTCCCCGCATGGGCTCGGTCTTCGTGCCTCGCCCGAGAGCCAGCCCTGCGGGTTGGCCTCTGGGGGAGTGGGACGGAGCCCTGGCGCACAGCGCCAAGACCTCGGCCTACTCCCCTCGGAAGGGTGTCCAGAGGGAGCGTCCTCTGGCGGGGGTATGGGGGGCGGCGCCCCCATCCGGGATCATCGGCCGCGGCCGGCGCGGGCGGTGACGATCGGGATGGTGCGGAGCCGCTCGGCGGCGAGGCACTCGTAGGCGAGCGCATGGGCGAAGTGGTCGGGACCGGTGCGAATGTAGCGGGCGACCTGTCGGCCGGTGCGCTCGTCCTCCTGGAGCACCTTGGCGATGGCGCAGAGCTGGCGGATGAAGCTCTCGACGACCGGGTTGAGACGCGCGGGGAGGACGACCTCGGCCGCCTTGACGGCCGCCACCATCCGGTCGAGCGCCTCGGTGCGGTCGGTCACGACGGTCTCGCGGCGGGCCCGCAGCTCGGGCTCCTCGCGCTTGCCCTCGGAGTAGTAGGCGAGGTGAACGCGGCCGGCCCAGGCCTTTGCGAGGGCGCGGGCCGAGTGTTGGTTCGGGAGCCCGTCGATCACGCACTGGCGTACGTCGTAGCGTTCGATGAGCGCTCCGACCTCGTCGAACGAGTCGAGGACCTGTAGGGCGAGGATCCTGCGTCGGGCCGGCGTGCCGCAGCAGACCACGGCGTGGAGCTGGTTGCCCTGGTCGACGCCCATCGTGCAGGGGCCGTCCGGAGCGGCGCCCAGCTCGTGCTCGCCCAGCAGGCGGAGAAGGTCGGCCCGGTTCAGCGGCATTCGGTCTCCCGCGTACGGGATCCCGAGCTTCGAGTTGTGGAACTCCGCGATGTTGCGGGTGGCCTCGTACTCCTCGAGGACCTCGCGCGGGGCGATCGCGGTCGAGAAGAGCTGCGAGAGGTGGTAGCCACGGCGTTCGCCACGCTCGGGCGCATGGGCGATCCACCGGCCGCGCCCGGGGTCGAGCGGCGCCTGCCCACAGGTGGGACAGACGAGTTGGACGGTCCCGTCGCGCCGGCGGGCGAGGCACTCCGGGAAGGCGTGCTCGAGCACGACGCCATCGGGACATCCACAGGCGACGTGCCAGTGGCGACGGTCGGAGCGCTGGAACTCGACATCGATGCCGTAGTCGGGGAGGGTCGGAGTCGACAGCTCGAGGGTCCACTTGAGCGGGCTGTGGGAGAGGCGCTCGCGGGCGAGGGGCTTGAACTCGGGCGGCGCCTCGTCCAGCTCGTCGAAGATCAGCATGTCGGCCGGGATGCTCTTCATCCGGATCCCGCTCTGCATCCCGCGGAAGTACAGGGCGCTCTGCCCGATCTCGCGGAGGCCGACGTTGTCGGTGGCCGCGCGGCCACCCGCTCGCTCGGGCAGGAGCCCCGACGCGCGGAGATCGTCAAGGGCCGGGGCGACGCGGTGTCGTGAGAAGTCGCGGACATCCTGGTCGGTCGGGAAGAAGACGATCACGCAGACGCCCGGCCGGCTGAGACAGACGTGGAGGGCCTTGGAGACCGCGAACTCGGATGCGCCCATCTGGGCGGCCTTCTCGATCACGACGTACGGATGATGCTCCTCGTACAGCTCGCGCAGGTACTCGTGGCCGTCGAACGAGAACGGCAGGCCGCGGATCGTCCGGACGCTCTCGGCGAAGTAGCCGAGACACAGGTGGGCGAGACGGCGGTGGCCGAGGTCGCGTCGGAGCAGTTCCGAGCGCAGGTTCAGCTCGGGCCATGCGATGGCCATGCTCGGCTCCTCTCAATCGCGCGGCAGCTCCCCCTGGACAGCGCGGAGGATGGCGTCCTCCTCCCGCAGCGCGCGGAGGTAGCGGGCGCGCAGCCGCTCGCGCGCCTCCGCGGCGGGCACCTCGGAGAACAGCCCGGCGCCACTCGCCGCGAGCGCGGCTTCGAGGCTCGGGAAGAGGCGCGCGGGCGGCGCCGTGTCGTCGGCGTTGCGTGCAGGGCCCGCGACCCGCTGGCAGATCTCGAGGTAGCTCTCGACCTGCTTGAACAGCGCGAGCGCGAGCTTGCTCGCCTCGGCGTCGATCTTGGCGCCGGAGCGCGCCTCGAGCCGCTTGGCGCGGAAGAAGGTCCGCAGCTCCGCCCGGAGCACGTCGCGCAGCACGGCGGGCACGCGCGCGGGGTCGGCCAGCTCGGGGAAGGTGTCCGACTCGAGCGGGCAGGGGCCTCCGTCGGCCCGGGCCGAGGGGCAGTCGTCCCGCAGGCCACAACGGGCGCAGACGGCCCGGGTGTCGCGTCGAGACGGCCTCGGCGCCGCGCGGGAGGCGGGCTCCGCGCCGTCGGCCCGGGAGGAGGGCCGCAGAGGAATGATCCGTGCTCCGGTCGGCTGGGCTCGGTGGGTCGACGGATCGGTGGCGGTGGACTCGGCCCGCTCGCGGTGGGGGGGCTCTGCGAGCTTGTCATGGTCGTCCGTGGGTGTCCTCCTCATCGGCGGCTCCTCAGGGCATCCACCACGCGGGTGATCACCTCGTTGACGAGGGCGTCGACGGCCGCATGGCCGAGATCGCGCGGGGCGCGCAGCTCCACGACGACGCGTCGCTCAAGCCCGGCGCTCTCCTCGCGGAGGCCGATCCGTGCGGCCCCCGCCTCGCGCTCGGCCCGGGCGACGGCAAGGGGGGTGACGCGGTCGGCGTTGCGCGGCTCCGAGCCCAGCACCTCGCGGATCCGACGGTCGAGCGGATCGGCGACAGGGCCGCGGCCCGTCCCGGGATCGCCGAGCCGCAGCGCGCGGGCCTGGGCACGGTCGGCCTCGGGGAGAAGCCCGAGCCCGCGAAGCGCCTGGGCCTCCTGCTGCAGGGCGGCGACGCGCTGCTCGGTGAGGCGGAGGATGTCCGCCTCCGGAGCCCGGAGGGCCTCGAGCAGCGCGATGCGTGCCGCGAGCTGCTCGTCCCACCCTCGGGCGCGGTCGCGCGCATCGC
>CAZRDB010000247.1:0-6368 GCA_964598695.1 uncultured Armatimonadia bacterium
GGAACTGGGGGTAGTCGACCGTGCCGAAGAAGACCACTGAGCAAGAGAGCCGTGACGAGCGCACCCCCGCTTCCGAGGAGTCGCTCCCGTCGCCCGCTCGGAGGGGCCGGGCGGTCAACTGGACCGTCAACATCCTCTTCGTCCTCGGCGTCGTGCTGTTGTTCGTCGCCTTCTACGCCAGCACGGTGATCGAGGGCTCGGCCCGCACGCGCTGGACCCGGATCTTCGCGGGCGCGGCGGCGGCGCTGTTCGTCGGCGGACTCGCCGTCGGCTGGCGCGAGCTGCTCGCCTGGCTCCGAACCCGCGCCACCGTCGAGGGCCTCTATCGCCTCGTGTACATCGCGGCCGCCTGGGCGATCATCGGCTTCGCCGTCTACATGGGCGGCCGCTACCACGTCCGGAAGGACCTCACGGCCGAGCGGATCTTCTCCCTCTCCGACAAGAGCATCGAGGTCGTGAAGGACCTCCAGGAGCCGGTCGAGATCCTCTCCTGCATCAAGAAGGCCGATGGGATCGACAAGGCCGACGACCTGCTGTCGCTCTACGAAGCCCTCGGCGGCAAGCTCTCCGTCGAGCGGCTCAACCCGGACAAGCACTACGCCAAGATGGTCTCGATGGGCCTCGAGACGAAGGACAACGTGGTGGTCGTGCGGCGCAAGGGCACCACGGTGAAGTCCGGCAACGCCCAGACGATCAGCCTGTTCGAGCTGAGTGAGCAGAAGATCACCAGCGCGATCCTCGCCGTCGCCTCGAAGGAGAAGAAGAAGGTCTACTTCCTCGAGGGCCACAACGAGCTGTCGCTCGACGAGGCGGGTGCGACCGGCATCACGGGCCTCAAGAGGCTGCTCGAGGACGACCAGTACGCGGTCGCCGGGCTCAACCTGGTGACCGAGAAGACGGTGCCCGCGGACGCCAACGCCGTGGTCATCGCCCGGGCGACGATGCCGATCCAGGACAGTGAGGTCGAGGCCCTCCGGACCTACCTCAACGGAGGGGGCGGCGTGCTCGTCCTCGCCGCCAACCGGCTGATCAACAAGGACGCGCCGGACTTCGCGGCCCTGCTGGGCGACTACGGCATCGCGATCGAGGCCGATCTCGTCGCCGACCCGGGCTCGCCCGCGATCGAGGGCGCGCCCTTCTGGTTCGGCGTGACCGGCAAGCGACTGACCAAGCACCCGATGACCAACGCGATCGCGCGTGCGGGTGTCTTCTTCGACAGCGAGACCAGCTCGCTGCGCCTGCGCGAGAGCCAGCAGCCCCCGCAGCAGCCGGGCATGCCCCCGCAGCCGGACGATTCCGCGCCGACCGCGATCGCGAAGACCACCGACCTCGGCTACGCACAGACCGAGGTGCCGCTCCACACGAGCCGGACGCCGGCCGACACGCCGGGGCCGCTCACCGTGGCCGCGTGCGCCGAGAGGCCGGTCGGAGGCGACCTCGAGTCGATGATGGACCCGACCGCGGCGAAGGATGCGAAGAAGTCGAAGGTCGCCGTCTTCGGCGACGGCTTCCTCGCGTGCGACGCCGACCTGTTCGACGACCAGAACGTGCAGGTCCAGGGCGGCCGGCTCCGCACGGCGGGGACCTACCTCGTGCGGGACGCCATCCACTGGCTCACCGACTCCGAGGACCTGATCTCCATTCCCCCCAAGGAGGACAAGGACGCGCCGATCCAGCTCGAGCGCAAGCAGATCGCCTGGAACCGCTTCTTCGTCCTCCTCGGCCCGATCCTCCCCCTCGCGCTGGGGCTGTGGGTCTGGTACCTGCGGAGAGGCTAGGGTGGTCGGCGTGAGCAAGCGACACATCCCGGTCCTCGTCGCGGTCGCGGCGGCCGTCGTCCTGGGCGTGGTGGTCAAGACCACGCAGCGCGGCGCCGTGGCCGAGAAAGGCACGCTGGTCGACGCCCAGAAGCCTGACCTCGTGCGGATCTCGGTCGACTACTGGCCCGATCGCGACGCGGCCTACGACAAGAGCCTCGAGAGGCTCAAGAGGGAAGCGGAGAGGGCGGCCGAGTCGGGGGCCGAGTCGGCGGTCGAGAGTTCCGTCGAGTCGGACACGCCGGCCTCGCAGGCCGACGCCAACGTCAAGCGCATCGTCCTGCACAAGGTGGTCGAGGGCGAGGACCAGTACTGGATGCTCGACGAGCCGCTCCACTGCCGTGTCGATCCGACCACCTCGGACGGTCTTGTCGGCCGGCTCTCGATGCTGAAGTCCGAGCGTCTGGTCGAGCGGGAGAAGGGCGAGCAGCTCGACCCGAGCGAGTACGGGCTCGACCGCCCCGTCGCGCGGGTGACGATCGAGACCGGCAAGGGCAAGACCCTCACGCTCGACATCGGCCGCAAGCACCCGACCTCGACCTCCGAGCGCTACGCCCGGATCGACGGCTCGGAGGCCGTGGCCGTGATCGCCGGCTCGCTGCTCTCCGATCTCACGCGCGAGGCCAAGGAGATCCGCGACAAGCGGCTGTTCACGCTGCAGAGCAGCGAGGTCCGGGTCGTCGAGGCCGGTCGGAGCCGTGAGCCGGGCGGCGAGGCGGGCGAGAGTGCCGAGCCGGAGAGCGCGCCGCCGTGGGAGTCGCCCGACTCCAAGAAGACGCCGGCCCGGGACAGCTACCGCCTGGCGAAGACCGAGACCGCGAAGGGCGACCCGAAGTGGGAGCTGAGCGGCTCGGTGACCGCCGAGGCCGACGCCAACGAGTGCTCCATGCTGCTCTCGTCGCTCACCGCGAAGCGCGCCGACGAGGTGATCGTCGAGAAGCCCAACGAGGCCGATCTCGTCCGGTACGGCCTCAAGGAAGCGGCCCACTCCTACACCCTCACGGGCCGCAAGAAGCACACGGACACCAAGAAGGACTGGAGGACCGATACCACGGAGACCCTGTGGATCGGCAACAAGACCCCCGACGGCGGCAAATACTACGCCCTCGTGAGTTGGAGACCCGAGATCGTGACGATCGCCGCCGAGGGGTTCGAGGCGGTCTCGACCTCCGCGGCCGATCTCCGCAAGAAGGCGCTGCACGACATCGCGCAGGCCGATCTGGTCTCGATCCGCACCGTGCGCGGCGGCTTCGAAGCCAAGCTCGACTACGACCGCAAGGAGAAGGAATGGAAGCTCGCCGGCGGCCAGAAGACCAAGGAATTCGCGGTCACCGGCCTCGTCAGCGGGCTCGCCAACCTGACGGTCGCGCAGTACGTCACCGACGAGCCCGGCGACCTGGCCACCTACGGCCTCGACCAGCCCGTCGCGACGGTCACGCTCACCCCGAAGAAGGGCGAGCCGGTGACGATCTACTTCGGCAAGCCGGCCACCAACAGCCCGACGCAGGTCTACGCCAAGCGCGCCGACCGCAACCAGGTGGTCGGGATCGACTCGTACCGGCTGAACGCGATCCCCGAGAAGCTCTCGGAGATCGCCGACGTGCCGGCCGCGCCCGAGCCCGAGGTGGAGTCCGCGGCGCCCGCCGAGTCGGCGCCCGGGGCCACCCAGTAGACGACTGACGGCCGAGTGAAGGGGCCCGGGCGCCACGGCGCTCGGGCCCCTGTGCCTCCACAGCGCGATTGGCAGAGGAGGCGGGGCCGTTGACAGGGAACCCCTGGTCTGGATCGAACGGCCCCAGAGCCGTGCCCCCCGTACCGACGGCTCGGAGAGGCAGACAGAAGGCGTGGATTTCTCAACCATAGGCGGCCTGGCGGGCGGCGTGCTCCTGATCGTCGCCGCCATCCTCCTCGAGAAGGGGACGCTGGGACACTACGTCTCGGCCGCCGCGTTCATGATGGTCATGGGCGGCGCGTTCATGTCGGCCTGCGTGGCCTTCCCCATGGACCGCGTCGTCGGCTCGCTCCGCCTCTTCCTGCGCGTGATCCGGGCCGAGAGCTACGACCCGGCGCCGCTCGTCGAGACCCTGGTGCGGATCACCCAGAAGGCCCGCCGCGAGGGCCTGCTCGCCCTCGAGCCCGACATCGAGGAGATTCCCGACTCCTTCCTCCAGCGCGGCCTGCGGCTCGTGGTCGATGGAACCGACCCCGTCGTACTCCGCGATATCCTCGAGAACGATATCCGGCTGATGCGGGACCGGCATGCCGTCGGGCGGGCCTTCTACGAGCACCTCGGCCGCATGGCCCCGGCGTTTGGCCTGGTCGGCACTTTGGTCGGCCTCATTACGATGCTGTTCGAGATGAACAAGAACCCCGAGAACATCGGGAGCGCAATGGCTGTCGCCCTCACGGCGACCATGTACGGCGTCGTCTCGGCCAACCTGGTCTTCGTCCCCATCGCGACCAAGCTGAGCGGCCGGAGCGAGCATGAGGCGATCGCGCGGTACATGATGCTGGAGGGCGTGATCTCGATCCAGAGCGGCGAGAACCCCTCCGTCCTCGAGGAGCGGCTCCAGGTCTTCCTCCCGCCCAAGCTGCGTGGCGGGCCCGAGGAGCCGGCGGCCGAAGAGGAGTAGGCGCGCTCACACTCACGCCCCGGGTCGCGCCCGGCCCGAGCACGGAGAGGACAGGCTGCCATGCGAGGCGGGGGGCAAGAGGGAGGCCACGGCGGCCAGGAGCTGTGGCTGATCACCTACGGAGACCTGGTCACCCTGCTCATGGCCTTCTTCGTGATGCTGTACGCGACGCTGACCGGCAAGGCCCAGGGCGCGGGCGAGGCGGTCTCCGAGGCGATCAAGAAGTACCAGTTGGAGGTCTTCCAGGAGATCTCCAGCGGCGCCCAGGGCGGCGGTCTGATGGTCCCCGGGTCGGCCAAGCTGGCCCTCCTGCAGTCCTCCGGCCCCGACCTGATGCAGCGCGACCTCGCCGACTGGACCACCCACGTCACCGGCTACGCGGATGTTGAGGGCTCCGGCGACCAGATCAAGGTCACACTCAGCTCCGACGTCCTGTTCGACAGCGGCTCGGCCGACCTCAAGCCCGACGGCCTCGAGGCGCTCCAGGACCTCGCGATGATCCTGCTGCAGCACCCGGGAGACGTGACCGTCACGGGCCACACCGACGCGCGCCCCTTCGGCGCCGGCAACTCCGAGTACGGCGACAACTGGATGCTCTCATCGGCCCGCGCGGTGAACGTCGTGCGTGTCTTCCAGCAGGCCGGCCTGCGCCCACGCCGGCTGAAGGCGGTGGGCTACGGGGCAACCCGTCCGCGCAAGGCGGAGGGCCGCACCGGGGCGGAGTTCGACGCCTGGCAACGCCGCGTCGAGATCATCATCACCCCCATCTCCGACCTGCTGGAGACGCAGGAGGGGCTGCTGTACTCCGAGAGCGAGGCCGCGCTGATCGCCAGCACCGCGCCCCCCTCGCTCGCGGTGCCTCCGGGCATGGAGGGGATGCACCTCCCCACGGGCTACGAGGCGCCGCCGACGCCCTCGGGCGAGGCCGGGCCCGGGCCGCTGGGGGAGCCCCCGGCCGTCGGCTCGGTCGCCGTCGATCGGGAGAGGCCCGAGGGAGCGCCCCTGCCGCTCCCCGACATCCCGGGCCGCCCAGCCGAGTCGCGCGGCGAGCCCGCCGAGCCTGCGGAGACGGCCGACGAGCCCGCGGCGCCGGCGGAGGGATCCGCCCAGCCATGAGGCTCGATGTCGCGATCCCCGCGGGAGGCGAGGTGCGACCCGACCGGGTCGCGGGCATGGGCACGCGGTGGAAGGCCCTGGCCGACCTCTGCGGCAAGCCGCTGCTCGCCCGGGTCGTCGAGAGCCTGCGGGCCTGCTCGCTCGTCGGACGCGTCGCGCTGGTGGGGAGCGATCCCGTCCTCCGCGAGCTGGGCGATCTCGCCGACCTGACCGCCGAGGACACGGGCTCCGGGCCGGGGAACCTGCTCCGCGCCTTCGAGCTGCTCGGCGCCGAGGGACGGGTGCTCTTCACGGGCTGCGACTCGCCCCTGCTCACGCCCGCGATGGTCGAGGACTTCGTCGCCCAGTGCCCACCCGAGGCGGCCCTCTGCTACAGCTACGTGCGCTCCGCCCGTTTCGCCGCGGCCTTCCCGGACTGCCCCTTCCTCAACCTGCGCCTCCGCGGGGGCAGCGTGGTCGGCGGCTCGCTGCACCTGGCCGACGCGCGCGCCGTGCTCGGAGCGCGGGAGATCCTCGAGGAGGTCTTCGAGGCCCGCAAGAAGCCGCTCAAGATGCTCCGAATGCTCGGCCCCGGGCCCGTGCCCCTCTACGCGCTCGGGCTGCTCTCCATCGGGGCGATCGAACGGCGGGCGTCTCGGATCCTCGGCGTTCGCTGTGTGGGCGTCGAGAGCGCGCACCCCGAGATGGCCTTCGACATCGACAAGCCGGAGCACCTGGAGGTCGCCCGAAGGCTGCTCGCTAGCCGGTAACGCCGCGCCCAAGGGGCGAGCCATCGGGCACGAGCACCCGCAGCCGCCGCGGC
>CAZRDB010000248.1:0-6337 GCA_964598695.1 uncultured Armatimonadia bacterium
CAGGCCCCCCCTCGAATCCTTCCCCTCCCCCTGTGACGCTCGGGCGGCCCCTGGCGTTGCCAATCGCTGTTGCGGAGGGTCTCGGGTACCGGCGTGGAACTGGGTAGATGGAGGGCAGGAGGAGGACGACAGGGCTCACGACCAGGCGCACGTGCCGCTCGGGAGGGGAGGAGCTTCATGTTCACCAAGGTCCTCGTGGGTTGTGACGGCTCACCACAAGCAGACCGGGCCTTCGGCGTCGGTCTCGACATCGCCCAGCGGTACTCCGCCTCCGTTATCGCGCTCTCGGTGGTTCGTCCGCCGGAGTTCGCCGAGGCCGTGGAGGCCACGACCCTGATCGAACGCGCCACGGAGCACTACGAGGAGTCGTTCGCCGATCTCAAGCAGCGGGCGGGCGACGCGGGGGTGCCGCTCGCGTGCGAGGTGCGCGTGGGCCACCCGGCCGATTGGATCGTGCGACTGGCGCGCGACCGGGGTGTCGAGCTGATCATTGTGGGCCATCGGGGCAAGTCGCGGGTCGAGGAGTGGCTGCTCGGCAGCGTCTCGAAGCGCGTGCTCAGCTACGCGCCGTGCAACGTGCTGGTGGTCCGGTAGGCGCAGGGCGCTCCGGATGCGGAACGGGGAGGCGCGGTATGGTGGCGCCTCCCCGTTCCCGTACGGTCCCAGCCGGTCGCTTACTCGGGCGTGAGCGAGAAGTCCCTGTTCTGGGCGTCCCCGCTGCCCAGGGTGATCGTGTGCTCCTCCGGGGTGTAGCCGTCCATGCTCGCGCGGAGCGTGTACTGGCCCGGCATGAGGTCGGCCAGCTCGTAGCTGCCGTTGTAGCCGGCCTGCGTCTCGCCATCGGTCGGCCCGCTGACCACTTCGACCACCGCTCCGACGAGGGCGAGATCGCCGCCGTTGACGTAGCCGTAGATCCGGCCGGGCTGGCCGCCACCCAGGACGAAGTCGAGCTGCGTCGGCTCCCCGGCCGTGACGGTGACCTCCTGGGTCTGCGAGTCGTACCCGTCCTTGCTGGCGATCACGGAGTAGTCGCCGGCGCCGAGCGGGGCGATCGTGTAGGCTCCGTTCTCATCGGTCTCGGTCTGGGCGACGCAACGGCTGCTCGGCTCGACAACGACCGCCGCACCGGCGATCGGGTTGCCGTCCCCGTCGCGCACGTAGCCAACGAGGCTGCCGTCGTTGTCCCGGTCCTCGAGGGTGAAGTCCAGCACCGTCGGCGCTCCGGCCGTGACGGTGACCTCCTGGCTCTGTTGGACGTAGCCCCGCTTGCGAGCCACGATCAGGTAGTCGCCGGCGGCGAGCGGGTCGATGAGGTAGGCGCCGTCCTCGCCCGTCGCGGTCGAGGTGATGCACCGGCCGCTCGGCTCGACGAGGATCTCGACGCCGGCGATCGGGTTGCCGGCGCCGTCGGTCACGGTGCCGGTCAGCGCGCCGTCGTCGCCGTCCGCCGCGAGCGTGAAGTCCAGCTCGGTCGCGGGGCCGGCGGTCACGGTGACCTCCTGGCTCTGCTCGACGTAGCCGCCCTTGCGCGCCACGATCAGGTAGTTGCCGGCGGCGAGCGGGTCGATGCGGTATGTGCCGTCCTCGCCGGTGCGGGTCGAGGTGATGCACCGGTTGCTCGGCTCGACCAGGATCTCGACGCCCGCGACCGGGTTGCCCTCACCGTCGGTCACCGTTCCGGTCAGAGCCCCGTCGCCGTCATCGGCCGCCAGCTCGAAGTTCAGCTCGGTCTCCTGGCCGCCCTCGACCGTCGCGTCCTGGCTCTGGCTCGCGTAGCCGCTCTTGCTCGCCTGGATGGTGTAGTCCCCCGGCGAGAGGCCCTCGATCCGGTAGGCGCCGTTCTCGTCGGTCGTCGCCTGGCCCGCACAGCGGGTGCAGACCTCGACGACGACCGCGGCGCCCTCGATCCCGTTGCCGTCGCCATCGAGCACGACGCCGTAGAGCGCGCCCTTGGTCGGGTCGCTGCCGCCGGTCACCAGCGAGAAGTCGACCTGCGTGGTCTGGCCGGCGACGATCTCGACGTTCTCGATCGTCTGCGGCTCGTAGCCCTCGAGCGTCGCCTTCAGCGCATAGACGCCCGGCAGGAGACCGCTCATGCGGAACTGGCCCGCGATCGAGCTGCGGGACGACAGGTTGGTGGTGGGGCCGCTCTCGATCGTGATCCGGGCCTCGGCCAGGGGCTCGGCCGTGGCGCTGCGGACCAGCCCGGCGACGGCGCCGCTCGTCTCGCCGTTGGGGCAGAGCACGATGACGACCTCGGTCGTCTCGCCGTCGGCCACCGCGATGCCGTTCTTGTGGGCATCGATGTAGCCCGGGGCCGTGACGGTGAGCGCGTACTCGCCGGCGGGAAGGCCTTCCAGCTCGAAGCCGCCGGCCTCGCCCGTGGTCGCGGTCATCCCGGCGGTGTCGCCGGGGCCGCTGGCGACCGTGACGGTCGCGCCGACGACGGCGGCATCGTCCGAGGTGACGTTGCCGGCGATACGGCCGCCGGCCGGGTCGCCCTCGTCACGCGCCATCGGGGCGTAGATCGAGAAGTGCACGACCGGCACGGTGACCGAGCCGTCCCGCGCGACGGAGCCCGCGACCTCCGTCCACTCCTGCGCCGAGGGGTCGTACGTCGCAATGCGCACGACCTCGCCCGGGGCGCCGCCCGAGTACGGCAGGCGGAGGGTGGCGGGGGAGTCGAAGCGGAGCCCGTCGGGCTCGAAGGAGTAGACATCGCCCCGGAGGCTGAGACCGGTTGCTTCCGGCGC
Organism: uncultured Armatimonadia bacterium; assembly: GCA_964598695.1. GTDB lineage: Bacteria > Armatimonadota > Zipacnadia > UBA1398 > UBA1398 > CAZRDB01. Next base: position 2,754 of record CAZRDB010000248.1, read on the forward strand.
GCTCGCCAGGGCGGAGATCTGGATACTCGTGGGGGAGGAAAGCGCCCCGGCGGGGACATCGACCGCGGTCCCCGACGCGGCTCGCACGATCCCGCCCTGAGTGCCTACGACGGCCTGGGCGTCCGTTCCACCGCCGCCTCCACCGCACCCCGCAAGAGCCAGTGCCAGCAGGGCGATGAGTGCTGCAGTGCCAATCGCCATCCGCGACATCCGGACAACACTCCTCTCTGGTACGTCCCGATGTCGTTCTTCCACACGGGAGGCGTCCTGAGAGGCGATTCCTGCGCACGAACCCCATTCCGCGCAGAGCAGCCGGCGGCCGGAAGACCCGCTCGGCGCACGAAATCGGCCCGCGAGGCGGTGTGAAGCCTCGCGGGCCGTCTCAGGTCGCGTGCGGTCCTGTCGGCTAGTGGTGGAAGAGGCGCAGGCCGGTGAGGCACATGGTCATCCGGTACTCGTCGCAGGCGGCGATGACATCGGCTTCCCGGACGCTCCCGCCCGGCTGGGCAACGTAAGTCGCGCCGCTGCGGGCCGCGCGGTCGATGTTGTCGCGGAAGGGGAAGAAGGCGTCGGAGGAGATCGCGACGCCCCGGTGGGCGTCGAGCCACTCCCGCCGCTCCTCGGCCGAGAAGCTGGGCGCGGGCTCGGCGAGCATCTTCCGCTCCATCGGCCCGAGTTGGCCGGTCACGAACTGGTCGGCCACGTTCGAGCGGTCGGCCCGCCCCACACCCTCGACGAAGCGCAGGCCGAGGGTCTTCGGATGCTGGCGTAGGCGCCACGCGTCGGCCTTGTCGCCGGCGAGGCGGGTGCAGTGGATCCGCGACTGCTGCCCGGCTCCGAGACCGATCACCTGGCCGTCGACGGCGTAGCAGACCGAGTTGGACTGGGTGTACTTGAGAGCGATCGTCGCGACGATCAGGTCGCGGAGCGCCGACTCGGGCAGCTCGGTGGAGCGGGTGACGATGTTGCCGAACAGCTCGGGGCCGATCGGCGCGGTGTTGCGGCCCTGCTCGAGCGTGACGCCAAAGACCGTCCGCTGCTCCACCTCCGCCGGGGTCCAGTCCGGGTCCATCCGGAGTACGAGGTACTTGCCCTCACGCTTGGCGCGGAGAATCTCCAGCGCCTCGGGCTCGTAGCCGGGCGCGGCGATCCCGTCGGAGACCTCGCGCTTGACGAACCGGGCGGTCTCGACATCGACGGTGTCGCTCAGGATGACGAAGTCGCCGAAGGAGGACATGCGGTCGGCGCCACGCGCGCGGGCATAGGCAGTCGCGAGCGGCGAGAGCGGGAGGTCCTCGGCGAACGAGGCGCGCGCGGTGGCCTCGTCGAGCGGCGAGGCGACGGCGGCCCCGGCCGGGCTCACGTGCTTGAACGAGGCGGCGGCCGGCAGGTGGAGCGCGGCGCGCAGATCGCGTACGAGCTGCCACCCGTTCAGCGCGTCGAGGAGGTTGATGTAGCCGGGGGCTCCGTTGAGCACCTCGAAGGGCAGGCCCCCCTCGGCGAAGACCCGGGCAGGCTTCTGGTGCGGGTTCATGCCGTAGCGGAGCGCCAGCTCGTGGATGGCCATGCGTGTCACTTCCTCGGTGCGGGCCCGGGGCCCGGGACTGAGGGCGTGGTTCGGCGTGGGCCCCGCCCTGCCCTCCCGCGCCCGGCCGAGGAGGGTCGCGCGGCGCAAGAAGGAGTATACTCGCAGGGTCGAGCCGGGCGCCCGTCGGTTCCTCCGTCCGCCCGGCCCGCGCCCTCCGATCACCCAGAAGGAGCGACCGTGGCCTCCGAGGAGCTGCTGGCCGAGACCAAGCGCTGCAACCGGTGCGGCTACTGCCAGCCGCCCTGCCCGGTCTTCCGCGCGACCGGGGTGGAGTCGTCGTGCGCGCGCGGCCGCATCCAGCTCCTCAAGTCGGCCGCCGAGGGCCGTGTTGAGTTCGGCCCCGAGCTGGAGCCGGCGATCTTCGAGTGCCTGCTCTGCCGCGCATGCGTCGAGGCGTGCGCGCCCAAGGCCCAGACCGACCGCATCGTCGCGATGGCCCGCGAGCGCTGGTTCCGCGAGTGCGGTCAGTCGCTGGTGACCGACACGCTCTTCCGCGAGGTGCTCGCCGACCGCCGCCGGATGGAGGCGGTCGCGCGGCTGGCATTCGCGGGCATCGACTCCGGCGCGGCGCGGGCCGCCCAGGTCCTCGGCCTGCTCCGGCTGGAGCCGCGCGCCGGGAGAGCGCTGGACTGGCTGGGCCGCACGCCCGGGCCCTCGCTCACGCAGCGGCTCGCGAAGCTTCGTCTCGCGCCGCCGGGAGGCGCAACGCGGCGGGTTGGCTACTTCGTCTCGTGCGGGATGAACCTCCTGCAGCCGGCGGCAGGGGAGTCGACCGTCCGGCTTCTGAGCGCGCTCGGCTGCGAGGTGGTCCCCCTCGATAACGTCTGCTGCGGCCTGCCGGCCTACGTCTACGGCGACTGGGAGGCCGCGCGCCGGCTCCTCACGACCAACGCCCGCGTCCTCGCCGCCGCCGGTCCGCTCGATGCCGTGGTCACGGACTGCGGCTCATGCTCGAGCCACCTGCGCCACGCCGCCTCCCTGATGGGACTGACCGATCCCGAGCTGGATCGCCTCCCCGAGCAGGTCGCCGACCTCGCCGAGTTCGTGCAGCGCGTGGGAGCGCGGCCGGCCGAGCCGGTGCCGCTCCGGGCCACCTACCACGACCCCTGCCACCTCTCGCGTCACCAGCGGCTGACGGCGCAGCCGCGCGCACTGCTCTCGGCCGTGGCCGATCTGGAGTACGTCGAGCTGCCCGAGGCCGATTGGTGCTGCGGAGGAGCCGGCTCGTACGGGCTCGAACACGCTGAGATCTCACGGGTGATCCTGGAGCGCAAGATGCGCAATGTGGAGGAGACGGAGGCCGACGTGCTGGTCACGGCCTGCCCGGCCTGCATGACGCAGCTCGCGCTCGGCGCCCGCAGAGGCGGTCTCCGCACAACGGTCCGGCACCTCTCGCACGTGCTCGCCCGCGCCTACGGCGCGGAGGTCCCTCGCGCGACTCCTGAATCCGGTGGTGTTGTTTGATGCGCCTCTCCCCCGCCCTCCCGCTTCTCGCGGCCCTGCTGCTCGTGCCGGCGGCGGCTCGCGCGCAGCTCCCCGCCTCGGGGCTGATGGACGACCTGGGTCGGCTGAGCTACGACGCGCGGAGCGCGGGGATGGGCGGCGCGGCGATCGCGGTGCCCGGGCTGCAGTCGGCGCCGGTCGAGAACGCGGCGACGCTGGCGGTGGGCGGGCAGCAGTGGCTGAGCCTCGACTACTACGGCAACTCGACGCCGGCCGGTCCGTTCGGCTCGCCCGAGTTCTTCCGCGCGGCCACGCCGGAGACCATCGCGATGGCGAACCACTTCGCCAACATGTGGGGCTGGGCGCGGAGCCTCGACGGTCGTCGCGGCAGCGGCGAGATCACCGTCCTCGGCGCGGTCGGTGAGGGCCGCTGGCGGCTGTTCGGGACCAAGGGCGCCCTGGGCTACGCCGACAGCACCGCCGCGACCGACACCACCGGCGACCACCTGACGCTCCGGGGCGCCGGCACGGAGTACGAGACGCTCGGCGGGGC
>CAZRDB010000249.1:0-6264 GCA_964598695.1 uncultured Armatimonadia bacterium
GGCGAAGCAACGTCCGACCGCGACGCCGGATCCGTTCAGGCTGTGCAGGAACTCGGGCCTGCCGCCGTCGGCAGGCTTGTAGCGCATGTTGCAGCGCCGGGCCTGGTAGTCCGTACAGTTGGAGCACGAGCTGATCTCCAAGTACCGATTGAGCCCGGGCATCCAGACCTCGAGGTCGTAGGTCTTGGCCGACGAGGTGCCCATGTCACCCGTGCAGAGCTGGATCACGCGGTACGGCAGCCCGAGGCCCTTGAGCACGTCCTCGGCGTCGCTGGTGAGCTGCTCGAGCACCTCGAACGACTTCTCGGGATGGGCGAGCCAGACCAGCTCGACTTTGTCGAACTGGTGCCGGCGGACGAGGCCGCGCGTGTCCTTGCCGGCCGCGCCGGCCTCCCGGCGGAAGCAGGGCGTGTAGGCCGTCACCTGGACCGGGAGCCGGCTCTCGTCGAGGGTCTTGCCGAAGTGGAGCGCGGTGAGCGGCACCTCGGCGGTGGGGATGAGGTACAGCTCGGAGTTCTCGCAGCGCCACATGTCCTCCTCGAGCGCGGGGACCTGGCCGGTGCCCTGCATGATCGAGCGCTGGGCGACGTAGGGCGGCGAGACCTCGGCGTAGCCGTGCCGGTCGGTGTGGAGATCGAGCATGTACTGGGTGAGGGCCCGCTCGAGTCGCGCGCCCTGGCGGTAGAAGAGGTTGAACCGCGCGCCGGCGAGGCGTGCGGCGTACTCGAAGTCGAGGATCCCCAGCGCCTCGCCGAGGTCCCAGTGGGTCTGGGGGGTGAAGCCGAAGCTCGGGATGGCGCCGACCTCGCGGACGACGACGTTCTCGGTCTCGTCCTTGCCGACGGGGACGCTCTCGTGCGGGAGGTTGGGGATGCGCAGCAGGGCCTCCTCGAGAGGGGCCTCGAGCGCGGCGACCTCCTCCTCGAGGGTCTTGAGCCGCGCGCGCAGGTCGCGGACCTCCTCCTGCAGGGCCGAGGCGTCCTCGCCCGCCTTCTTCCGCTTGCCGATCTCCTCGGCCGACTGGTTGGCCCGGGCGCGCAGCGTGTCGAGTTCGGTGACCGACTCGCGCCGCTTGGCATCCAGCTCCAGGACCCGGTCGACCAGGGCGACGTCCCGGCCACGGTTGCGCAGCCCCGCGCGGACCGCGTCCGGGTTGGTGCGGAATAGGCGGATGTCCAGCACTGTGCCTCATCCTTCGGCGCTTGGGATGCGCTGAGTATAGCACACCCCTACCCCGCCTCCCGGCGGGGCCAAACGGCGGAGGCGCGGCCTTGCGCGCGCCGCGCGGGCTCGCGCGCCTCGCTTGTTCCGACGCGGCCCGGCGCCGTCCGTTCCCCTGCCGGCGCGACGATTCGCGCGCGCGGGGAGGAAACCGAACGGGGCAGTCGGCTCGTCGGAAGAGCAGGGCACGGGAGAGGTGGCGTGCGGAGGGGGGCCGAAGGGTGTTGGGTGGCTCCGGGAGGCGCTCCCGGGAGGCCGAAGTCCGGAAGGGGTAGGTGGCATACCGATGCGCAGAACTGCACCATGGCTTCTCGTGGTGATCCCCTGTCTCGTCGCCCTGCTCGCGACGACCGGATGCACGCCGGTCGAGCCGGAGAACGGCGGCAACACGGGCGTCGGGACCTCGATCGAGGTCCGGTCGACTCCCGCGGGGGCCCGCGTGTTCCTCGACGGGGCCGACACCGGGCGCACCACGCCCACCACGCTCTCCGGGCTGACGGCCGCCACCGACGGGGCGCGCCATGCGGTGGGCCTCGAACTCGCCGGCTACTACAGCTACGGCACCGTCGTGACGCTGTACTCGGCCTCGACGCGAGCGGCCTCGACGGTCTCGGCGACGCTCACCCGGACCACCGCGACGGCCGGCAGCCTGTACGTCCAGACCTCGCCGCCCGGCGCCGCGATCCGTCTCGACGGCCGGGACACGGGGGAGGTCACGCCGGCGACGTTCGCGGGCGTGGGCCCCACCCGCCACAGCGTCGAGGTGACCCTATCGGGCTACGAGCGGCGGACCGAGACGGTGGAGGTCGAGGCGGCCCGCGAGTCGTCGGTGGAGTTGATCCTCTCCCGCACCGGCCGCTCCGCGATCAGCGGAGGGGTCTACGACAAGGTGAACGGCGGCCTGATCGTGGGCGCGACGATCACGATCGACGGCACGAGCATCGCGACGACCACCACGGAGCAGGGGAGCTTCCAGTTCGAGAACGTCGCGACCGGCTACTACGACCTCGTGGCGGAGAAGCGGCTGGCCGACAACACGCTGCTCGTGGGCCGTCGCGAGAACGTCTACGTCGATCCCGACAACGGCCGGATGATGGCCGCCGACATCCTGATGGCGACCACCGCCGAGATGGGGGCGGTCCGTGGACGGGTGCTCGACTACCAGGACCGCGCGATCGCCAACGCCTATGCCTTCCTCGACATGGGCAACGCGGTCTACTTCGAGCCGGTCGACCCCGACACGGGCGAGTTCACCTTCCCGAGCATCCCGCGGACGCCGGCGGGCAAGACCTACCGGCTCGTCGGCTCGGCGCCCGGGTTCTCGAACGGCGCGGCGGTCGCCAACGTGACGGCGGGCGACGAGCTGTCGCTGAGCCTTCGGCTCTCCGACGGGGTCACGGGGACACCGGCGGTCCCGCTCACCGACTGGACCCAGGCGCTCACCTACCCCACGCCCGCCGAGACCTACCAGGGCGGGATCCTCGCGGTCCGGCGGCTCGTGGCCGAGGGGGCTCCCCGCGGGCGCGACCAGCGGCTGGCGCTGCTCGCCCGGCTTGCCGAGGAGCGGCGGAGCGGGGTCTCGACGCGCGCCTACCCGCCCGCCGGCTATGTGATCGAGAACGACATCGCGTGGCTCGCGAACGATGAGCGCAACCTCGGCGGCTACGACGTGCTGCGGTCGGAGGTCTCGAACCGGGGCTACGGCGTGATCTCCACCCTGTGGGACCCGAACGCGATGTTCCTCGCCGACATCTCGCCCGACCTCGGCCCCGACCAGACCTTCTACTACCGCCTCAAGGCCTTCAACCTGGCCGGGACGCGCAGCGGGATGAGCGACACCCTGAGCGCCCGCCCGCTGCCGGCGATCGCGCTGACGACGCCGACGGCGGGCTCGACGACGGCCTCGCCGGTGACCTTCCGGTGGCGGGCGGTCGCGGGGGCCGGCTTCTACGGGGTCTTCGTCTTCTCGGAGGCGCCGGACTACGACACCACGCACCCGAGCAACCTGGTGTGGAAGAACGAGGAGATCGCGAGCACCGCGACGTCGATCGCGTTCGCCCATCTCGGCACGCCCTCCGGCGCGCACCTCGTGAGCGGGCGGAGCTACTACGCGGTCCTCTACGCGGGAGACGGCGAGACCGCGGACGACTCGGGAGCGCTGACGTTCTCGCCGGTGGTGCGCTTCGTCGCGCCCTAGGCGCCGGAGTGTGATGCGGCGGAACCGGGGCCGGGGTCTCCACGAGGGATCCCGGCCCCTCGACTGAGACAGCATGGGACAGGTGGAGGCGAGCGGCAGTGGGAGAGTCACGTAAGGTCTACATGGTCGGCAACGCGCATATCGACCCGGTCTGGCTGTGGCAGTGGACCGAGGGCAGGGAGGAGGTCTTCTCCACCTGCCGGAGCGCGCTCGACCTGCTCGCCGAGGATCCGGCGTTCATGTTCTGCCGCAGCAGCGCGGCCACGTACGTCTGGATCGAGGAGTATGAGCCGGCGCTGTTCGAGGCGATCCGCGAGCGGGTCGCCGAGGGGCGCTGGGTGATCGTGGGCGGCTGGTGGGAGCAGCCGGACTGCAACGTGCCGTCGGGCGAATCGCTCGTGCGGCAGGGGCTGTACGGCAAGCGCTACTTCGGCCGCCGGTTCGGGGTCGATGTGAAGGTGGGCTACAACGTCGACACCTTCGGCCACCCGGCGACGCTGCCACAGATCCTCCGGGGGCTCGGAATGGACTCGTACGTCTTCTTCCGTCCCGGCCCGCACGAGAAGGAGCTGCCGAGCGTGTTCCGCTGGGTCGCGCCGGGCGGGGCCGAGGTGATCGCCTGTCGGCCGTGGGGGATCTACGGCACGGGGCCCGATGACATCGAGGAGCACATCCGCAACTGCGCGGCGCTCATCCAGCCGCCGCTCACCTCGACGCTCTCGCTGTACGGCGTCGGCAACCACGGCGGCGGCCCGACACGGCGCAATCTCGCGACGATCCACCGCCTGCAATCCGACCCCGACCTGCCGGAGCTGGTCATGGATGGTCCCGGGCCGTTCTTCCATGAGGCGGCGGCGCTGCGCGAGGCCCTGCCCGTCGTGTGCGACGAGCTGCAGTACCATGCTCGGGGCTGCTACACGGCGGTCTCCGAGGTGAAGCAGGAGATGCGCCGTTCGGAGCAGTACCTCCTTGCCGCGGAGCGGATGAGCACCGTCGCCTGCTCGCTGGGCCTCGCGCTGCTCCCGACGACGGAGATGGAGGAGGCGTGGCGGAAGGTCCTGTTCAACCAGTTCCACGACATCCTCGCCGGAACGAGCATCCGGCCGGCCTACGACGACACGCGCTCCGACCTGCTCGAGGCCCAGGCGACGGCCGAGCGATGGTACCGCGACAGCCTCCACCGCATCGCGAGCCGGGTCGAGACGCAGGGAGACGGCCAGTCGCTGATCGTCTTCAACCCCTCCGCCTTCGCCCGGCGCGAGGTGGTCGAGATCGACCTCGCCGCCAACCTCGAGACCGACGCGGTGACGTTGGTCGACGACGCCGGCAACGAGACCCCCACCGAGTACGGCGTGCCGTCGGTCCACACGCGCAGCTGGACCCACCCGCTCTCGTTCCTGGCCGATCTGCCGCCGCTCGGCTACCGCCGCTACGACCTGATCCGGCGCGCGCCGGAATCCGTGTTCCCCTGCGTCGAGGCGAGCCCGCGGCACATGGAATCGAGCCGGCTGCGGGTGGAGATCAGCCCCGAGACCGGCTGGATCACGAGCATTCGCGACAAGACCACGGGCGCGGAACTGCTCTCGGCTCCCGCGAACGTGCTGCGCGTGATGCGCGACGACTCCGATACCTGGAGCCACGACGTCGTCTCCTTCCGGGACGAGTGCGGGCTGTTCCGGCCGATCGACGAGCCCGAGGTGATCGCCGCGGGCCCGACCCACGCGACGGTTCGGCTCCGCTGGGCGTACGCCGCGAGCGTGGTCGAGCAGGAGGTCACCCTCTACGAGCACACGCCGCGGATCGACTTCCGCACGACGGTCGACTGGCACGAGGCGCACCAGGCGCTGAAGGCGTGCTTCCCGTTGGCGCTCGAGGAGGCGGTCGCGACGTTCGAGGTCGCCTACGGCCACGTGACGCGCGAGGCCAACGGCGGCGAGGAGCCGGTCCACCGCTGGCTCGACCTGACCGGCACGCTCGGCGGCGAGAGCTATGGCGCGGCCCTGCTGAACGACGCGAAGTACGGCTGCGACGTGCTGGGCTCCGAGATGCGCCTGAGCCTGCTCCGCAGCCCGATCTACGCGTTCCACGACCCGCAGAAGCCGCAACCGGGCGAGCGGTACGAGTACACCGACCAGGGCCAGCAGGCGTTCACCTACGCGCTGGCGCCGCATCGGGGGGACTGGCGCGACGCGGGGATCGTCGAGGCCGCGGCCGCGCTCAACGCCCCGGTCGACGCGCTCGCCGAGGCGACCCACGCCGGGCCGTTCCCGGGCGCCCAGTCGTTCCTCTCGACCACGGCCCCGAGCCTGTGCCTCGAGGTCCTCAAGGGCGCGGAAGATGGCGACGGGCTCGTTCTGCGCGGCTACGAGACCCTCGGCCGAGCCTGCACCGGCCAGGTGACCTTCCTGGGCCACGACCTCGGCGAGGTCTCCCTCGAGCCGCACGAGATCAAGAGCTGGAGGCTGTTCTGCGATTCCGGCTACTGGACGCTCCACGAGTGCGATCTCGTCGAACGGCCGAAGGCCTGTTGCTGCTGTTGTACCTGCGAGCAGGAGTAGCCCCACAGGAGGACAACCGATGACGCCCCGGTCCGCTGTCCGGCCCCAGATCGGCCGCGCTCGTCTCGCGTGGCGGGCGCTCGTGCTCGCGACGGTGGTGGCGCTCGGCGCCGGCACATCCCGCGCCGAGCCGCAGCCGCTTCCCGTGCCGTCGGAGTGCCTGGTGCTGCGATTCGAGGGTCCCTTCCGCCGGCCCACGGCGGGGGCCGACCCCCTCTACGCGCAGATGGTCGCGGGCACCTGGGCGGCGCCGGCGGCGGGCGACACGCTCACCTTCCCGGACGGCAC
>CAZRDB010000250.1:0-6251 GCA_964598695.1 uncultured Armatimonadia bacterium
CGACGACAACCGCTCAAGTAGAGCGGAAGAACGAGCACTCGACAGACCGCCGCTCGCCGCTGGTACCCGCAGGGACTCTCGGGAACCGCTCCAGAGCGCACCCGGATCGACGCCCGCGTGTCAGAGAGGTATCCTCCGGCGAGGTCGGAACGCCCGGCTTCCTGGCCCGCCAACCGCGAAAGGACCATTCCATGCACTCCGTTCTCGCGACCCTGCTGCTTCCGGGGCTGTCGCTGCCCCTCGCTGCCGGTGACCCCGCCCCGGTCGGCGCCCGCGTTCCCGCCGTGCCGCTGGTGACCCACACCCCCTACTTCACCGTGTGGTCGTGCGCCGACGGCCTCACGCAAGACGTCACGCGCCACTGGACCGGCCGGCCGCACCCCCTGACCTCGCTGGTGCGGGTAGACGGCAAGACATTCCGACTCATGGGGACCACGCCCGAGGAGGCGCCGGCCCTGCCGCAGGTCGACCTGCAGATCACCGCGACCCGCACGACCTACCAGTTCGCTAACGACACCGTGCGAGTCGGCCTGACCTTCCTGACCCCGTCGCTGCCCGGCGATCTCGACGTCCTCGCCCGCCCCGTCAGCTACCTGACCTGGCGCGTCGAGGCCCTCGACGGCCGCACGCACCGGGTCGAGGTGCTCTTCACGGCCTCCTCGCTGCTCGCCGTCGACGACGACACGCAGAAGGTCGAGTGGCACGCGGAGGCTTTCCCCGGCCTCGAGACCTGCCGGGTCGGCTCCATCGACCAGCCCGTCCTCGCCCGCAAGGGCGACAACCTCGCCATCGACTGGGGTTGGTGCTACCTGGCGGCCCCGCAGGACGAAGCTGCCCGTGTCGGCGTCCATGGCCGCGCGGCGCTCGAGGCGACCTTCGCCCGCGAGGGCGCGCCCCCGGCCGCGGCCGACACGCGGATGCCGCGCGCCGCGGGCGATGACGAGCCGGTGCTGTTCGCGGCGCTCGACCTGGCCGCCGTCGGCGCCGAGGCCGTCCAGCGCCACGTGCTGCTCGGCTACGACGAGGTCTACGCGATCCGCTACTTCTCCGCCAACCTGCGGCCCTACTGGCGCCGCAACGGGGCCGAGCCGGCCGAGCTGTTCGCCACGGCCGAACGCGACTACCAGCGCCTCTCGGTCGCCTGCGCCGAGTTCGATCGGGCACTCGCGAGCGACCTGCGGAAGGCCGGCGGCGAGGACTACGTGACGATCTGTAACCTCGCCTACCGCCAGGCGATCGCCGGGAACGGATTCGCGGCCGACGAGGCCGGCGGTCCGATGCTCTTCCCGAAGGAGTGCTTCTCGAACGGCTGCATCGCGACGGTGGACGTGATCTACCCCGAGGCGCCGATCTTCCTGGCGCTCAGCCCGACGCTCACCAAGGCGTTGCTGATCCCGGCGCTCGAGTACGGCCAGTCGCCGCGGTGGAAGTTCCCCTTTGCCCCGCACGATCTCGGCACCTACCCCCGCGCGACGGGGCAGGTCTACGGCGGCGGCGAGCAGACCGAGGACAACCAGATGCCGGTCGAGGAGAGCGGCAACATGCTGCTCTTGCTGGCGGCGCTCGCGCAGGCAGAGGGCAACGCCGGCTTCGCCGAGCGCTACTGGCCGACGATCACCCGCTGGGCGGAGTACCTGCGCGAGAAGGGGCTCGATCCCGAGAACCAGCTCTGCACCGACGACTTCACGGGCCACCTCGCCCACAACGCCAACCTCTCGGTGAAGGCGATCCTCGCGCTGGCCGCCTATGGCCGCCTCGCCGAGATGCGGGGCGACACGGGGACCGCGCGGGAGTACGGCGATCTCGCCCGGCGCTTCGCGGGCGAGTGGGTCGCGATGGCCGACGACGGCGACCACACCCGTCTCGCCTTCGACAAGCCCGGCACCTGGAGCCAGAAGTACAACCTGGTGTGGGACCGGATCCTCGACCTGGGGATCTTCCCCCCCGAGGTCGCCGAGCGCGAGATCGCCTTCTACAAGGCGACCGCGCGGCCCTACGGGCTGCCGCTCGACCCGCGCGCCGAGTTCACCAAGTCCGACTGGCTCATCTGGACCGCCTCGCTCGCGACCGACCCGGCCGACTTCGAGGCCCTGACCGCGCCCCTGGCGCGCTTCCTGCGCGAATCTCCCACCCGGGTGCCCTTCTCCGACTGGTACGACACCAACAACGCCCGCATGGTGGGCTTCCAGGCCCGGCCGGTCATCGGGGGAGTCTTCCTCAAGCTCCTGTACGACGCCGAGACCTGGAGGAAGTGGGTCAGCCGCGATACCACGCCCGAGCCCACATGGGGGCCCTTCCCGACCGAGCCCGAGGTCGAGACCGTGGTCCCCTGCGCCCAGCAGGAGCCGCTCGCCTGGCGCTACACCGTCGCGGAGCCGGCGGGCGAGTGGTTCGCCCCCGCCTTCGCCGATGAGACCTGGGCCGAGGGACCCGCGGGCTTCGGCTCGGCCGGCACACCCGGGGCGATCATCGGAACGGAATGGACGACCGGCGACATCTGGCTGCGCCGCGGCTTCGAGCTGCCCCAGGGCCCGGTGGGCGACCTGCGGTTGTGGGCCCACCACGACGAGGGCCTCGAGATCTACCTGAACGGCGTGCTCGCCGCGCGGGCCGGCGGCTACCTCACGTCCTACGAGCCGCTCGAGATCTCGGAGCAGGCGAAGGCGGCGCTCCGGCCGGGCGTCAATACGATCGCGGTCCACTGCCACCAGACCACCGGCGGCCAGTACGTGGACGTCGGTCTGGTGCGGGTCGTGCCCGTTCGCCCATCGAAGTAGACCCGAGGGAGGTCCGCGCGTGTCCAGCCGGAGGTCGGCAGCGCCCCGCGTTCGCGCCGCGCTCGCCGCACTCGCCTTGATCGCCCTCCCGGCCCTCGCGGCCGGTCAGACGACGCTCGAGGCCGACTTCTCGAGCAAGGAGGCGCTCGCGCCGGCCGAGGCGGCCCGGGCGGGCTCGATGCCGGGTCCGACGTTCGAGGACGGAGCCCTGGTGTTGCTCCACGGCGCTCCGATGGAGCGCAACTCCGTCGCGTTCGCCCAGACCGTTTCGGGGGCGCCCGTGGCGGTCACGGCGCGCTTCTCGCTCCGGATCGGCGAGGGCGGACACGGGCTCGGCTTCGTCCTGCTGCCGGTCGCGCAGCACGGGGCGTCCGGGAGGGCCCCCAACCTGCCGGCCTGGGAGGCGCCCGGACTGCCGGGGGCCTTCGGTGTCGGCTTCGACGTGTTCGATCCCCCGAGCCAGGACATCTTCGACGAGTGGGGCAACATCGACGGCCGACCCCAGCGCGAGGTCTCGCTGCACTGGGACGGCGTCGAGATCGCCAAGCGGCTCTCGCCCGTCGAGTTCCGGGGCGACGACTACCACGCGGTGACCGTCGTCTACCGGGCCGTGGCGGGCGGGGCGCTCGCGAGCGTCACCATCGACGGGACCGATGTCTACCGCGACACGTTCCTCCCCCTGGCCGTCGCCTACCCGTGCCGTCCGGCGTTCGGCGCCCGCACGGGCGAGGTGACCACCGCGGCGGCGCTGCGCGATGTGGCGTTCGAGTGCGAGGAGGCCCCGGCCGATGCCGTGCCGCCCGCGGCCGCGGTCCACGTTCGGACCTTCGACGGCGCCGTGATCCACTCGGCCAACGGCCAGCAGACGGCCGAGTTCGACTTGCCCGATCCGTCGGCCTCGATGGCCCGGGTCGTCCTCTCACTCACCCTCGAGCCCGGCCCCGGCGGCTGGGACCCCTGGGACCGTTGGGCCGGCGTCTACGCCTGGGACGACAGCGGGCAGCGGTTCGAGATCTTCCGGTACATCACGCCCTACGCCCGCGCCTACACGTGGCGGGCCGACGTGACCGACTACTGGCCGATGCTGTGCGGGAGGCGGAAGCTCGGGCTCAATCTCGGGACGATCGAGGCTCCCGCGGCCGACCCGGCGCAGCAGAAGGGCTTCCGTGTCACCGTCGACCTCGACTACTTCCCCGGGGAGCCCGCGCGGAGACTGGTCGGTGCGACGGTGCTGTGGTCGGGCTTCCCCGAGTACGGCAACCCTGAGAGCCCGCTCGACCGGTTCTTCGAACCCCGGACGGTCGCCATCCCGCCCGGGGCCGACGGCGCGACGGTGCGGCTGTGGGTCACCGGCCACGGGATGGCCCCGGATGGCAACGCGGCCGAGTTCCTGCCGGTCACACGCACGCTGACCGTCAACGGGCGCTCGTGGGAGAACCTGCTGTGGAAAGAGGACAACTACCTCAACCCCTGTCGGCCGCAGGGCGGGACCTGGAAGTTCCCGCGTGCGGGGTGGGCCCCGGGCGACCTCGTGACGCCCTGGGATGTCGACGTGTCGGACGAGCTGGGAGACGAGGCCGCGGCATCGGTCGCCTACACCCCGCAGCCCTACGTGAACCGCACGCGCGACCAGGGGCAGGCCAGCCATTGGGTCGAGGGGCAGATGCTGTTCTTCGCCAGACGGGAATGAGCCGCTCGCCGGCCTGCCGTGGGGTGCGAGGCGACCCGGGACGCGTTGACCGGAGCCCCGCGCGCGGCTAGAATCCCGCGGTTCGCGGGCTCGGGGACCTCAGCGCCGCTCCGGCGGAGTCGGCTGTGCGTCCCAGCCCGGTGCATCACAAGCGCGGCTGGCAGCCGCGTCGAGAGAGGAGTTGTTGTGCCACGTGATCGAGGTAGAGCACCTCACCAAACGCTACGGTGATTTCGAGGCTGTGCGCGACGTCAGCTTCGAGGTCAAGAAGGGCGAGATCCTGGGCTTCCTCGGCCCCAACGGCGCCGGGAAGACCACCACGCTTCGGATCCTGACCTGCTTCATGTCGCCCACCCAGGGCAGCGCGCGGGTCGCGGGGTACGACGTGGTCGAGGATTCCCTCGCCGTCCGGCGCCACATCGGCTACCTGCCGGAGAGTGTCCCCCTGTACACGGAGATGACCCCGCGCGCCTATCTGCACTACTGCGGCCGGCTGCACGGGATGTCGAAGGCCGACCGGATCGCCCGCGTCGCCGAGGTCGCGGCGCAGTGCCACGTCGACGACGTTCTCGACAAGGCGATCGGCAAGCTCTCGAAGGGCTACCGGCAGCGCGTGGGCCTCGCGCAGGCGATGCTCCACTCGCCACAGGTCCTCGTGCTCGACGAGCCGACCGTCGGCCTCGACCCGAAGCAGATCGCGGACGCCCGGCAGGTCATCAAGAACCTCGCGGGTGACCACACGGTCATCCTGAGCACCCACATCCTGCCCGAGGTCTCGATGACCTGCGACCGCGTCGCGATCATCAACCAGGGCCGGATTGTCGCCGAGGACACCCCGAGCCGGCTCACGACCGCGATGACCAAGCGCGAGCGGACGCTCGTGCGGGTCCGCGGCGGCGGCGAGGTCGAATCGCGCGTGAAGGCGGTCAAGGGCGTGACCGCGGTCAAGCCCGACCCCGCGGGCGCCGTCGAAGGCCGTGGCTTCCTCGTCGAGAGCGAGCCCGGCGCCGATGTCCGGCCCGCGATCGCCCGCGCGATCGTCGAGGGCGGCGTCGACCTGCTCGAACTCCACGGGCTGGCGATGTCCCTCGAGGAGATCTTCGTCGAGCTGACGACCGAGGAAGAGGGGGTGGAGGCGTGAACCGTGCCCTGACCGTCGCGGGACGCGAGCTTCGCTCGCTGTTTCTCTCTCCGATCGCCTACGTCGTGATCTCGGCCTACCTGGGCATGATCGGCCTGTTCTGGTGGCTCAACACCACCGGCCAGGGGGCCCAGCGCCCGGCCAATGAGATCTTCCGCAGCTTCGCGTTCAACATGCACGTCTTCCTGCTGTTCGTGATCCCGGCGATGAGCATGCGCTCGCTCGCCGAGGAGCGCCGCAGCCGCACGCTCGAGCTGCTCGTCACCCAGCCGGTGCGCGACTGGGAGATCGTGCTCGGCAAGTGGCTGGCCTGCGTCGGCCTGCTCGTGGCCGTCCTGCTGTGCACCCTCCACTTCTACATCCAGCTCCACCTGTGGAGCGAGGGCTCGCTCGAGGGCCCGCGCGCCTGGAACATCTACCTGGGCGTGCTGCTCTCGGGCATGCTTTACCTCGCCATCGGGGTCTTCTTCTCGGCGATCACCGAGAACCAGGTCGTGGCGGCGCTGCTGACGTTCGCGGTGCTGATCGCGATCTTCTTCATGCGGTTCATCGGCGAGAGCCAGACCGGGTTCTGGCAGGGGTTCTTCACCAACGCCTCGACCTGGGGCCACTTCGACGACTTCGCGCGCGGGATCCTCGACAC
>CAZRDB010000251.1:0-6249 GCA_964598695.1 uncultured Armatimonadia bacterium
CGGCCGACGCAAGAGCGCCTGCCTCCGGCTGGCCGGGGCAGGCGCTGGTGGGGAGTGAGTTGGGTCTCTCCGGTGCGTTACGGGGTGGTGCTGGGGCAGCGCCCCGACGGGCTCTACACGATCAGGTTCAGCATCTTGTCCGGCACGAAGATGACCTTGCGGATCGGGTTGTCGCCGATCTGCACCGCGACCGAGTGGACCTGCTTGGCGGCCTCGAGCACCTCGGCCTCGGAGGCGCCGGCGGCGACGGAGACGGTTCCGCGGAGCTTGCCCTTGACCTGGACGGGGATCTCGACCGTGTCGAGCACGAGCAGCGCCGGGTCGTAGGTGGGCCAAGGGCCATCGTGGATCGAACCCTCGTTGCCGAGGTGCTCCCACAGCTCCTCGGTGACGAAGGGCGCGAACGGGGCGAGCAGCTTGAGCTGGGTCTCGATGGCGAGGCGCGAGCGGTCGCCGGCATCACGAATCGCGTTCGTCAGCTCCATCACGGCGGCGATTGCGGTGTTGTAGCGCAGCTCGGCGAGATCCTCGCCGACCTTCTTGATCGCGGCATGGCAGGCGCGGAGGACCTCCGGCGCGGGTTCGGTCTCGGTGACAGGCTCCTCGGTCGCGTAGCCGTAGATCCGCTCGACGAAGCGGCGCATCCCCGCGATGCCGGCGTCGCGCCAGTCGCCGCCCTGCTGGAAGGGCCCACAGAACATGAGGTACAGCCGGAGAGTATCGGCCCCGACGCGGTCGAGGAACTCGTCGGGGTTGACGACATTGCCCTTGCTCTTCGACATCTTCGCGCCGTCCTTGGTGAGAAGCCCGTGGGCACGGAACTTCACGAACGGCTCGGAGAAGGGGATGAGTCCGGCGTCGTTGAGCGCCATGATGAGGAACCGCGTGTACATCAGGTGCAGGCAGGCGTGCTCGTTGCCGCCGATGTACATGTCGACGGGCAGCCACTTCGCGGTGGTCGCCGGGTCCCAGGGGAGGTCGGTTCGGTCGGCCGAGGGGTAGCGGAGGAAGTACCAGGCCGAGCAGAGGAAGTTGTCGGAGACGTCGGTGTCGCGCCGTGCCGGCCCGCCGCACTGCGGACAGCTCGTCCGGACCCACTCCTCGCATCGCGCGAGCGGCGGACGGCCGGTGTCGTCGGGCGTGAAGTCCTCCAGCTCCGGCAGGACGACCGGAAGGTCGGCCTCGGGCACGGGGACGGTCCCGCACTTCTCGCAGTGGATCATCGGGATCGGCGGGCCCCAGTAGCGCTGGCGGCTGATGCACCAGTCGCGGAGCCGGTACTGGACCTTCATCTCTCCGAGCCCCCGCTCGCCAAGCCACTCCGTGACCGCGCGCTTGCCGTCGGCGCTCGGGGTGCCGTCGAACCGGCCCGAGTGGATCATCGTCCCGGGCTCGGTGTAGGCCTCCTCCAGCGCGTGCTCGCCGCCGTCGGGGGAGATGACCTCGACGATCGGGAGGCCGTACTCCTTCGCGAACGCGAAGTCGCGCTCGTCGTGGGCGGGGACGGCCATGATCGCGCCGGTGCCGTAGCCGGTGAGGACGTAGTCGGCGATCCAGATGGGGATCCGCTCGCCGGTCGCCGGGTTCTCGGCGTAGGCGCCCGTCGCGACGCCGGTCTTGGGCCGGTCGGCCGCGACCCGTTCCTCGGCGCTCGCGCGGCGGGTCTCCCTGCGGTAGGCCTCGACGGCCTCGCGCTGTGCGGGCGCCGTGATCCGCTCCACCAGTTCGTGCTCCGGTGCGAGCACGACGTAGGTCGCGCCGAAGACCGTGTCCGGGCGGGTCGTGAAGACCTCGAGCGGCTGCGGTTCGCCCTCGACCGGAAAGCGGAGGAGAGCGCCCTCGGAGCGGCCGATCCAGTTGCGCTGGGCGGTCCGGGTGACCTCCGACCAGTCGATCGCGTCGAGACCCTCGAGCAGGCGCTGGGCGTAGTCGGTGATCCGGACGAACCACTGCTCGAGGTTGCGCTGGTCGACCTCACTGCCGCACCGCTCGCACGCGCCGTGCTCGACCTGCTCGTCGGCGAGGACCGTCATGCACGAGGGGCACCAGTTGACCGAGGCGGCCTTGCGGTACACGAGGCCGCGCTTGTGGAGCTGGAGGACGACCCACTGGGTCCAGCCGTAGTAGCCGGGGAGGGTGGTGTTGACCTCCTTGGTCCAGTCAAAGCGCGCCCCGATCCGCTTGAGCTGGTTCTCGCGGAAGTTGTGGACATTGGCGGCGGTGAGCTTCGCCGGGTGGACCTTGCGCTGGATCGCGAAGTTCTCCGAGTGGATGCCGAACGCGTCGAACCCGATCGGCTCGAAGACGTCGTAGCCCTCCATGCGACGGAAGCGGCCGTGGATATCGGCGCCGGTGAACGCGTAGACGTTGCCCACGTGCAGGCCCTCGGCCGAGGGGTACGGGAACATCATCAGGTTGTAGTATGGCCTCGCGGCGCCGGCGTGGTCGATCACGTGGTCGCCGCGCCGCTCCCAGATCTCGCGCCACTTGCGCTCGATTGCCTGATGGTCGTACCGCATCGAAGGTCACCTCTGTTGTGGGCGTTAAGCCGGTATTCTACCAGGAGGGCGGGGCCTCCGACAGCCGAAAGGGCCCGTCCGGGCGCGTCCCGCCGAGGAGGGAGGTCGCCGCCGCCGTGTCGAGTCGGCCCGAGGAGCGGATGGGCGCCCTGGCGCGCTGGACGAACTACGCGCGGCGGCAGGTGCGGAGCCAGGCGGTCGCTCTCCCCGCCGTGCTGGTCGGCCTGCTGGCGTTCGCGCTCCTGAGCTACCACGAGCCTCTCGGCCGAAGGCAGTGGGGCCTGCCCGTCGCCGTGGTCGCCGCCGCGGCAGCGGTGTGGGTCTCGGCCGCGCTACGCACGTTCGGGGGGCTCTGCCGGGCACTGACGCGCGTCGCGTCGGCCGCCGACGCCTCCGACGTGGTAGGCTTCCTCCGGCAGGCGGCGCGGGTCGTCCGTCTCGGCGGGCGGCTGACCAGCCTGCTCCTGGTGGGTTGGCTCGCGGACAGCCTCGCCGGCCTGCTGCTCGAACTGGCGCCGCCGGGGGTTCCGCCCGCGTGCACGGCCGCGCTCGGCCGCCTGCGCCGGGGCGAGGAGATCGGGGAGCTGCTCGTGGCCGCCGTGGGCTTCCGCCTGTGGCGCGAGGTCGCCGAGGCCCTGTGGGTGGGGGCGGACGAGGCCGCCGAGCGCCCGTGAACCGGAAAGGGAGCGTGAGCGTGGACATCGTCGGGATTCGGGGCGATCGCGTCCGGCTGGTGCCGCTCGATCGGGAGCTGCACTTCGAGAACTGCCTCCGCTGGATCAACGATCCGGAGGTCACGCGCTGGCTGACCCACGACGGTCCCATGACCCGCGCGGCCGAGGAGGCGTGGTTCGAGCGCGTCACCCTGTCGCGCGACGACATCGTCTGGGCCGTCCTCGACGAGAACGGCCGGCACATCGGCACGACGGCCGTCATCGGCATCGATCGGACCAACCGCTCCGCTTCGACCGGGATCCTCCTCGGCGAGAAGGACGCCTGGGGCAAGGGGTACGGCGCCGAGGTGATGCGCGTGCGGACGAGGTGGGTGTTCGAGAACCTCGGGCTCCACCGCCTGCAGAGCGAGTGCTTCGCGGAGAACCTCGCGAGCGCCCGGTGCCTCGAGAAGGCCGGCTACCGCCGGATCGGCGTCGCGCGCAAGACCCTGTGGCGCGGCGGATGCTGGCACGACACGATCCTCTTCGAGATCCTCGACGAGGACTACTTCGCGGGACGGTAGCCTGGAGGTGGAACGGTGCCCGTTCGCGTCTACATCCCCCGGCCCGCCACGGGGGAGCCGCTCGAGCTGCTACGCGCCCGGCTCGTCGGCGGGGTCGAGCTTCACCTCGGAGGCGACCCGCCCCCCGACTTCGAGATCCTCGTCGAGGGTTCGCCGCGACCGGAGCAGGTGGCGAGTCCGAGCCTGCGCGCCGTCATCGTCCCCTGGACGGGGGTGCCCGAGGCGGTGCGCGCGCGCCTCGCGGGACGGCCCGAGGTCTCCGTTCACAACCTGCACCACAACGCGGTCGCGACGGCCGAGCTGGCGGTCGCGCTGCTGCTCGCCGCCGCCAAGCGCGTGGTGGCCCTCGACCAGGCTCTCCGGCGCGGCGACTGGGCCGGGCGGACCGACGACGGCGGGACGATCTCGCTGGCCGAGCGGACCGCCCTGATCCTCGGCTACGGCCACATCGGCCGCCTCGTCGGGCGCTCGTGCGCGGGGCTCGGGATGCGCGTCGTGGCGACGCGCCGGGGTGCGGCCGAGGTCGAGACGGACGCCGTCGCGGAGATCCACCCGGCCTCCGCGCTCCGTGCGCTGCTCCCGCGCGCCCGGGCCCTGATCGTCTGCCTGCCGCACACGGCCGAGACGGAGGGCCTGCTTGGCGCGGAGGAGCTGGCGCTGCTGCCCCGTGAAGCTGTGCTGGTGAACGTCGGCCGCGCCGCCATCATCGACGAGAAGGCGCTCTACGAGGCCCTGCGCGACGGTCGGATCCACTCGGCCGGGCTCGATGTGTGGTACCGCTACCCGGGCTCGAGCAAGGAGCGGCTCTCGCCGTTCGGGGCCGGCGCTCCGCCGACATACCCATCCGACTACCCGTTCCACGAGCTGGCGAACGTCGTGATGAGCCCGCACCGCGGCGGACTCACGGCCGAGACCGAGCTGCTGCGGATGGCGGCCGTCGCCGACCTGCTGAACGCCGCCGCCCGGGGAGAGCCCATCCCCAACAAGGTCGACATGGCGCGGGGCTACTGAGGCCCCACCGGCGCGGCCCTCGGGGTGGTCCGGAGGGGCGCCCTCCGGGGCGGTGCGGTCCTCGCCCTACGGGCTCAACGGTCCGGCGTAGAACCACGACTCGCCGTGGCGGACCCACTTCCAGGTGAGTCGCCTCGCGTTGGTGCTCGCCCGGCCGGTGAGGGCGTTGACCTGCTCGAGTGCCTCGGTGGCGTGCTCCTCGCTGAGCGTCGCGTCGGCGCGCTTGAGGACCACCTCGGCGTAGACCGTCGCCGAGTCGCCCGCCACGATCGGCGGCTTGCACTCGATCGAAAGGACCTCCTGGCCGGCATCGCCGCCGGTGATCGCGGGGAGCCGGCTCGCGATCGACTCCGCGGACATCCCGGCCGCCGGGTCGATCAGGGCCGCGAGGGTCTCCTTGTCGCCGAAGCGGAGCGCCTCCGTGAACCGGATGACCGAGCGGTTGAGCGCGGCGCCGGAGCGGCCGAGGACCAGCTCATCGCGGTGCCGCAGCGCCCAGATTCCTCCCACGACGACCGCGATCAGCAGCGCCAGCGCGGCGTAGGAGAGAACCGAGCCGAGGAGGGCGGTTCGGCCGGCGCGGGCGCGCCGCACCGTGGGCGCCGGCGCCGGCAGGCTCTGCGGAGCGGTCCCGCGGGCGGCGAGGCGTCCGATCGGGAGCAGGCCCGAGCGCATGTCGGCTCCGCACGCGAGGCAGGTCTCCTGGCCTCCCGGTTGCTCGGCCTTGCAGTTGGGGCACATCTCGAGCAGCTCGTCGTCGGCCCGCCGTTGCCCGCAGTAGGGGCACGCGCGGTCGCGGGTCGAGAGGAAGGAGAAGCAGTTCGGGCACTCCTCGAACTGCTCGTCGGAGGAGACGGGGCCGCCGCCGCGGATGGCGCGTCGTGCCATGACCATCGCGCGCCGGCTCGTCTCGTGGTCGACGAGCCCGCGTGCCGCAAGCATCGTCGGCAGCGAACTCATGCGGCCGCCGGTGGCGCCGCGGTCGCGAACGGCCGAGGCGACGGCGACCTCGTCGGCTCCGAGCGCGACGACGGCCTGCGCGTACGCCGCCTCCCAGGCCGAGGTGCGGGTGGTGGCGACGGCGGCCGGGAGGCCCTTCGCGGCGTCGATGGCGGGGGAGGGGCGTTCGGGGGTGTCGGTGGGGATCTCCACCGCGCTGCGGCAGGCGCCGCACAGCGAGCGCCGGCCGGCGAACTCCCGGCTGGCCCGGAGCGGGTGCCCGCACTCGGGACACGCGAACTGGATGGGCGGTGCGTCGGCCACGCGCTCTCTCCCTTCAGTCGCCCTCGGGCGCCGTCTCGAACCGCAAGACCGAGCCACCCAGCCCGATCCGGTCGCCGGAGCGCAGCTCGACCGTCTCGGCGGTGGGGGTGGCGTTCAGGCAGGTGGCGAGTTCGCCGCCGAGCGGGATCAGGTAGTAGCGGTCGCCCTCGAGCACGATGCGCGCGTGGTCGATCGCGACGGCCTCCTCGTCCTCGTGGA
>CAZRDB010000252.1:0-6043 GCA_964598695.1 uncultured Armatimonadia bacterium
GCACATCGTACAGCTCGGGCTTCTGCACGAGCTGCATGCACATGTTGTCGACGATCCGATCCTCGAACTCGAGATCGGTGTTCTCGGCCGCGACCTCGCGCGCGACGGCGAGAAAGAGGCCGTCCGAGAACTTGCAGATGTTGGCCTTGTGGACGGCCGTCACCTTGCGCCGTCCGTTGGCCCGGGCGTAGTCGAAGGCCCACTCGAAGATCCGCCGGGTCGCCTGGATCGAGATCGGCTTGATCGAGACGCCGCTGTCGGGGAGGATCCGGCGGTCGCCGAGACGGGCGATCGCCTCGATCAGCTCGGCCGTCTCGGGCGTCCCCTGCTCGAACTCGATGCCGATGTACAGGTCCTCGGTGTTCTCGCGGACGAGCACCAGGTCGATCTCCTCGTAGCGGGAGCGCACGCCGGCGTAGCTCTTGCACGGTCTCAGGCACGAGAACAGGTTGAGCTGCTGCCTCAGCGAGACGTTCACGCTCCGGAAGCCGGTGCCCACCGGCGTGGTGATCGGGGCTTTGATCGCGACCTTGTTGCGGTCGATCGACTCGAGGACGGCGTCGGGCAGCGGCGTCCCGGCCGTCGCCATGATGTCGACGCCGGCCTCCTGCCAGTCCCACTCAATCGCGACGCCCGAGGCCTCGAGCACGCGGGCGGTCGCGTCGGCTAGCTCGGGGCCCGTGCCGTCGCCACGGATGAAGGTGATGCGGTACGCCATGTGTGTGCCTCCCGGAGGGGGTGTGTGCCGCGCGCGGGGCTACGGCTGCTTCTCGGCCGCGCCCGGCGCCTCGGGCGCGACGATCGCTTCGAAGACCGATCCCTTGGTCATCCGAAGGCTTGCGGATGTGGGG
Source organism: uncultured Armatimonadia bacterium (assembly GCA_964598695.1). Lineage (GTDB taxonomy): Bacteria > Armatimonadota > Zipacnadia > UBA1398 > UBA1398 > CAZRDB01. The sequence continues at coordinate 852 of CAZRDB010000252.1, forward strand.
AAGCCGGCCTCGAGACCCGCCCGGTCGAGCGTGTCGCTCAGGCTCCAGGGCAGCGGCTGCGTGAGCCGCATGTCGAACAGCCCCTTCGGGGCCTCGGGGTACCAGCAGTCCAGTGCGGCCCGCCACTGCGCGTAGGAGAGCCCCTCCCCGCCGCGCTGTTGGGCGGGGAGAACGGTATTGTAGATGTAGCGCATCAGGTCGTCGAGGCAGAGCGCGCCCTCCGAGGCCTCCCGGAGGCGCACGTCCAGCTCCAGCGCCCGCGCGACCCCGCCGTAGTAGCACATCCGCGCATGGGTGAGATCCTTGAAGAAGTCGCTCTGCGCCCGCTCGAGCGTCAGGCCGAGGGGGAAGCTGTCGAGGGTCTCGAACATCGCGCCGAACGAGCGCAGAACCATCCGGTCGCTGTGCAGGCCCGCCCGGGCGCAGAGGACCCGCGCGTAGTACTCCGTGAAGCCCTCCCCGAAGAACCGGAGGTCGTCGGCCAGCTCCCCGCCCTCGTTCTCGAACAGGTGCATCAACTCGTGCGCGAGAAGGCGGAGCACCTCGGCCTCCTCGCCCACGCCCCCGCCCTTCGGCAGGACGAGGATGATGCTGCCCTCGTTGGTCGAGCCCGCCAGGTTGTCGCGGTCACCCGGCGCCGTGAAGAAGAGGCAGCACCGCCCTGTCGGGACGTAGCCGAACAGCTCGTGCTGGACCGCCAGCAACCGCTTCATCCCCGCGAGGACGATCCCGCGGTCGACCGTGACTCCCCGCGAGAAGGCCGCCTCGAGCACCAGGCCCTCGGCCTCGACCGTCTCGCTCTCCCAGTCGCCCGCGCCGATGTAGTTGTGCGCGAGCGAGGAGGCCGACGGGACTTCGAACGCCCCGTCCTTCATCGGCCAGGGCGCGATCACGCGCCAGCCGCGCGGCGTCTCCACGCGCAGGCGCGGCGCACCCTCCCACCCCGGCGGAACGAGCAACAGCGCCGCGCCGGGGAGGAGCGCGTTCGAGGGGCCCAGGAACGGATGCTCGTAGGCGTCGCTGTCGACCGAGCTGTCGCCCGCCAGCTTGCGGATCTCCTCGCGGTGCGCCAGGCGGACGGCGTACCGGACCGTCTTCGGGGTCCGCGCCCAGCGGTAGACCCCATTCTCGTCTCCCGCCGTGGGGATCTCCTTGCCCGCCGCATCCTTGGCGACGAGGTCCTCCACGTAGTCGTTGGCGACGTTGCGGTAGGCGTACCCGAGCGGCATCGCGAGCGAGAACGGCCCCTCGCCGGTGGAGGCTACCGTGAGGGTCACCTCGACCAGCGGCGCCTTCTTGGGGTCGAGGCGGACGACGTACCCGAGGCCGCTCACCACGAGCTTCTGTGGCGCGGCGGTCACGGGGCCGGCCTTGTGGGGCTCAGGCTTGCCCTCGCCGGGCTCGGCGGGGCCGGGCTTCTCCGGGACCACCGGCGCACCCGGCGCGCGCGGGGGGTCCGGCCGGAACCGCGGCCGTGGCATTGGCTTCTCCAGAGCCACGAGCGGAAGGTAGCGCGAGAGATCGAGACCGCCAGCGGCCGTGTCGGGCAGCGGGCCGCCCGAGAGGGTCTCGGCGGGCGGCAGCAAGGAGCGATCGCCGGCAGGCTTGGCCGAATCGAGCAACGCGAGGGCGTGGTCCACATCGAACGCGGGCCGCTGGCTCGTTGCCGCCGGCGGATCGAAGAGCGGCCGCGCGAGCGGTCTCTCGCCCTGCGGCCCGGCCGGGGTCTCGGCCCCGGGCCCGCCGGGAGCGGTCGCGACGGCCGTCTCAACGGTCGGCGGCTCCGGTGCTCGGTCCGCGACCGCTCGGGGGCTCACCATCGCCGCGAGCGGAGACCCGACAGGCGGCGGCGCCAGGCCCGCGCGAACCGCCTCGAGCCGATCGCCGGTCAGGGCCACGAGAATGTCGTCCGTGAACCACGGCAGCCCCTGGTCGAGGCCCAGGTCGAACGCGCCCCTGGGCGCATCCGGCCACCAGGCCTCCAGGCTCGCCCGCCACTGCTCGATCTCCGTCGGAAGCGCCACGAGTGTCCGCCGGGGGAGGCCTTCGGCGAACGCGTAGCGCAGCGCGTCGGCCAGCGTGCGGGCGCCCGCCGACGCCTCGCGCAAGCGGACATCGATCTCCGCCGCCCGAAGAACGCCCCCAACGAGGCACAACCGTGCCGACGCGGGGTCGTCGGAGCCACGAGTGAGTGCCTGACGGAGCGTCAGGCCCGGCGTCAGGCCACGTTGCTCGGCGGAGAACGCCGCAAGCCACGAGACGAACTCCCGCGGGCTGTCGAGGCGTGCGGCGAGACATGCCTGGGCGCCGAGGTAGGCGTAGACCGCCTCGGTCACGCGCCTCAGCTCGGGTCCGAAGGGTTGGCGCGTGGTCTCCCACAGCCGTGGGAGCGCCGACGCCAACAGCCGCGTGTGCTCGGCCGTGCTCGACCGCCCCGGCGCGCAGAGGACCCCGTGGGGCGAGGCGGCGACGATCGGCTCGAGGCCGCTCGACTCCCCGATGAGCACCGTCACGGGGCCGCCGCCCGGCAGCGGTCCGAGCATCCGCGCCGTCTCGCCGAGGAGCGGCAGCACCGCCTCGGCCAGCCGCGGAGGGATCTCCCCCTGGCCCGGCACGCGGGCGACGGTGATCCCGACACCGGCGGAGGTCAGCGTACGGGTCTGCCAGTCGCCGATCGCCAGGTAGTCTCGCGTGAGCGAGTCGATGCTCTGGGGGCGGTAGATGCCGTTCTGGCAGGGCCAGGGCGAGACCGTCGCCCATCCCGGCGGCAGCCGCAGTTCGACGGTGGCGTCCAGCTCCCACCGGTCGGGCACCAGAAGCAGCGCGCCGCCCACGAGGAGGCCGCGGTCTCGGCCGACGTAGGGCTGGGTGCGGCCGTCGCACGGCCAGCGGCGCAGGCGCGCGAGCCCGTCGACCTCGGACCGGTGCGTGAGCCGCACGGAGTAGGCCACCCGTCGCGGTGCGCTCTCCCAGCCGTAGAGGTGGCCGTCGACCGTGAAGGCGGCGAGGGAGCGTCCGGCGAGGTCGACGGCGGTCAGGTTCTCCACGCAGTCGCCATCCGGGCGCCCGGCCGCGTAGCCGAAGGGGATCCCCACGAGGACCTGGTCGGCGCCGAAGCCGGTGAGTTCCATCTCGACATCGACCAGGGGCGCGCGGGCGGGATCGACGGTGATCACGTAGCGGACGCTCTCGGCCGCTCGGGTGGGCAGCGCGAGCAGGCCGAGGCAGACCAACACGAGGAGCGCCCCGGGGCGCCCCCTCCGCGATGCCTGTGCTGTGCCGCGTGCCATGCCCACCTCGCCCCGCTAGGCCTCGAGCGCCGCCACGAGCCGGCCCACGCCCTCGCGGATCGCCTTCTCCGACGTCGCGAACGAGAGTCGGATGCATCGGTCATCGCCGAACGCGCCGCCGGGCACCACAATCACACGGGCCTTCTCGAGCAGCCAGGTCGCCAGGGCGTCGGAATCGGTCAGCCCCAGCTTCGCGAGGTACGCGGAGACCTCCGGGAAGACGTAGAAGGCGCCCTTGGGAGGCACGGTCCTCGCTCCCGGCAGTGCCTTCATCTCCGCGAGGATCAAGTCCTTCCTCTGCTCGAACGAACGCCGCATGGCCTCGACCTCGTCGGCGCAGGCCCGCAGGCCCTCCAGGACGGCAGCGTAGCAGAACGACGTCGGGTTCGAGGTCGAGTGGCTCTGGATCGCCCCCATCGCGTCGATCGCGTCCTTCGGCCCGAGCGCCCAGCCCATCCGCCAGCCGGTCATGGCAAGCATCTTGGAGGCGCCGTTGACCAGGATCGTCCGCGACGCGAGGGCCGCGTCGAGATCGAAGACCGAGACGAATCCACTCTTCTCGAACAGGATCGCGTCGTAGATCTCGTCGGTGACGATCCACAGGTCGTTCTCGACCGCGATCTCGGCGAGCGCCCGCATCGTCTCCCGCGGGTAGACGACGCCCGTCGGGTTCGAGGGGGAGTTGATGATGATCAGCCGCGTCCTTGGTGTCACGGCGGCCCGCACGGCCTCGGGCGAGGGCAGGAAGCCCTCGTCGGCGCGCGCCGTGACGCAGACCGGCGTCGCCCCCGCCAGCCGGACCATCTCGGGGTACGAGAGCCAGTAGGGGCCGAGGATGATCGCCTCGTCCCCCGCGTCGAGCAGGGCCATGCACGCGTTGGCGAGCGAGTGTTTGGCGCCGCACGAGATGAGCACCTGGGAGGGCTCGTAGGTCACGCCCCGGTCGGCCGCGACCCGCTCGCAGACCGTCTCGCGCAGGGCCTTGTCGGCCTTGGCGCTGTAGCGGGTGTCGCCGCCGCGGATCGCCTGGATCCCGGCCTCCACGACGGGTGCGGGGGTATCGAAGTCGGGCTCGCCGGCGGTGAAGCCAACGATGTCCACACCCTCGGCTTTGAGGCGCGCGGCCTTCTGGGTGAGGGCGATGGTCGCCGACGGGGTGATGATCTCCGTACGGTGCGCGAGCTTCACGGGCAGGTCTCCTTCACCGGTCGGGGGTGTGGCCTGGGCCGCTCTGAGTATAGCGGAGAAGCGGGATCGGCAGAACGCTGCCGGGTCATCCCCCGCCCACCCTACTCTCGGACGATCGCCGCAACCCACATGCCGGGGCCGGGGGCCTCGATGGCGGCCACCGCTCCTCCGACCAGCTCCGCCTCGCCCGCCCACTCGCCATCCGAGAGGTCGATCCAGTGGAGGCGGAACGCGCCGTCGTGGCCGGTGAGGTCCAGGCCGACGGCGCCCCCGTCCGTCAGGTAGAGCACATAGGCCCTCCCGGGCGCCGCGGCGAGGTAGGCTTCGTTCTCCTCGCGATCGGACAGGAGAGCGTTCGCCGGCTCGACCTCCCACAGCCTGACGCGCGACTCGAGCCGCCGGGCGGCACGCAGCGAAGCCTTCGCGGGCTCGGTCAGGCCCAGCCCTGAGACGGGACGATGGAAGCGCGCCGAGGCCGCCCCACCCACGACGTGGCGCCACCAGCGTTCGAGGCCGTCCCGCGTGCCCCCGAACGGTCCCCCGTCGGCGCCGTAGGTCTTGACCGTGTTGATCGGGCGTGGCGCACCGGCGATGTGAGACCGTGCCCACTGGAATCGGTCCCAGTGCTCCTGGCCGGACACCTGGTTGTTCTGCGAGACATCGCAGAACTGGTACCGCTCCGGGTGGTCAAGGGTGTTGCGGTGGCGGTCGGCC
>CAZRDB010000253.1:0-6029 GCA_964598695.1 uncultured Armatimonadia bacterium
CCGCCCGCTCCGCGTCGGTGAGGTCGGCGTAGAGCCAGTCGTAGCCGATCGCCAGCGCGTGGGTCATCTCCGCCGTGTCGAGGAAGTGGCTCGGGTTCCAGTCGTCGAACGCGGCGGCCGTGAGCAGCTCCTGCTTGGCTCGCTCGAGGAACCGGCGGTCGCCGCCCAGGCGGTACACGAGGCCCCACGTCGCCACGCGCGAGAGGCACTTGCGGGACTTGTCGAGCAGGCGGGGGCCGATGAGGACATGCTCGATCGGCGGCTCGGGGAGCGTCTTCTCGGCGACGGCGAGCAGCTTCGCGTACCAATCGGCGGCCGTGGCGTCGCGCGCGATCGTCGCCTGCAGCACCGCGAGCGACTCGTCGGTCAGCATCAGCCGCGGGTGGCCCGGCCGCAGTTGCCCCAGCAGCGCGCGTCCCGTCTCGACCGGGTCGGGCTCCTGAGCCCGGGCCACGGGTGCGAGGAGCGCGCAGGTTGCGAGCACGCCGAGCAGCGAGCGCATGGCGAACCTCTCCTCCCTAGCGGCTCACGCGGCCGGAGGCGTCGCCCCCGGCGAGCTTTCGCACCTCGTCGACGCTCACGAGGTTGAAGTCGCCCTCGATCGAGTGCTTGAGGCACGAGGCCGCCACCGCGAACCCGAGCGCCTCCTCCGGGCTCGGCAGGCAGTGGAGACCGTAGATCAGCCCCGCGCAGAACGCGTCGCCCCCGCCGACCCGATCCACGATGTGGGCGATGTCGTAGACGGGAGCGGTGATGACCCGCCCCTCGTCCCACAGCAGCCCGCTCCAGGTGTTGTGGCTGGCCGAGAGGGAGCCGCGCAGGGTGATCGCGATGCGCCGGAGGCCCGGGAAGCGCGCGTGGAGGGCCTCGCAGACCTGCACGTACGAGGCCGCCTCGACGCTGCCGGCGGTCACGTCGGCCGCCTCCGCGCGGATCCCGAAGACCTTCTCGGCATCCTCCTCGTTGCCGACGGCCACGTCGCACAGCGCGACCAGCTCAGGCATCACCTCGCTCGCCGTAGTGCCCCACTTCCACAGGTTCTTGCGGTAGTTGAGGTCGCAGGAGACCGTGCAGCCGCAGCGCTTCGCGGCGTGGATCGCCGCGAGACACTCGGCCGCGGCGGCCCGGGAGACGGCGGGGGTGATCCCGGTCCAGTGGAACCACCCGGCCTCCGCGAAGACCGCCTCCCAGTCGATCGCGCCCGGCGCGATCTCCGCCAGTGCCGAGTCGGCCCGGTCGTAGAGGACCTTGCTCCCGCGCTGTGCCGCGCCGGTCTCGAGGAAGTAGATCCCGAGCCGCTTGCCGCCGCGCGCGATGTGCCGCACCCCCACACCGTGCGACCGTAGCGCATCGCGACAGGCGTCGCCGAGGTCGTTGGCCGGGAGCCGCGTGACGTACTCGACCGGCAGACCGAAGCGGGCGAGACTCACGGCGACGTTCGCCTCGCCGCCGCCGAAGGTCGCCTCGAGCGTGGCGCCCTGTCCGAACCGCGAGAAGCCCGGCGTGGCCAGCCGCAGCATGACCTCGCCGAAGGTGACGATCGTCTTCACGTGCACGATCCCTCCGTTGCGCCACCGCTCGGCTCCGGGGTGCGCAGGAACACCCGGGCCGGGGCGCCGTCGGCGCCGGGCAGCAGCAGCGGCGCGCAGAACAGCTCGTAGTCCCCCGCGGGCGCGTGGGTCAGATCCAGGCCCTCGAGGAGTGGGATCCCGGCCGCGAGCAGCGTGTGGTGGACGGTGATCCCGTGTTCTCGGAAGCTCCCCACCGAGAGGTAGTCGATCCCGACGAGCGCCACGCCGGCATCGCGGACCGCCCGCGCGCCGGCCGGATCGAAGCCGACCGCGTCCTCCGCGAACGTGGGCTGCCCCCATCGCCGGGAGTTGCGTGTCCGAAAGAGCACGCGCGTGCCCGGCTCGAGCGAGAAGCTCTCGACCAGGGCGCGCGTGATCCACTCCGCCTCGCCGCACTCGACCACCCGGCAGGGGCCGCAGAGCAGATCGGGCGGGATCGTTTCGACCGTCGCGCCGTCTGCGATGAAGTGGAACGGCGCGTCGATGTGGGTGCCGTTGTGGGCACACAGCGCGAGCCGGGTGACGTTGCACACAGCGCCCTGGGCCATCGAGGAGACGAGTTCCCGCTGGGGCGCGGGGTCGCCCGGCCACACGGGCAGGTTGTCATCGAGAGGGACCGTGATGTCGATCCAAGCCATGCTGGGAGCCTCCCGCCGCACGATGGGCCGATGGTTCGCCCTGTCGCTCCTCGCGGCCTTCGTGGCGGCGCTGAGCGGCTGCGTCTCGCATTCGCAGCCGTCGGGGACCGATGTCGACCCTCCCGGCGTCTCGGACATCATCGCCGAGCGCGAGAGTTCCGTCTCGGCGGTCTCCGGCCTCGCGTTCGCGCTCCGGTGCGCGACCCTGACGGTGCCCCAGGGCTCACTCGAGTACGACGCGGTGCTCCGGTTCGCCCTCTGCAAGCCCAGCGCGCTGCCGGATGACGTCCCCCTGCCCGCCGGCCAGCGGGCCCTGCTCGCGGTCTACTCGATGGTCGATGTCCGCGTCTCGGGGACCTGGCCGCTCCACCTCCAGCTCCTCTGCGACTTCGAGGATCCCGACCCCTACGACCCGGGCTTCTCCGTCTACCGCCTCGATCCCGATGCGGGGACCTACGTTGCGGAGGCCGCCGCCGAGACCACGGCGACCTCCGCGGCCTTCGGGATCCGCCCCGGCTACTACCTGGTGACCGTCCGCTCCGACGCGCCGTACTCGGCCGACCTGGTCGGTTCGAGCCCCCGCACCGAGATCGCCTTCCCGTCGGCCGTCACGGCCTCGATCGACAATGCGTTCGGCCTCCTCGCCGAGGGGACCGGGCTGGTCCGTCTGACCAACGCGCTCGCCCCCGGCTATCGGGACCGGCCCTACGTCTCGCGCGACGGCACGCGCGTCGCGCTGGTCCGCGATGGAGGCACGGGGCCCTCGCGCCTGTTCGCGACCACGCCCTCGAGCCCGCAGGGCAACCTCGCGCAGGTCGCCGCGAGCCAGGCGGGCTGGCCGATGGGGGATGTCTCCTTCCTGCCGACGAGCGTTGACGCCCTCGTCCCCGGCCTCCTCGACCTCCCGGGCGCGGTCGGGCCCGGCGTGTTCCTCGTCCATCTGGTCGGGGGCGCCGCGCCGGAGCAGGTCTACCGCGAGACGCTCGTCGGCCGCGCTCCCGGATCCGTCGCCTGCTCTCCCGACGGCTCCTACTCCGCCCTCACGACGGCGCGGTACTTCCCGGCGAGCACTGCCCCGGGAGACTACGATGTCGCCCTGATCGACCTCTCCGCCCCGAGCGACCAGGAGCCCGTGCGGATCACGGCCGGGCTGCACACCGGCGCCGAGCCGGCCCTGACGGTCGAGTCGCTGTGCTGGGCGCCCGATGGCTGGATCTGGTTCGGAGCGACGGCGGAGGGCGAGTCGCGCATCTACCGCTGCGCGACCGACGGGAGCGGACTCGGAGAGATCGAGGCGCTGCGCGGCTGCCGGTGGCCGGCCGTCTCCCCGACGGGGGGCCAGCTCGTCTGCGAGCAGGCGGGGTCGCTGCTGCTGTACAACGTCGGTGACGGTTCCTCCCAGGCGCTGGGCCCGCCCGCGAACGGCTACGGGGCGAGCCTCATCGCCGCCGACACGACGAAGGTCAGTTGGCTGGGGAGGTAGGGCGAGGGGAGGGGGCCGAGCGGCCTAGCCGTGGGTGATCTCGATGCCCTTGGTGCGGATCCGGAACGGGATCACCATCGCGCCCATCGACTCGAGAACCTGCTCGACGGCCTGGCGGCGCCCCGGTCGGCAGTAGCTGATCATGCAGCCCCCGCCGCCGGCCCCGCAGATCTTGCTTGCGAGCGCGCCCTCCTGCTTCGCGGCGACCATCAGGCTGTCGATCAGCGGGGTGGTGACGCCCTCGGCGAGGCTCTTCCGAGCCGTCCACTCCTCGTCGAGGCAGCGCGCGAAGTCGTGGAGGTCGCCCTGCAGGAGGCACTGGCGCATGGCGTCGGACGAGCGCTTGATGACCTCGAGGCTGGCCCGCGTGGCGCCGGCGTCCTCGACATAGGACTTGAGCATGCTCCAGTTCGTGGTGGCCGAGAAGTGGGTCTCGCCGCAGAAGACGAGGGTGAGCCGCTCGTCCAGCTCATGCAGTGTGGCCTCATCGACGACGAGGGGCTCGCGGCGATTGCCCTCGAGCCCGAACCAGATCGCGTTGACGCCGCCGTAGGCCGCCGCGTAGTAGTCCTGCTTGCCGGTGGGCACGAGGATGCACTGGGCCTCGATGTTGGCCGCGATGTCGATCACGGCCTCCTTCTCGATCTCGCGGCCCGCGAGGTCCCACAGGGCGGCCGAGGCGGCGATGAGCAGGCTGCTGGAGCTGCCGAGACCGGTGCCTTTGGGGGCCCGGTTGCGGGTGCGGATGGTCAGGCCGCAGGAGGGCTGGTAGACCTTCAGGGCGCGTACGATGAGGCCGCCCGGGCCCTCCGGGTCGAGTTCCTCGAGCGAGCCGGCGACCTGCTGCTCCCCGATGTCCTCGCAGAGCAGATCGTAGGCGCCGTCGTCGCGGGTCTCCATCGTGACCTCGCTACCGACGTCGATGGCGCAGTTGACCGTGTACCCGCCACCGACGAACGTGTAGAGCGGCCAGATATCGAGGGTTCCGCCGGCCAAGTCGATCCGGCTGGGTGTCGTGACTCGGATGATCACAGGCGCCTCACCAGGTACGAAAGAAGCCAAGACCGCAAGCGATCCCGGCTTCCGAGGGTCATGCCACGAGCGCTGCCATGGGCCCCGTGGGCCCGGCCTAGAGATCGACCACGGGGTCGTCGTCGCTCGGACGGTCGAGAATGCGCTCGACGAACGTGATGAGCTCGAGCGGGTTGAACGGCTTCGTGAGATAGGAGTCCACGCCCTGCTGCCAGCCGCGGAAGACGTCCGCGTCCTGGGCCTTGGCGGTGAGCATGATGACCGGGATGTCGCGCGTCTCCGGATCGGCCTTGAGGCGCCGCAGGACGCCGAAGCCGTCGAGATGCGGCATCATGACGTCGAGGACGATCAGATCCGGCTTGACCTCGCGCACCTTCTCGAGGGCCTCCCGACCGTCGTAGGCCGTGTGCACCTCATACCCGTGGCGCTGCAGGTTCACCTGCACCAGACGGACGATGTGCTTCTCGTCGTCCACGGCGAGGATCTTCTTAGGCATCGATCCCAGGCTCCTCTCCGGGCCCACCCACACGGATCCCTACCCGCGGGGACAGGTCATCTCACACAACTGGAACGTGACGGTATCACAGGGAATCCCGCAGGGTCAAGGACGGCCACCCGCCCCCGAAGCCGCGAGACGCGCTCCCCGTTCAGCCGGAGACCGCCTCTTCCCGTCCGGCGCCGCTCGGCGCGCCTTCCCGGGATGGCACGGTGACTTTCTGCACGCGCTCGGAGAGAACCTTCCTCTCCGGGGCCGAAAGTTCCCCCTCCCGGAACGTGACCCCGGCGAGTCGCGCGAAGCCTGAGACCAGCGCCTCCGCGGCCTCCTCCCACGTCACCGGCCGCCCCGCCGCCTCGCTCAGACTGCCCAGCGCGTCGATCTTGGGCGAGCCGGCCCCGAGCAGCACCTCCCGCTCCCGCTCCTCGCGGGGGATCAGGGGGATCGAGCCGTGCTGGAGGAACGCCCCGGCCCGGCGGACCTGGGCGCTCCCGACGACCTTCTTGCCACCCGCGACGGCGTCGCACTGCGCCGGGCTCTGGAAGCAGGCGACCGACGAGGCCTGGCGCGGGTGCTCGGTCCGGCGGCCGCGCGCCAGGTCGGCCTCCACCCCGAGCCGCTCGCGCAGCCCGTGGAGGATCGGCGCCGACAGCGCGCGGTAGGCAACCATCACCGAGCACTCGGCCCCGAAGAGGGAGAGCGGCCCGGCGACGGCGTAGGTCAGCTCGTCGGCGTGGTAGATCGCCCGGCCTCCGGTCGCGCGCCGTACGACCGAGATCCCCGCGCGCGCTAGCCGCACCAGGTCGAGC
>CAZRDB010000254.1:0-5948 GCA_964598695.1 uncultured Armatimonadia bacterium
CGTGGAGGTGACCGATCGGGTGCCCGCCGGAGTCGTGCGCAACGTGCTCCGGGGTCTCACGCGCTGACGACGCCTCGCCGCGCCTTCGCGTTGAACTCGCGAAGGGGGCCAGGAGTATTGTCCGTGTGCTCGCGGGGAGTCCGACGAGACTCCCGCCCGACGCACCCAAGACATGCTCATGGAAAGGCGTGTGGGATGTCGGCAATCCGAGATCTGACGCTGCGCAGATGGCTACCGGTGATCTGCCCCGAGGCGACGCGGGCGCCCTCCGGGCGTGTGGCCCGCGTGATGGCCTACTACCTGGCGAACGGCCGCGGCAAGGCGAACGCGCGACACTGGCTCGACTACCTCTCCGAGATGGAGCCCGAGCAGCTCGACCGGCTGCGGATCGGCCTGGCGCTCACCCGCAGCGGTCGGGAGCGCGAGTTCTCGGGCCGCGAGATGGTCGCCCTCCGGCGGCGCGTGCGCGCGGCCCTGGCGACCGCCCGCCGGCGCTGGAACCTCCCCCTGTGCAACGCCGGCGACGAGCGCTTCTACGTCGCCCTGCCGGAGGACGAGGCGCTGGCAGACGGGGAGGCGAGCGCGGCGGTCTATCACAGCCGCAACGAAGACGTGCGGCGTCGCTGGGGCGGCTCCGCGATCATCCTGACGCCGGGCGGACGCACCACCCCGTAGACGGCGCGCGACCGACTCCCCGAAGGGAGAGAGCGAGATGGCAGTGCGTCTGGGGATCGTGGGCGTGGGCGGCATCGCGCGGCACCACCTCGGCAACCTGAAGCAACAGGACGTCAGCTACGCCGGCTTCTGCGACATCGTGCCCGAGCGTGCGGAGAGCGCGGCTCGGGAGTTCGGCGGCATCGCGACCGACGACTTCCGACGGCTCTACGACGAATCGCCCGACGGCGTGCTGATCTGCACGCCGCCCAAGGAACGGGGCGAGCTGGAGTTCGAGGCCTGCCGTCGGGGGATCCACTTGTTCGTGGAGAAGCCCGTCACCCTCGACCTGGGCCTGGCGCGCGAGATCGCCGCGGCGATCGACGAGGCCGGCATCGCCTCGGTCGTCGGCTACAAGTACCGGTGGGACGGCTTCGTGCGCCGCGCCAAGGAGGCGCTGGCCGAGCGCGCCATCGGGCTCGTGGTCGGCTGGTTCTGGTCGACGCCCGTCCCGGGGCCGTGGTGGCGCTACCTGCAGCTCTCCGGCGGCCAGATGGTCGAGCAAGCCACCCACATCGTCGACATGGCGCGCTATCTCGTCGGCGAGATCGTCGAGGTCAGCGGCCTCACCCATGCCTGCGGCGTCTACGACCCCGCCTCCGACATGCCCGACGCCTACTCGCTGCAGGCACGGTTCGCCAATGGCGCCGTCGGGAGCTTCTCGTCCTCGTGGATGACGCACCAGGGGGTTGGCAGCGGCCTGCGCGTTCACGCCCACGAGCTGGGTATGCACGTGGAGGCGCCGCGAGCCTGCTGGGCCGACCCGGAGGGCGAGCACACCGCCGAAGGCGGAGTGGATGGCTACCAGGGCGAGCTGGCGGCGTTCCTGGCGGCGATTGGCGGAGATCGCTCCGACATCGCCTCCGACTACCGGGACTCGACGAAGACGCTCGCCGTGACCCTGGCGTCGATGCGTTCGGCGGCTGAGGGCGGGCGGCCGATCGACCCGCACGCCTGACGGCGTCGGGTCGGCCTCGCCGCCGCCCGCCACGTGCTGACCCCGCCGAACGCGTGTGCTATCCTGGAAGGCGGGGAAGAGGCGGGCCGGGAAGGTGGAGTCGATGCGGCGGTTCCTTGCGCTCCTGTGCTCCGCGCTCTGCGGCGCCGCGGTCGCAACCGGCCTGGCCACGCTTTCGGAGCCGATGGAGGCGCGCCCCAGTTCGGCCTCCGCGCCGCCCCCGGTGGTCTTCCGGGCCCGGGAGAACCGCTCGGACGGCCGTGAGGCGGGGGAGGTCGTCGTCGGACAGACCATCGTGCTCACGATCCGCTCCCCGCTCGGGGACCTCTCGGCCTACGAGCGCGCGATCATCGCCGCCAAGCGACTCAACGGCGCCTTGGATGACTACGGGCCCCAGCTCAGCCTCTCGCTCGGCAGCGAGGAGAACCGGACGTTCATCCGGGCCGAGGCGGTCCGGATCGTGACTGTCGACGAGGAGACGGCCCGGATCAACCAGTCGACCGTTGCCGACCTCGCGCAGCGCTGGGCGGTCAACATCCGACAGGTGCTGGCGAACCCGCCCACCGAGCCCGCGCCCCCCACCGCGGGCGACCCCGCCATCCGCTCCTCAGGCCCCGGCGACGCGGAGTTGGCGGGTCCCGAATCGGGCCGCTTCTAGCCCGCCGACCACCCGTGCGACGCGGCCGCGAGCATGCCCGGACCCGGCAGGGCCTCCGGGAGGGGGCGATGGCCCCTGGGAGGCTCTACAGAGCCTCTGGAGTGGTGCAGGATTCCCCGCGATAACCCCGCCAGAACTTGACTTCAGAGGGTGCATTCGGGCATAATCCGAGGGTGATCGCGGCGTGGGCGCGAGGCCGAGCGCCGGACCGGTTTTCCCCCCGCGGGAACGTTCGTGAGGGGCCAGGAGAACCGCCGCTTCGCGCCACCCACAGGGCCCAACCCCCGTCTCTTCTTTCCACGCTGGGGAAGACCACGAACAGACCTGAGATACGAGACGACCGGCGGCTTGCGCTGCGGGTCGGCAGGAGGCTGACATGGCCAAGCACGAGTACGGCGCATCGCAGATTCGGGTCCTCCGCGGGCTCGAAGCCGTGCGCAAGCGCCCGGCGATGTACATCGGGGACACGTCGGTGCGCGGTCTGCACCACATCGTCTTCGAGGTGGTCGACAACTCGGTCGACGAGGTGCTCGGCGGCCATTGCGACACGATCGACCTGATCATCCGGGCCGACGGCTCCCTCACGGTGCAGGACAACGGCCGCGGCATCCCGGTCGACATGCACCCGCAGGAGAAGCGGCCGGCTCTCGAGGTCGTCCACACCGTGCTCCACGCCGGCGGCAAGTTCGAGGAGGGCGCCTACAAGGTCTCCGGCGGCCTCCACGGCGTTGGCGTCTCCTGCACCAACGCGCTCTCCGAGTGGCTCGAGGTCGAGGTCCGGCGCGACGGCCGGCGGTACCATCAGCGGTACGAGCGCGGGAAGCCCGTCACCCAGGTCACCGACCTCGGACCGGCCAAGGGCCCCGGCACCGGAACGACGACGACGATGTACCCGGACGCCGAGATTTTCGACGCCATCGAGTTCGACTACGAGCACATCGCCCGCCGGGTTCGCGAGCTGGCGTTCCTCGCCGGCGGCACCAAGTTCACCATCACCGACCAGCGGAGCGGCCGCTCCGACGTCTTCTGCTTCCGCGGCGGCATCACGGACTACGTCAAGGCCCTGAACGCCACGAAGACGCCCCTCCACCGACCCGTCCACCTCTCGGCACAGCGCGACGATGTCGAGATCGAGGTGGCGCTGCAGTATCACGATTCCTACCAGGAGACCTGCCTCAGCTTCGCCAACCTGATCAACACGATCGAGGGCGGCTCCCACGTCACCGGCTTCCGGACCGCGCTGACCCGCGTGATCAACCAGTATGGCCGGGCCCAGGGCGTGCTGAAGGACAAGGACCCCAACCTCTCCGGCGAGGACGTCCGCGACGGCCTCACCGCCGTGATCTCGGTCAAGCTCTCGCACCCGCAGTTCGAGGGGCAGACCAAGACCAAGCTCGGCAACCGCGAGGTCGACGGCATCGTCAACTCCCTCGTCGGCGAGGGGCTCGCCACCTGGCTCGAGGAGCACCCCACCGACGCCAAGCGGATCGTGAAGCAGTCGCAGATCGCCCAACAGGCCCGAGAGGCCGCCCGCCGCCAGGCCGAGCTGGTGCGGCGCAAGTCCGCGCTCTCCGGCGGGGCGGGCCTACCCGGCAAGTTGGCCGACTGCCAGTCGCGCGACCCGCAGGAGTGCGAGCTGTTCCTGGTGGAGGGAGACAGCGCGGCCGGCCCCGCGAAGCAGGGCCGCAACAGCCGCTTCCAGGCGATCCTCCCCCTCCGCGGCAAGATCCTGAACGTCGAGAAGCACCGGCTCGACCGGATCCTCGCGAGCGAGGAGATCCAGCATATCGTCGCGGCCCTGGGCACCGGCATCGCGACCTCCTCGGCCAACGGGAACGGCAACGGCCATAGCGACGACGAGGACGGCGAGCCGGTCAACGACGGCGGTCTGTTCGACCTCTCGAAGCTCCGCTACAGCCGGATCATCATCATGACGGACGCCGATGTCGACGGCTCGCACATCCGGACGCTGCTGCTCACGTTCTTCTTCCGCTACATGCAGCCGCTGATCGAGCAGGGACACATCTACATCGCCCAGCCCCCGCTGTTCTCGGTCAAGCAGGGCGGCAAGACCTACTACGCACTGACCGAGGAGGAGCGCGACGCGCTGCTCGAGCAGCTCCCCTCGCGCGGCCGCATGACCTACCGGTTCAAGGGTCTGGGCGAGATGAACGCGGAAGACCTGGCGACCACCACGATGGAGCCTTCGACGCGGATTGTCCGTCTGGTCACGCTCGACGACGCGATCGAGGCCGACGAGATCTTCAGCATCCTGATGGGCAACCTCGTCGAGCCGCGCCGCGACTTCATCGCCGAGCATGCCCGTGATGCCGAGAACCTCGACTTCTAGACCGTCGGCCACCGCCCCCGTGTGGCCCGCGAACGCTTCCGATCGCAAGCGGAGGAGCAAGAACCATGGCTGACAAGAGACCCGGCGGTCCCCCGCCCGGTGAGGCGATCGCCCGCCAGGTAGTGCCCGTGGAGATCAGCAGCGAGATGCGCACGTCGTACATGACGTACGCGATGAGCGTCATCTTCGCTCGCGCGCTGCCCGATGCCCGCGACGGCCTCAAGCCCTCGCTCCGGCGCATCGTCTACGCGATGGGCGAGATGAACCTGGCGCCGGGCGGCCGCCACGTCAAGTGCGCCAAGGTCGCGGGTCAGGTCAGCGGCACCTACCACCCCCACGGCAACGAGGTCGTCTACCCGGCCATGGTCCGCCTCGGCCAGGACTTCTCGATGCGCTACCTGCTCGTTGACCCCCAGGGCAACTTCGGCTCGGTCGATGGCGATCCCCCCGCGGCCATGCGCTACACCGAGTGCCGTCAGGCCCGGGCCGCCGTCGACCTGCTGCTCGATATCGACAAGGACACCGTCGACTACGCGCCCACCTACGACGAGGAGGGCAAGGAGCCGGTCGTCCTCCCGGCCCGCTTCCCCACCCTGCTGTGCAACGGCAGCACGGGGATCGCCGTCGGCATGGCCACCAACATCCCGACCCACAACGTGACCGAGGTCTGCGACGCGATCGCGGCCGTGATCGACAACCCCGAGATCACGATCCCGCAGCTCATGCGCTACGTCCCCGGCCCCGACTTCCCGACCGCCGGCCTGATCCTCGGCACCCGAGGGATCCGACAGGCCTACGAGACGGGCCGCGGCGCGATCACGATGCAGGCGCGCGTCTCCGTGGAGCCGATCGGCCAGGGCCGCGAGGCGATCATCGTCACCGAGATCCCCTACCAGGTGAACAAGTCGGTCCTGGTGGGCAAGATCGCCGATCTCGCCCGCAACAAGATCATCGAGGGCATCTCCGACATCCGCGACGAGTCCGACCGCAAGGGCATGCGGATCGTCATCGAGATGAAGCGCGACGCCAACCCCAACGTGGTGCTCAACCAGCTCTACAAGCACACCCAGATGCGCGCGAGCTTCGCCGCCAACATGCTGGCCCTGGTCGACGGCGTGCCCCGCATGCTCACACTCAAGCGGGCCCTGGAGATCTACGTCGAGCACCGCAGGGAAGTCATCCTGCGGCGGACCCGCTTCCTCCTCGCCAAGGCCGAGGAGCGCGCCCACATCCTCGAGGGCTTCCTCCGCGCGCTCGACATGCTCGAC
>CAZRDB010000255.1:0-5811 GCA_964598695.1 uncultured Armatimonadia bacterium
CACCTACCTCCGCGGCCGGAAGAAGGACATGATCATCGTCGCGGGCGAGAACGTGTACGCGCTGGAGGTGGAGCGGGTCCTCGTCCAGCACCCCCGCATCCTCGAGGCCGCCGTCGTGGGCGTTCCGGCGACGGGCGCGGCCTCGTACCTCGGCGAGCTGGTGAAGGCCGTCGTCGTGCTCGAGGGGGAGGAGCCCCTCGCCCCCCAGGAGATCCGCCGGTTCTGCGCCGAGCGGATGGCGACCTACCAGGTCCCGGCCGTGATCGAGTTCCGCGCCGAGCTGCCGCGCACCCCGAGCGGCAAGGTCCTCAAGCAGCAGCTCGTGTGAAGGGCAAGCCCCAGGCCCCCCCGGAGGGAACGCGCGGAGGACGAGCCCCGCGGGACGGCCGTGGCTCACGCCCTCCAGGCGGGCCTTGTGCGCCTCAGCCCCGCGGCCGCAGGTGTTGCCTCAGCCACCTGAGGACTGCCCTCTCTGCTCTTCCCCAAGGGACTGGGGCGGGCGGGCCGCGCCGGCGCTCTCCAGCCGGGGGCTGCCAGCCCGCGGCGATCCCCTCGGGTGGTCCGGAGGGGAACCCTCCGGCGGGCGTGGGCTGCGCCCACGGTCTTGGGCTAGAGATGCCCGAGCGCGCCGGGGTCGCCGGTGTGGGTGTAGACGATGGCGACGGCCGTGGCGATCCAGAGCAGAACGGCGAGCTGGATCGGCCGGTCGGTGAGCAGCAGCTCTGAGGGCGCGTCGGCGGCGTGGTCTCCGCGCTCGAGGATGTACAGGTACCGGAGGATGCCGAAGGCGACGAACGGGGTGGTCGCGACGAGCCACTCGGTGCCCATCTTGCGGACGGTGACCTCGGCGGTGCAGTAGATCGCGTAGCACAGGAGCGTCGAGCCGGCGAGGAGGGTGATGCTGCGGTCGAGGAACCGCGCGTTGTAGTAGCTGAGGACCATCCGCCGGGTCGAGGCATCGCTGCCGAGCCGCCCGATCTCGCCCCGCCGCTTGCCGAAGGAGAGGAGCAGGGCGAGGAAGAGCGTCGTGAGCAGTAGCCAGGGCGACGGCGGGATCGCCGTGGCGGCCGAGCCGAGCAGGACGCGGAGGACGAAGCCGGAGGCGACGATGAACAGCTCGACGATCGGCACGCTCTTCAGCCCGAGCGAGTACGCGATGGTGGTCGCGACGTAGATCGTCAAGACGCCAACGCTGACAACGCCGAGGGCGGTGGCGATCCCGAAGGCGAGGAGGAACAGCGCGACCGCGACGGCCTGTGCGGCCCGCGGGCTGATCCGGCCGGCGGCGATGGGCCGATGGCGCTTGCGGGGGTGGAGGCGGTCGGCCTCGAGGTCCTGAACATCGTTGATGATGTAGTTGGCGCTGGCGGCGAAGCAGATCGCGAGGAAGGCGGCGACGGCCAGCAGGGCGTCGGGGAGATCGCCCGCCCTCTTGGCGAAGATGACCGGCGCGAAGACGAAGAGGTTCTTCGTCCACTGCTTCA
This sequence comes from uncultured Armatimonadia bacterium, assembly GCA_964598695.1. GTDB lineage: Bacteria > Armatimonadota > Zipacnadia > UBA1398 > UBA1398 > CAZRDB01. The sequence goes on from CAZRDB010000255.1 coordinate 1,485, forward strand.
CTCGGAGTTGCTTGGCCCACAGACGGATCATCGTGGGTGGAAGGGTTCGACGCGACCGCGCCCGGTCCTGCCTCGGCTAGGCGACGGCGGGGTCGAACAGGGACGGCTGGCCATCGCGGGGACGGGAGGCCGACGCCGGCGCGCGCGGGGCGTCGCGGAGCATCCCGAGCCGCACACGGCCGAACTGGTTGAGCCGCGAGCGGGCGAGCAGGAAGTGCTTCCCCAGCTCGGCGGGGACGGGCGTCCGGCGCTCGAGCAGGTCGATCAGCTCGGCGCTGTCGACGTAGACGCCGAGCCGGTGGATCCGGCGTCGCGCGGCCTCGCCGAGCACGCGCCAGACGGCGATCAGCAGGGGCTCGAGCGCGTTCTCGGCGCGGAGGGACTCAGTGAGAGACCACAGGGTCTCCGTCCCTTGGTGGAGCGAGATGCGAACCGTCCGGCTGTCGCCGATCGGCTCCGAGGCCACGACGAGTGCGTAGACAGAAGGGCTGCGTTCGGTGGTGGGTCTGCGTACCATGGGCCTCACCCGCCTTCCGGTCTTGCCCGTTTGCTCCGGTCGCGTACCTCCCCGTGAGCCCCCCCGTTGGCGAGGGGTTTCGCGTGCAGCTTTCACTCTCATTATCCCCGAAACTCTTCCCTTATCTGACGTTATGATCGGGCCAAGGATGCATTCCGAGGAGCCCTTTTCCGCGCGGCGACGCGCGATGGATGGCGCTCCGTACAGAGGGTGCCCCAGGGGAGACGATTGCTTACATCTGTGTGTAGGCTTGTTCATACAAACAAATGTTACCATACCAATTCCTGGTGTCAACACCCCTGCAAGACGAAATCCCCCTCTGGGCCGGCAGGGGAGCGCGCACGCGCCGCGAATGCTCGGGGTCGGGTGAGGGTGATCCCCCCCCGCGCGTTTGGCGACAGCACGGTCGTTCGAGGAGATGGGGTTCCCTTGATGGTTACATCGCTCGCAGTGGTCTCAGTCGCGGCGGCCGGGTTACTCGCGCCGGCGGCGCCGGCGGCCTGCACGATGGCACTCCCGCTCGATGGGCAGTGGATGCTCGCGCCCGATCCCGAGAACGCCGGCCGTGAGCAGGAGTGGTGGCGTGGGCCGGTCGAGGGCGCCCGGGAGACGCCGGTTCCCTGGATCATCCAGGAGGTGTTCGACGGCTACCACGGCGTCGCCTGGTACTGGCGCGACTTCACCCCCCCCGCCAACCCGAACGAGGGCGGCCGGTACGTGCTCCGGTTCTGGGCCGTCGACTACCTCTGCGATGTCTACCTGAACGACCGCAAGGTCGGCGCGCACGAGGGCGCCGAGGATCCGTTCGAGTTCGATGTGACCGACTCCATCCGGCCCGGCGAGGCCAACCGTCTCGCGGTGCGCGTCCTGAACCCGACCTACGATCCCATCGACGGGATCACGCTCCCCGAGACCCCCCACCGCAACAAGACGCACCCCTACAGCCCAGGCGCCGACTTCAACTACGGGGGGATCACCGACTCGGTCGAGCTGCTCGTCGCGCCGGCGGTCCGCGTGACCGACCTCTTCGTCCGTGCCGACCCGGCGACGGGAGAGGCCCGCGCGCGGATCGAGGTCACGAACGCCGGGGCCGCGGCCGAGGGCCGGCTCGCGCTGGCGATCGGACCCGCCGCCGAGGGCACGACGCTCGCCTGTGCCGCGCTCGACGGCCCGTTCCCGCCCGGCCTCTCCGTACACGAGGCGACCCTCCGGATCGAGAGCCCCCGTCTGTGGGACCTGAGCGACCCCTTCCTCTACCGCGTGACCGCGCGCGTCGAGGTCGGCGCCTCCTCGGACGAGATGGCGGTCCGCACCGGCTACCGCGACTTCCGCTTCGAGCGCGGCGCGTTCCGGCTCAACGGCAAGCGCATCTACCTGGTCGGCTCGCATACGGGGGCCGACACCCCGGTGGGAGTCCGCGTCCCCTATGACCTCGACCTGCTTCGGCGCGACCTGCTGAACGTGAAGGCGATGAACTTCAACATGCTCCGGTTCATCGCCGGCGTGGCGCGGCGTCGCCAACTCGACCTCGCCGACGAGCTGGGCCTCCTCGTGTACGAGGAGTGCTTCGCCGGCTGGGGGCTCGCCGACTCGCGCTGGATGCCCGAGCGCTTCGACCACGCGACCGTCGGGATGATCCGCCGCGATCGCAACCACCCGAGCGTGGTGATCTGGGGGCTCCTGAACGAGACCGTCCCGGGGCCGGTGCTCTCCCACGCGGTCGACGCGCTGCCGCTCGTGCGGGAGCACGACGACAGCCGCGTTGTGCTGCTGAACAGCGGCCGGTGGGACACCGCGCCGAGCCTCGCGCTCACCCCGGGCCTCGTCGCCATGCGGCCGCGCCGCCAGCAGCTCCCCGCGGTCATCGCGAACGTGGGCCCGGGCCCCGTGACGCTCGCCGACAGCACCTGGCAGCCGGGCCAGATCGCGCTCCATCCGGGGATCGAGGGCGAGCGCGCGGTGGTCCGCTGGATCTGCCCGCGCGACGGCGCCGTCCGGATCTCCGCCGCGTTCCGGGGGATCGCCCAGAAGCCCACGACCTCGGATGTCCATGTCCTCCTGAACGACCGCGAGCTGTTCTCGTCCTTCATCAACGGGAACGGCCAGGGCAACGAGGCCGGCTTCGAGGGCGAGGCTGTGGCGAAGGCGGGCGATACCCTCCTCTTCGTGGTCGGGATCGGCAACGAGCTGCCCCACAGCGACACCACGGCGCTTGAGCTTTCCATCGAGGCCGACGGCGAGACCGCGCGGCTGGGCAGCGCTCTCGACCGGGCCGGAGCCGACTGGTCGTTCGGCTGGATGGCCGCCGACGCCGCGATGGGGCCTGAGGCGTTCCGCGCCTACGAACACTTCGACAAGGCCTTCGGCGGCGTGCCCGGGGGCCTCGCCAACCCCGGCTCCGCGGAGTGGGAGGAGACGCTGGCCGAGCAGCATCCGTACCAGAACGTGCCGCACACGGCGGCGATCATCGGCACGCTGCGCGCGCTCAACGGCAACGGCCTCCCGCTGTTCGTCTCGGAATACGGGATCGGCAGCGCGGTCGACTACTGGCGGCTGACGCGCCACTACGAGGCGCTCGGCAAGACCGAGTGCGAGGACGCCCGCGCGTACCGGGCCTGGCTCGATGCCTTCCTCGCCGACTACGCCCGTTGGGGGATGGACGAGGCCTTCGCCGGTCCCGCGGACTTCCTCCGCCAGTGCCTCGGCAAGATGGGCCGGCTCCGGGCCGAGGGCATCGACGCGCTGCGGGCCAACCCGAACATCGTCGCCTACAGCCTCACGGGGACGCAGGACCAGGCGCTGACGGGCGAGGGGCTCACGAGCACCTTCCGCGAGCTGAAGCCGGGCACCGTAGATGCGCTGAACGAGGCCTTCGCGCCGCTGCGGCTCTGCTCGTTCGCGACCCCCACGCACGTCTACCGCGGCGGGACGGTCCGGCTCGAGACGGTGCTCGCGAACGTCGACGTGCTCGCGCCGGGCGAGTACCCCGTCCGCGTACAGCTCATTGGCCCGGACGGAGGTCGACTGCTCGATCGGCGGGTCACGCTGACCGTCCCCGCCCCGACCGAGGAGGCGGACACGCCCTTCGCGACCCCGGCGTTCGATGCGGAGATCCCTGTCGATGGACCCGCCGGCCGATACCGCTTCGTCGCGACGCTCGAGCAGGGCGGCGCGGCGACCGGCGGCGAGGCGCCGCTCTGCGTGTACGACGCGGCCGCGATGCCCGAGGTCGAGGGGACGATCGCGCGCGTGGGCGACGACCCCGACCTCGATCGCTGGCTCGCCGAGCACGCGATCGCCGTAGCGCCGCTCGCAGAGGCGCCCGAGGCACGAACGATCCTCGTGGCGGGCGCACCGCCGGCCGATCCCGCGATGTGGGAGGCCCTGAAGGCGCGGGTCGAGGCGGGCGCGGCCGCGGTCTTCCTTACCCCGGCGACGCTCGCACGCGGTGACGATCCGCTCGGCTGGCTCCCGCTCGAGCCGAAGGGTGGGCTCTCCACGATCTGGAGCTGGCTCTACCTCAAGGACGAGTGGGCCAAGCGCCACCCGATCTTCGATGGGCTGCAGTCCGGCGGCCTGCTCGACTACACGGTGTACGGGGACCTCCTGCCCGGCACGGTCTACATCGACCAGCCGGCGGAGACGGAGGCCATCGCGGGCGCCTGCAAGACCTCGCAGGGCTACGCGGCGGGCCTCCACCTCCTGGCCCGGCCGCTGGGCGCGGGTCGCGTGGTGCTCAACACCCTGCTCATCCGCGAGAACCTCGGTCCGCACCCCGTGGCCGAGCGCCTGCTGCGGAACCTGCTGCGG
>CAZRDB010000256.1:0-5649 GCA_964598695.1 uncultured Armatimonadia bacterium
CCCGGCTCGCGCCAGGTCCTCTCGATGATCGCGGCCGACGGTCTGCTCACGAAGATCGTCCAGGCCGGGGTGCGGGTGCTCGAGTGCACCTGCGGGCCGTGCATCGGCATGGGCCAGGCGCCGCCGACCGACGGCGTGAGCGTGCGAACGTTCAACCGCAACTTCCCCGGTCGCTCCGGCACGCCCAGCGCCGGCGTCTACCTCGCGAGCGTCGAGGTCGCCGCCGCGGCCGCCCTGCGCGGCGAGATCACCGACCCGCGCGAGCTGGGCCCCGCGCCGATCGTGAGCCAGCCCGCCGCGATGACCGTCGACGACGGGATGCTCCTTGCGCCCCCGGCCGATGGCGCCGCGGTCGAGATCGTGCGGGGGCCGAACATCCAGCCCCTGCCGATCAAGGAGCCGGTGGCCGACGCGTTCACCGTGAAGGCCCTGATCCGGTTGGGCGACAACGTCACCACCGACGCGATCATGCCGGCCGGGGCGAAGATCCTGCCGCTGCGGAGCAACATCCCGGCGATCAGCGAGTTCGTCTTCAGCGGCGAGGATCCGGAGTTCGCGGCGCGGGCGCGCGAGGCGGGCGGCGGGGTCGTCGTAGGCGGGCAGAACTACGGCCAGGGCTCGAGCCGCGAGCACGCGGCTCTCGGCCCGATGTACCTGGGCGTGCAGGCGGTGCTCGCGAAGAGCTTCGCCCGGATCCACCGCGCGAACCTGATCAACTTCGGGATCCTCCCGCTGATCATCGACGAGGAGACCTACGACGCGATCGAGCCGGGCGACGAGTTGGAGTTCGCGGGCGTGCGGGGCGCGCTTCTCGGCCGCAGACCCCTGCGGGTGCGCAACGCAACCAAGGGCGTGGAGTTCGAGGCCGACGCAGGGCTGACGGGCCGCCAGACCGAGATCGTGCTCGCCGGAGGCCTGCTCAACTACACCCGGAGCCGCGTCGCCGAGTAGAGGGGAATCCCGATGCGGAGGGCAGCCTGCGTGCTGGCCGTCACGCTGTTGTCGACCGCGGTCGGCTGGGGCCAGAGCCTGGGCGGTCGGAGTGTGCGCGAGTGCGGGGCGGCGGGTGACGGTGTCACCGACGACACCGCGGCCTTCCAGACCGCGCTCGATGCCCGCGGCCAGGCGGGCGGCGGGGTCGTGTCCGTCCCGCCCGGCCGGTACCGGATCGCCGGCCATCTCGAGGTGCCGGCCTCGGTGACGCTCCAGGGCGTCTGGCGGGCGCCGCCGACGGTCGATGCCTACCACGCGCCCGACGACCCGGAGGGCGACCCGCTCCTGCGGGGCAGCGTCCTGCTCGCGACCGAGGGCGCGGGCGACGAGAACGGCCACGCGTTCCTCCACCTCGGCTTCAACTCGACGCTCGAGGGGCTCACCGTCTTCTACCCGGAGCAGACCAAGACCGATCCGCCGGTGCCGTACCCCTGGACCGTGCAGTCCTCGGGGGCCGACAACCCCGCGGTGGTCGACTGCCTCCTCGTCAACCCCTACCAGGCGGTCGATTTCGGCACCGTCGTCGCCGGCCGGCACTACATCCGCAACCTGTATGCCCAGCCACTGCGCCGTGGGCTGCTCGTCGACCTGTGCCTCGACGTCGGCCGGGTCGAGAACGTCCACTTCTGGCCCTTCTGGACCGCGGCCGACGCGGACAGCCCGGTGGGGCGCTTCATGCTCGCCCAGGGCGAGGCGTTCCTGCTCGGGCGGTCGGACTGGGAACTGCTCACGAACTGCTTCGCAATCGGCTACAAGACCGGCTTTCGGTTCCTGCGCGGCGCCGGCTCCGGCCCGTACGAGGGCGCCGGCAACTACCTGATCACCGGTGGCGGCGCCGACTGCTGCGAGACGGCGGTCCTGGTCGAGGAGACCCAGCTCCACTCGGGCGTGAGCTTCGCCAACTGCCAGATCTTCGGCGATGTGGTGGTGGCGGCCACGAACAGCGGTCCCGTCCGCTTCACGGGCTGCGGGCTGTTCGGGAGCCTCGACGGCAAGCGCGGCACGGCGCTCGCGAAGCTCGCCGGCAACGGCCGCGTCTCCTTTGGCAACTGCCACTTCTACTGCATTCACCCGGAGAGCCGCAACGCCGAGGCGACGATCGTGGCGGAGAGCGGCCGGCTCTCGATCCAGAACTGCGTGTTCCTGAACAGCCGCAACACGGAGGGCGTCAACAGCAACCCGATCCCCCTCGTGCTGGGGGAGGACGTGCGGAGCGCGGTGATCCTCGGCAACGAGTTCTACGGCGAGGCGCGGATCGTCAACCGCGCCCGGGGCCGCGTCGAGATCGCGCACAACCTCGAGCGGACGGACGAGGAGCCGTACCCGGCCGAGGAGGAGGCGCCGTAACGCGGGGCGGCGGCTGGGACCCTACCAAGCGGGGGGCTCGCGAGGGATGGAGGGCGGGGCGTGGCGGCGAGGCGGCTGATGGGGCTCCTGCGACGGGCGGCGGACCCGAACCCCGTGCTCGTGCGTGAGCTGCGGGTGCGGCTGCGCGGCGGTCGCGCCTTCCTCCTGACCGCGCTGTGCGCGACGACGGCCTCTCTGTGTCTCGTGGTGCCCTACGGACTGGCATCCGGCCGGCTGGCCGGGCGGGCCGTGGCCCAGCAGGAGCTGTCGGACTTCTCGCGGCAGGTCTGCTGGGTCACGTTCCTCAGCCTGTTGTTCCTGCTCGACGCGATCCTCCCCGGCCTGCTCGGCGGCTCGGTGGCGATGGAGCGGAGCCGGCGGACGTTCGTCCAGCTCCTGATCACGCGCCTCAGCGACCGCGACATCGCGCTGGGCAAGATGGCGTCGGCCCTGGTGCCCGTCGCGCTGTGGTCGTGCACCGCGGTCCCCGTGTTGTGCCTCACCTCGCTGATCGGCGGGGTGGACGTGCTCGACATCGCGGTGGGGCTGCTGCTCTGCGTCTCGAGCGCGCTGGCGACCGCCTCGGTGTGTCTCCTCGTCTCGGCCGAGACACGTGTGCCGCTGCGGGGTATCGTGACCTCGTACTTCGTCGTCTGGGCTTGGCGCCTCGGGCTTCCGGTGCTGGAATCGGCGCTGGGCCACGACGCGCCCTGGGAGTCGGGGACCGGGTCCATGTTCCTCGTGCCGTGGGTGGCCGCCGTGGCGTGGGCGAGCAAGGTGCATGGCTCGGGCTACTTCCTGGTGCCCCTCGAGGGATCGTGGCTGGTCTCGACGGCGGTCTCGCTCCTGGTCGCCTTCGTCTTCACCGCATGGGCCTCGTGGCGTGTCGGGCTCATGCGCGCACTTACGCGCGAGATCGGCGATGCGCGGACGCTCGAATCGGGCTGACGGCGCGCGACCGCCGGCTGTGCGAAACGTCGAGGGGGATGTTACCCTCTCCAGGAGCAAGGGCTCCGACGAGCGAGCGCGAAACCGTCGTGCGGTCGGGGCAACGGGCAGTGGGAAGTGGAGACCGCTCTATGGCGATCGTCCAGTGCTATGGGCTGCGGAAGAGCTACGGCAACACCGTGGCCGTCAACGACGTCTCGTTCGACATCGAAGAGGGCGACATCTTCGGGTTCATCGGTCCGAACGGCGCGGGGAAGACCACCACGATCAAGATGCTGGTGACCCTCCTACGGCCCGACGCGGGCCAGATCCTGATCGACGGCTTCGACGTGCTCCGCCAGCAGGAGGACGTTCGGCGCGTGATCGGGTACATGCCGGACTTCTTCGGCGTGTACGATGACGTGAAGGTCTGGGAGTACCTCGACTTCTTCGCCGCGGCCTACAAGATCGAGCGCGCGCGCCGGCCGGCGCTGATCGACAACGTGCTCGCGCTGACCGACCTCGGCGTGAAGAAGGACGCCTTCGTCGAGGAACTCTCCCGCGGCATGAAGCAGCGCCTGTGCCTCGCGAAGACGCTGCTCCACGATCCCAAGGTCCTCTTCCTCGACGAGCCGGCCTCCGGCCTCGACCCGCGGGCCCGCATCGAGATCCGCGAGCTGCTCAAGGAGTTGGCGAAGCTCGGGAAGACGATCCTGATCTCGAGCCACATTCTCACCGAGCTGGCCGACTTCGTCTCCAAGATCGGCATCATCGAGGCCGGACGGATGGTCGTCACGGGCTCGGTCAGCGAGATCATGGCGCAGCTCGAGCCGCGCAAGCGCGTCGAGGTGAGCGTGGCCTCGGACCCGACGCACGCCTGCCAGGTGCTGGAGTCGATCGACCGGGTGCACAACGTCCGCGCCGAGGGCGCGCGGATCCAGCTTGAGTTCGCGGGAGACGGGATCGAGTACGCCGCGATCCTCCCCGTGCTGATCCAGGCTGGGGTCGTCGTGACGGGCTTCGGCGAGCAGGAGGCGAACCTGGAGGAGATCTTCCTCCGCGTGACGCAGGGCATCGTCCAGTAGGGGGGGGCCGATGACGGTCGAGCAGGTGACCAGTGTGAGCGTGCCGAGGAACGCCAAGGGCGTGGCCCGGGCCCTGTGGGGCCTGTGGCGGGACGACCTGTGCGTGCGGGACAACCCGTTCGCGATCCGTGACATGCGGAGCCGGGTGCGTGGCTACCGTTTTCCCCTACTGCTGCTGGTGTACCACGGCGCGATCATCCTGATCGGCCTGATCGGCGTGGCGACCTACTCCGGCACGGGGATGCACTCCGGCGTCGCGGCGGGGCGGTTCGTGTTTCCGTTCCTCGCCTACGTCCAGATGGTCCTCGCGCCGATGGTTGCCGGGGCGCTCACCGCGAGCGCGGTCTCGATCGAGCGCGAGAAGCAGACGATGGATCTGCTCACCGTCTCGACGATGCGCGGCTTTCAGGTCGCGCTCGGCAAGTTCGTGATCCCCTGGGCGCTGACGCTGCTGGTGGGGCTGACCTCGCTGCCGTACTCGCTGCTGTGCGTGGCGGCCGGCGGCGTCTCGTTCAGCGACATCCTGATCTTCACGCTCGGGCTGTCGATCTTCACGGCGCTGACCGGCGCGTTCGGGCTCGTGGTCTCGTGCATGTCCCGCGCCTCGGCGGCCGCAGTCGTGCTGACGGTCCTCGTCTACGGCGTCGGGCTCCTGGTCAGTATCGCGGCCACGGGCGCCGTCTTCGCCCTGGCGGCGATGCCCATGGGCGGAGCGGGCGCTCTGCCGTGGACCTCGGCCTGTCTCGGGCTCACCCCGCTGACGTGGGTAACGGCCCTCGTGGCGCCCGAGCTGGCCAGCGCCCCGGCGGGCGCGCTACAGGCGCCGTACTGGCTCTCCGGCCTCGCGCTCTGGGCTCCGGTCACTGCCTATCTACTCTGTGTCGCCGGGTGCCGGGCCGGCACGGCCCCGCGGCGCCACCTGATCGCGCGCCGCATCCTCGGCCTCGTCATCTGGGTACTGATGGTCGCGCTCCTCGTAGCCGTCCTGGTCGCCATCCTCGGCCGGGCTGGCGCCAGTTCGCAAGGGCTTCTCTCCGTGCTCCGACGCAGCTCCCCGGAGATCGACGTCCTGGTGTTCGCCAGCGGGTTCATCACGCTCTTCGCGGCGTGCGCGGCGCTGGCCTCGAGCATGGGCGATTCCGACTGGTTCCTCGCTCGCCCCTTGCAGCGCCTGCTGCGTCACGGCCTGCTGCTGCCGAAGCCGCTCGCGCCGGAGCCGGAGTATGGGCTCGGTCTGGGCCTGCTGGCCTGGGCGCTGGGCACCGGCGTGCTGCTCCTGGGCCTCCGGCTGACCCGG
>CAZRDB010000257.1:0-5500 GCA_964598695.1 uncultured Armatimonadia bacterium
AGAGCGTCACGGGCGGCGTGCGGTCGGCCGGGAGCTGGAAGGCGATCCGCTCCGGATCGGTCGCACTCGCGGTCAGCGTGCGGCCCGCGATCTCATACTCCACCCGCAGGGTCTTGACGACCAGGTACGCGGGGTCGCCCTCGCTCGCCAGCTCCGCGACGACGAAGCTGGTCGCGCCGCCGTCGACCTTGCGCTGGACCTGGGCGGTCACGTCCTTCGTGCGAGCCTCATCGCCCGCGGGGCCCCACAGCGCCCGCGCGATGCGGACGTGCGCCTCGACGCCCTTCACGGGCCAGACGGTCTCGCCCTCGCGGGTCACCTCGACGACGGGATCGACCGGCGGCGTGCCAGGCCGGAAGACGACGAAGACCGACTCGCTCGGCTCGAAGCGAAGCCGCACGCGCGTCTGCCCCTCCTCGACCGTGTAGGAGGCCGCGGGCGCGATGGCGCCGGTCTCGGGGTTCCACAGCTCTGGCACCCGGCCGGCGGTGCGGAACGCGCACTCCGCGTTCACGCCGTACGGCAGGGTGTTGGCGATGAAGTAGGCGTCGGTCGCGCCAATCCGGCGGTGGATGAAGTCGAGCGGGCGGTCGGAGGCCATGTCGGGGAGGACCTTCCGCGCGGCGAGCGCCTTGTCGGGTGTGGCCTCCTTCGCGGCGGCCGGCAGCGACCAGATCTCGCGAGCCAGCCGGACGACCTCGGCGTCGCAGGCCGGGTAGCCGCTGAGACCGGGAGCCTTCAGGGGCGGCGTTCCGACGATCGGCACACCGGCCCGGGCCAGCTCATGGACCTTCCGCAGGAGCGCCGGGGTCATCGCCTCGGCGTTCGGGAGCGCCAGTACGCGGTAGCTCATGCCGTCGGGGAAGACGATCCGGCCGTCGCGGGCCCGCGCGCGGGTCAGCAGGGCGTCGGCCGAGCAGGCATCGGCCTTGTAGCCGGTCCGGTCGAGCGTGCTGGGCGGCTGGAAGCTCCGGGGAGCGCCCTCGGGGGCGAGACACAGGATGTCGACCACCGGGAGTCCGCTCTGGAGGAGGTACTGGCAGCGGCTGAGGTAGCTGTGCCAGGCCGGAGACTCCTCCCACCACGTCTGGGTTCGCTCGTAGTGCAGGCCCCACGGGCCCATCGACATGCCCGGCCTGCGGTCGGCCCAGGGCTGGAGCGCGTAGCGGTGGAAGACGAAGCGATTGATGCCGAGGCAGAAGGCCCAGTCGCCAAGCGCCTTGATGTTCCCCGGGTGGCCGAGCCACCGCTCGCCGTCGTTCGCGGTGAACGCCTCGGCGCCGACGATCGGCTTGCCGTAGGTGTGGGCGGCCGAGGACATCTCCGAGAGCGTGCCGCCGGCCATCGTCGCGGGCCACGACCAGAACTCGCCCATCGGCTCATCGCAGCGGCCGGCGTAGGTGAGATCGTCGACCGTCGTGTCGCCGTAGGCCTCGATCGTGAGCCGCATGCCGTGGCGTTCGGCGAGCCGCTCGAAATGGCCGGCGTAGTTCTCGACCAGCAGGTCGGAGACCGTCTGGCGGAGGTCGTAGAGGAACCGCTCCGAGACCTCGGTGCTCTCGACGACCCGGCCCGCCATCACGGGGAGGTACGGGAGCGGGTCGTAGCCGCGAAGCCGCGCGAACTCCTCGCGGAACAGGGGCGTCCAGTTCTGCGAGCCGTTCTCCCAGCTATCAATGTGGGTCGCGACGAGCGTCCTGCCGGCCTCGAAGGGGCTGTCTTGCGCGAGCTTGCCCATCAGGCCCGCGAAGGCCGCCTCGGCGCCCGCCTTGCTCAGCTTGTCGCACTCGAGGCCGCGACCCGAGGCCGGGGCCGGTGCGTTCTGCGCGCCGGTGGGCGTGTGGCCGAAGCGCAGGACGATCCAGTCGCCGGCCGGCGCGTCCCACGTCAGCACGCCGTCGGTCGTCATCTTGCCGTTGAGGTCGAGTACCCCACCGCGCGGGATCGCCGCGCCCGGGGCGTCGGCCGGGAACTCGGCCCGGGGGGGGAGATCGCGCCGGACCAGCGCCGACTTGCCGGCGAGATCCTCGATCCGGCCCGTCGCCGAGGCGGGAACCGCGAGGACGGCGACATCGCGGTAGTGCCCGGCGACCGTCTCGGGCTGCGGCAGCGCGCCCTCGAACCGGCTGCCGCCCGCGACGGGCGTCTCGCTCGCCACGAGCTTCTGCATCGCGACGTCGGGGGTGATCCACGGACCGCCACTGCCGTTCCAGCCCGCGTCGTTGTTCATGTTGACCTCGAGGCCGAGCCGGCTCGCCTCGCTGACGACGTGACGGAACAGCTCGCGCCACTTGGGGCCGGCGAAGTCGACCGGGCCGAGCGGGGCGCCCTGGTCGACCTCCATGATCAGCACGCCGCCGACGCCGACGCGTGCCATCGCCTCGAGGTCGGCGGTGATGCCCTCGCGCGTGATGTTGCCGTTGAGCCAGAACCAGTAGACCCACGGCCGTGCGGAGGCGGGGGGCGTCGCGAACCCGGCCGCAAGGTCGGGCGCGGCAAGGCTCGGGACGGCGGCGAGCAGGAGCAGACTTGCGAGAGCCAACAGGCAGGTGCGGAACCGCCTCGTACGATGCGACACGTCGATTCCTCCCAAAGGCGTACACCACAAACGGCGGGAGAAGCGGTTCCCCCGAGTTCCGCCTCCCTGCCGGAGAGACTGCTTCCGGGTCGCGCGCCGGAGGCCTTCCGGGCATGCGGCGCGGCCTCCCGCCCTAGTCCTCCAGGTTCCTCTGGCGGTCGGCCTCCTCGGCGCCGTCCAGTTCGATCGAGGGCAGCAGCCGGGCCTTCTGGTAGTCGGGGTCGGCCGGGTCGCGCGCCTTGGCGGGATCGAAGATCCGGAGGTCCGGCCCAATGGCGGCGTATGGCTCGCAGGCCGGCTCGGCCGTGAAGCAGTCCGCGAAGTCGCTCGCCAGGCCGTCGAAGAGATTCAGTGGCGGCAGGCCGAGGATCTCGAACGCCGTCTTGTGGATGCTCGAGATGTCGGTGTGGCGGTGGGAGATGTGGCCCGGCCGGGCGTAGGGGCTCACGATCAGCATCACGCTCCGGTGGGCGTCGACGCTGTCCACGCCGCCTTGCGAGTCGTCCTCGGTGATGAAGATCGCCATCTTCTCCCAATACCGGCTGTGCGAGAGCGCCTCGACGACGCGGCCCACGGCGTAGTCGTTGTCGGCCATGTAGGAGGCGAGGTACGGGTAGCCGCTCTCGGCCCGGACCCCGGCGCCGTGGTCCTGGGGCAGGTAGAGGTAGACGTAGCGCGGCATGGCCGCGGGGTCGTCGGCGAAGCGCTCGTTGAACTCCTTCAGGAACTGGTCGACCCGGTACTGGTCGGGGATGTTCATGTTGAAGGTCGGGTACTCGCGCATGGAGTTGTCGAACAGCGCCCGGGGCATGGGGATGTTGAGGCTCAGGCGCGCGCCCGTGGGCTTGAGCCCGGCGCCCTCGTTGATGCTGGCGAACTCGAAGCCCTCGCCGTAGTTGCGGAACGGGATCCCGTGGCGGTCGAGGTGCTCCCAGATCGAGCCGTCCTCGAGGTAGTCCTCGGGCGCGAGCGCCGAGTTCGAGCCGAAGACGGCCCGGCGGCCGGGCCTCTCGGTGTCGAAGCCGCGCTGGCCCCCGTACGAGGCCGAGACGTTGGTCTCGACCCAGACGTTGGGGGGAACGCCGACCAGCCAGCGGTGGCCGTCGGCCGAGTGGTCGGAGTTCATGTAGAAGTTGTCGGAGACGGCGTACTGCTCGGCGAGCCGCCGGTGGTTGGGCATGACGTTGACGTGCTCGTGCTCGCCGACCTTGGCGTCGGCGCCGAAGCGGGCGAGCGAGGGCTCCCCGCGGACGCCCGGGAGATCGCCGAAGACCTCGTCGAACGTCCGGTTCTCCTTGGTGATGAAGACGACGTACTCGATCTCGCGCGAGGGCTCCTCCGTCCCCCGCGGGATTGCGGAGGGCTCGCGGTCGAGCGCCTCCCGGTAGCGGTTGACGAGGCCGTTGGCGGCGAGCACCCGCTCGGTGAGCGCGGGCAGCGCCGCGTCGCTCGGCGTCGAGAGGATCGTCACCGAGCCGCGCATCAGCCGTCCGATGTTGTTGCCCTCGGGGCCAGGGACGAAGCTCGGACCGGCGTTCGGGCCGGCGCCGAAGCCCTTCGCGTTCGCGACATAGAGCGTGGCCCCGTCGGGTGAGAGCGCCAGCTTGCTGGGGAACCAGCAGACGGGGATGTGGCCGATCAGGCGTCGGTCTTCGAGGCGGACCACGCCCACCGCGTTGAGGCCGGACTCCGCGACATACAGGCGAGAGCCGTCCGGCGAGAGCGCGAGACCGAAGGGCATGACGCCCTTGACGCCTTCCACGAGCGGCGAGGGGGAGAGCGGGATGGTGAAGGCGACCTCATGCGTCTCGCGGTCGAGCGCCTGGATGTTGTCGTTGGCGCCGTTGCTCACGAAGACGTAGCGGTCGGAGACGACCAGGGAGTTGGGGCAGCTCCCGCCGACGGCGTCGTACCGGTCGCCCCGGATCCCGACGAGCGTGCCGGTCTTGATCCGGGCGGTGACCGCGGGCGCCTCCGAGGAGACGTCGACCGCCCAGACCGAGAACGACTCGGGGACGTTGGGGTCGCCAAGCCCCGGCACCTTGTAGCCTTCGACCTCCGTCCCCTCCTCGGCCTCGCGCGAGGGGAAGCCGAAGGGTGGGAACGAGAGTCCGCCGGGCGTGCGGGGGCCCTCGCCCGCGGGGGCGATCACGCTGTACTCGAACATCCCGATGTTGGCGACGTAGACGGTCGCCTCGTCGGGTGAGAGCGCCACCGCGTAGGGGTAGCGGCCGACGGGGACCGAGCCCACGACCGCGCGTGCCGCGGTGTCGATGATGACGAGGCGGAAGTTGGCGTTGTCGACGACATAGAGCCGCGTGCCGTCGCGCGTGAGCGCCAGGTCGCCGGTGAAGCTCCGCTTCCACTCGATGCCGCCGGAGGCGCCGTCCACGGCGATCTCCCCAACCTTGCGGTGGCGCGGGCCATCGAGGATGAGCACGCGGCCGGACTCGCCCGAGCTGGCGTAGAGGGTGCGGTTGTCCGGGGCGAACGCGAGCCCCATGAACACGGAGTCGACGCCCTCCTCCTCCCCCTCCTCCTCCTCGGCTTCCTCGTCCTCTTCCGCCTCCTCGTCGGAGCGGGCCGGCACCTGCCGCAGACGCGGCGTCTCGCGGTCGAGGCGCGAGAGGAAGCTCACGGAGAAGGGTCCGACCCCGCTGTTCGAGGTCGCGACCATGCTGCCGTCGGGGCTGACAGCGATGCCGTAGGGGTGGGGCGCGACGACGATGCTGCGGCCTTCCGGCTGGAGCAGCCGGCCGCTCGGGAGGATCGTCAGACCCTCCGGCGCGCGGACGGCGTACCGGTCTCCGGCCGGGGCCTCGAGGTACACCCCGGGCGCGGCGAGCGCGGCGCCGGTCGCGAGAAGGAACGCGGCCGCCAGGGCCGCGGTGAGCGTCGTGCGTTGCATGGCAAGAGCCTCCC
>CAZRDB010000258.1:0-5441 GCA_964598695.1 uncultured Armatimonadia bacterium
AGTAGCTCTCCCACGCCCACTTCGCGACCTTGCGGAATGGGATGTAGAAGCTCCCTGCCGCGAAGCCTCCCACCGCGTGGAGGATGACACCAAGCGCCGTACCGAGCATTCCCTCGCCGCCCTTCCACCGACTGCCGTGCGTCTACCGGGCGCGCAGGCCGCGCCCGTACTGCTCCAGGGGGGGCTCGCCGTAGCGCGCGACGTAGCCGCTGTCGAGCCAGGCCCCGAACGTGGTGATGTGACGGATCCCGCGGGCCGTGTAGGCCTCGAGATCGGCTTGGAAGACCTCCTCGAACCACGGCACGGGCCGGGGGTTGGCGCGGTCCCAGCCGGAGAACAGCGAGCAGTCGAGCCAGTACTCGAGCACCTGGGCCGTCTCGCGACCGAAGAGTTCGAGGTTGGCGTCGAGCAGGTCGAGCAGCTCGCCGTGTGTCCGCTCGCCCGGCTTGCCGGCCTCCCGCTCGGCGATCGACCGGTCGCGCGCGCGCCCGATCGGCGCGAACTCGAGGAAGACGCCCTCGCAGGGATCGAGCTGCCCGGGCGGTTCGAGCGTGTTCGCGTAGACGAGATGGGCGAGCGAGGCGCCCGGCCACCGGGTCCGGAGGGCCGTGATGATGCGGTTCTCGAGCAGGAGGGCCTGGTCGCTGTCGGAGAGCCCGCGGCACTGGGGGCAGCGGCACATCGGGCAGCCGTCGTCGATCCAGTAGAAGTGGCGGCCGGTCGAGGAGGGCAGCTCCTCGGCGCAGCGAAGGGCGTTCTCGCAGACGATCTCGAGCGCCGCCTCGGAGTGGACGCAGAGGTTGTCGTCCCGGAGACGGCAGCCGGTCTCGTCCATGCGGAACATCGAGGGATCGCGCTCGAACAGCGAGCGCGGGAGCAGCTCGCCCATCGCGTGCAGTTCGTGCTCGACGGCGATGCCCAGCGCCTCGCACCGTGCGAGGAAGGCGTGGCCGTCGTCGGCGGCGAGGAAGGCGCGGACCTCGCTCGGGGTGATGTGGGTGGCGATGGTCGTGAGGCCGGCGGCGTGGGCGCGGGTGGGCCAGTCGAGCGTCCGGAGATCGCCCGTCACGAGGACGATCCCACGCGTCGCTAAGCCGGTCTCCCGTTCTCGCTGCTGCGCCATGCCCGACCCCGCCTCGATCCGGATGTGGGCGGGGCCGCGGGGGCCCGCCGTCCTGCGGTTTCCCCCCGGCGCGGCGCATCCCTTCCGTCGGCTCGGAGAATCGCGTTGACAGCCGCGCGCAACGCGCTAGAGTACGAGTCTTTAACTGCTGGTCATCGCTCGGCAGCGGAGAGGAGTTGAACGTTGTCTGAGAACCTACGGACCGCGTTATCCTTCGATGATGTCACCCTCGTCCCCGCCCGCTCTTCGGTCATCCCCCGCGACGTCGACGTCCGCACCCATCTCACCGCCGCGATCGCCCTCAACGTCCCCATTCTGTCCGCCGCGATGGACACCGTCACCGAGAGCCGGCTCGCGACCGCGCTCGCCCGCGAGGGCGGCATCGGGGTCATCCACAAGAACATGAGCATCGAGGCGCAGGCCTCGGAGGTCGATGCGGTCAAGCGCTCGGAGTCGGGGATGATCACCAACCCGATCACGCTGCGGCCGGAGCAGCAGGTCCGCGACGCCCTCGACATCATGCGCAAGTACCGCATCAGCGGAGTCCCGATCACGAACAGCGCCGGCATCCTGGTCGGCATTCTCACCAATCGCGACCTACGGTTCGAGCTGGATACCGACCGTCCGATCCACGAGGTGATGACCTCGGGCAAGCTGGTGACGGCGCGCGAGGGCACGACGCTCGCCGATGCCAAGGGGATCCTCCACCAGCATCGAATCGAGAAGCTCCCGGTGGTCGACGCCAGCGGTCGGCTCGTGGGGCTGATCACGATCAAGGACATCCAGAAGCAGGAGACCCATCCGAACGCCTGCAAGGACGAGTTGGGCCGCCTGCGGGTGGGCGCGGCGGTGGGCGCCTCGTCCGACTGCCTCGACCGCGCGGCGGCGCTGCTCGAAGCGGGCGCCGACGTGCTCGTGATCGACTCCTCCCACGGCCACAGCGAGGGCGTCCTCACGACGATTGAGCGTCTCCGCGGCGCGTACGGGAGCGCGCAGATCGTGGGCGGCAACGTCGCGACGGCGGCCGGCACGCGCGACCTGATCGCGGCGGGGGTCGACGCGGTGAAGGTCGGGATCGGTCCGGGCAGCATCTGCACGACGCGCGTCGTGACGGGCGCGGGGATCCCGCAGTTCACGGCGATCCGGGACGCCTGCGCGGTCGCGGTCGAGGCCGGGATCCCGGTGATCGGCGATGGGGGGATCCAGTACTCGGGCGACATCGTGAAGGCGATCGCCGCCGGCGCCCACTGCGTGATGATCGGCTCGCTGCTGGCGGGGACCGAGGAGTCGCCGGGCGAGACGATCCTCTATGAGGGCCGGACCTACAAGGAGTATCGCGGCATGGCGTCGATCGCCGCGATGAAGCAGGGCTCGAGCGACCGCTACTTCCAGGAGCACATCGCGACCGAGGCCAAGTACGTGCCGGAGGGCATCGAGGCCCGGGTCCCCTACAAGGGCCCGCTGGCCGCGCTCGTGTACCAGCTCGTGGGCGGTCTGCGGAGCGGGATGGGTCTCGCCGGCGCACCGGACATCGACGCGCTCCGGACGAAGGCCGAGGTCATGCGGGTCACGCCCGCCGGCCTCCGCGAGAGCCATGTCCACGATGTGGCGATCGTCCGCGAGGCGCCGAACTACCAGCGGTAGGGGCCACCCGACCGCACGAGGGGCACTGCCACCGACCGGTGGCCGGATCGCTGGTAAGCGACGAACGGCAGGAGGAGATCGTGCTCGCGAAGGCCCGTCTCGAGCAGAAGCTCGGACGTCCCGTCGAGGCCTCCTGCCCTGTCGGCGGCGAGGAGCGGGCGTGCTCGCCCGCGACAGCGAGAGCCATCGCCGACGCCGGCTCGGGTCGGACGCGTGCCCCATCACCCGCTACGCCCAGGCGCCGCAGCTCCGGCGGAGCAACGTGGAGGCGCACTGGCCCATGCACCGGGTCGGGCCCCGTCTCTCGGGGTTGGTGGACCTGCTCCACGTGGGCGGGCGACGTCGGATGAACGGGCTCACGCAGGTGATGTAGGGGAGAGAGACGGGGGGCTGAACGTCACATGGCTTACGAGTTCCTGAGATGGGAGCCCAGCGACGACACGACCGCGGCACGACTCGTCGAACTGCTCGGCGCGGTGTTCGGGGACGATGCCCTGGACCTCGAGTGGTTCCTCTGGAAGCACCGCGACAACCCCTGGGGCCCGTCGATCGTGACCTATGCCGTGGACTCGGCCACAGGCGAACTCGCCGCTGTCCGTGTCTTCTGGCGTTGGCGCCTGGCTCTCTCGGGTCGGGATCTGGTCGCGTACCAGCCCTGTGACACGGCAACGCTGCCCGAGCACCAACGGCGCGGCCTGTTCACCGCGCTCACCGACCGGGCGGTACAGGAAGCGCGGTGCCGCGGGACGGACGTGCTCTTCAACTTCCCAAACGCCAACAGCGCGCCTGGCGACCTCAAGATGGGTTGGTCTCGGATCGGCGATCTCCTCGTGCTGGCCAAGGCCGTCCGTCCGTTCCGGGCGACCATCGCGGCCGCGCGCGGGTGGCGCTCCGGCGGGCGCGCATTCCTCCCTGACCAGCGTGCGCGTGGCGGCGGGGCGCTCACCACGGCGACGGACTGGGGGGCTGTCGCGGACTCGTGGCCCGCCTACGAGCATCTGATCGCTGCCGTCACAGATAGGGGGGGCCTCGCGTGGAGGTTCGGCAGCCATCCGCTCACCGACTACCTCGTCTACGCGGATGGCGGCAGCCGTGCCGTGGTCAGGCTCGGCGGGCGGCTGGGCATGCGCGAGGCATCGATCGAGGCGTTCGCCGGCCCCTGGTCCCGGCACGAGGCGCGAGGGATCCTGCGACGCATCGCCGAGGCCACCGGGGCGCACATCGTCAGCGCCACGCTCACGCCCTGGCACCCTGCTGCAGAGGCGCTGAGGCGGATCGGGTTCGTCCGTGCGCCCAGCCGGCGCCAGCTCATGGTGAGATCGCTGTCCGACGAGGCGCGACGGACCGTGAGCGAAGCGAAGTGGGCACTCACAGGGCACGATCTCGACACGCACTGAACCCAGGAGGGCACGCCGTGGCGAGATGGCGGGGGAGACGCGAGCGCGGTGGCAGTGCTGACCTGTGCTCGCGCCGCGCCGCGCCGGCCCCTCCCTGTGCCCCCTACTTCGTCTCGTCGCCGCCGAACCACTGCTCGTAGAGGCGGTCGTACGTGCCGTCCTCACGGATCGAGAGCAGCGCCTCGTCGATCCTGCGCCGCCAGGGCGAGTTGACGGGGAGCGCGAGGCCGTAGGACTCCTTCTGGAAGATCGGGCCGACGGTCTGGGCGATCCCCTTGCCCTCGTGGGCGGCGTAGTAGGCGAGGATCGGGGCGTCGAAGACGACGGCGTCGACCTGCTTCGCGCGGAGTGCGGCGAACGCGTCCTCGATCCGCTCGACCGCCTTGACCTCGGCGTTGTGCTCCTTCAGGTACTGCTCGGCCGTGCTGCCGCTGGTGGTGGCGACCCGCTTGCCGGGGAGGTCCTCGGGGCCGTTGATGGGGCCCTGGAGCTGAGCGACGGTGAGCGAGGTGGTGACCTGGGCGGTGAAGCCGGCGATGAAGATGACGCTGGTGAACATCCAGATGATGGCGATGAAGCGGGCGGCGTAGGTGCGGGGCATCTCGTCGGCCTGGGCGGCGAGGGTTCCGGCCGACCACCAGAGGGCCTTGTAGATGCCGGGGATGTACCGCGCCGTCTCGGTGAGCCCGTGCTCGGGGTGGCGGCGCTCGATCAGCCAGATGAGGTGGGCGGGGATGAGCACCATGACGAGGATGATCCCGACGAGCTTGAGCATCTCGCGTGAGAAGAGGTTGCGGAGGATGGTCGCGGCCGAGGATTCCGCTCCGCCGCCGCTCGCGGCGCCGGGCACCATCACCTGGAGGCCGGCGGCGAAGAAGGGCTGGGAGAACTCCATGGTCTTCTGGCGCTCGGCGGTGATGGAAACGGCCCGGCCCTCGCGGACGGCCCCGAGCAGGTCGGCGACGGTACCCTGGTCCTGCCACTCGGAGTCGATCGCGAGGCGGTCGGCGATCTCCTGCCAGAGATCGATGCTGAAGCCGAGTCGCCGGTCGCCCTCCATGTAGGCAAAGGGGGGCACGTTGCGGGTGGCGCAGCGGACCGTGGGGCGCGGGCCGTCCGGTGCGGGGGTGGACTCCTGCGCGCGCGCGGGGCCGAGCGCGAGCAGGGCGAGCAGCAGAACCGTGAGTCTCCGGGGTGCCTTGGGCGGTATCTCGAGTCCAGGGGGGTTCGAGCGGGGGGGGCATTGCGGTGGTGGGGGCGCGCGGGGGGTGGGGGCG
>CAZRDB010000259.1:0-5424 GCA_964598695.1 uncultured Armatimonadia bacterium
AGCCCCGACTCGACCCGGCCGTGCAGAGCCGCCGCGAGCACGCCCGGCAGCTCTGGGCCAACGGCGCGCCCGCCTCCTCGCAGGCGACCGCCAACCGAGCCGTCGAGCGCGCCCGTGGGGTCCGCCAACAGGTCGCCGCGCAGGCCGCCCAGGGCAAGTCCGCGCCGTTCGAGATCACCGTCTCCGAGGACGAGGTCAACGCCCTGATCGCCTCCGACGATCGGGTGCGGAGCGCGCTGCGCGAGCAGGGCGTGCGGAGCGTGACCGTGCTGTTCGAGAACGGCCGAATGCTCCTCTCGGGCCAAGTCGAGCGGGGGGGCTTCGGCTTCGATGTCGCCGCCGACGCCGTACCGGTGGTCCGGCCCGACGGCACGATCGACATCCGGCTCGAGAACGCGCGGGCCGGCCGCTTCCCGGTTCCGCCGGCGATGGTCGATGAGGCCCGCTCGGCCCTCGCCGACGTGCTGGCGAAGCAAGACCCCGACCGCGGCCGCGTCGAGAGTGTCGAACTCGTCCGCGGGATGCTCACCATCCGGGGCCGCGCCGAGGGCGAGATCCCCGACCTCGACGCCGGCGCGGCCGAACGGATGGGCGCCCCCAAGGCCGGCTAGGGCAGGCGGCCAAACGCCTGGAGCCGCCGCAGTGTCTCGAGGGCGAGCACGCCGACCCACTCTCGACGCGCCTCGACGAAGGCCTCCGGGTACAGGCCGCCCCAGTCCCAGGGCGTGTCGATCGTGCCGGTGTCTCCCAGCCGCTCGATCTCCCAGTCGAGTTGGCGCTCCACGTCCTCCCGCAGCCGGGCGAGGAGCGGCGCGGACGGCGCGCGGACCACATCGAGCGGCCGCAGGCAGTAGGTGGGCCACGTCGCGGGGTCGCGCTCGACGGTCGACATCGCCATCTCCCCGAGCCGCGCCCACAGCTCGGCGCGCATCTCTGGCGGCAGGCCGGGGGATTCCGCCAGGCGCAGGTAGCACAGCAGCGCGTGCATCTCGAGGGTGTCCCCGAGCGCCCGGAAGCGCTCCATCGTCGAGCGGCTGACCCGGGCGAGCAGCTCCGGCGTGACGTGGGCGGAGTGCTCGAACAGATACCCGAGCACCTCGGGCCGTGGATTGTCCAGCTCGCCCTCGGTCACGGCCGGGCCCGACGGGTCGCGCTGCCACCACGGGGCGTGGGGGTGGTCGTTCACCGCCGGCGGCGCCGAGGGCCACGCGGTGGACTCCGCGTCGAGCGTGGCCACCAGGTACCCGACGGCCCCGCGCACGAGCGGATCCTCCGCACCGGCGCCGAGGAGCCGCAGCGTCTGCAGGGCCATCGTCGTCGCCATCGCCGACGAGTCCGGCAG
Source organism: uncultured Armatimonadia bacterium (assembly GCA_964598695.1). Classification (GTDB taxonomy): domain Bacteria; phylum Armatimonadota; class Zipacnadia; order UBA1398; family UBA1398; genus CAZRDB01. The sequence continues at coordinate 1,343 of CAZRDB010000259.1, forward strand.
CCGCAAGTCGGCCTCGAGCGCGCGACCGAAGCCGCCGTCCGCGTTGGCGAACGCGGCGAGCGCGCGGAGGGCTCCGTCGGCGGGAGCGCCCTCGAACCAGTGCCGGTACAGCTCCCGCTCCAGGGGGCGGGCCTCCTCCTGGAGCACGGCACGCAGCGCGTCCAGGGCGCCCTGGCTCAACCGTAGCATCCGTACACCTTCTCTCGGGTTGAATGCGAACAGAAGTTCGATTTCCCCGGCGAGGCGGGGATCCCTCCCACGGGGCCGCTCCCGATCTCGGATGCGCCGGAGGTATCGCCCCCGCAGTCGCGGAATCTCCGGGCGGCGCCGTACCAGGCAGTGGCGCGGGGTTCCCCCCGCGCCCTCGCGTTGTACGCGCACTACGACGTGGAGGATGGAGATGATGCGAGGACCGCTGTGGGCGACCCTGCCGCTGGCTCTGTTGCTGGCTGCCGCGGCAAGCGCCGATTGGGACGTGACGACGACAACAACCGCACGGGGACCGTTCGCGGATGTGCCCAGCTCGCACTGGGCCTACGACGCGGTGGCGGACCTGAACGACGCCGGCGTGCTCATCGGCGATAAGGACGGCCTGTTCCACGGAGACCGCACCGTCACTCGGTACGAGTTCGCGGCCGCGCTCGACCGTGCGATGACGTGGGCGCTCGAGGACCTGGCAGCGAGGCTCCCCGCCTCCGGGGCGAAGCCCGGCGAGCCCGGTCCCGCGGGAGCGCCCGGGCCGGCCGGCGCGGCGGGAGCCGCAGGCCCTGCGGGCCCGGCGGGGGCCCCCGGCCCGGCCGGAGCCACGGGTGCGCAAGGCGATCCCGGCCCCAAGGGCGATCCGGGCGCGATGGGACCCGAGGGCAAAGCCGACCCGGCCAAGCTCGCGGCGCTCGTGAACGACCAGGTGAAGGGCAAGCGACTGGTCAGCGCCGAGCAGCTCGAGGCCGCGCTCACCAAGCTCGGCGAGGAGTTCCGGAGCGAGATCGGCGGGATCCAGCAGTCGGAGAAGGAACTGGCCGACCGGATCGCCTCCCTCGACGCGCGCGTCACGGCGCTCGAGAAGGCCCCGTCGGTCGTGACCGGCAGAGCTGTCGCCCATGACGGCTGGGTCGTCTCCGAGACCCGGATCGGCAACCCGCTCCGCGCGCTGCGGCCCTACGACAGCGTCATGGTCGTGCTCGGCTTCGCCAAGAAGATCAACTCGAAGACCCAGGTCGCCGTCGTGCTCCAGGCCAACCGCGCCGGCAACCGCTTCTTCACCGTGCCCGACGAGGCGTGGGTCAAGATCCAGGACACCCGCGTCTTCGGGACGCAGGTCGACCTCACGCTCGGCCGCCAGCACGTCGGTTACGGCGCCGCGTTCTTCACCGACCGCGTCGCCACCGACGGCGTCCGGCTGCAGGTCAAGGACACCAGCCTCGCGGAACTCGAGATGCTCATCGCCGGGGGCCGGGGCTTCCGGCCGCACGGCGTGATCCGCATCGGCGACGAACTCGACGATGACGGCGACCTCTACGGCGGGCTCACCTGGATCGTCCAGGACACCGCGGGCTACGGCCCCCCCGGCCGCGGCGCCGCCACCGCGCGGTACATCTGGGACGACGCCGACAAGAAGATGATCGCGGCCGAGGTGCTGGCGCCGCTCGACAACATCGTGCCGCGCGCGACCGGCTGGTACGTGATGGCCGACATCGCGAAGACGCCCACCTGGGACCTCGTGGCCGGGCTCGCGAGCGCGCCGTACGCCTGCAATCCGGCAGCCGACTCCCTGACCGGCCTCACGCCCTATGTCGAGGCCTTCGGCGAGACCCAGGGCGCGTTCACCTCGGCTGCGGGCCTCGCGTACGCCCCGGGCTTCTGGTACAAGCGCATGGGCCTCAGCGCCGTCCCCGTCCCGATCGATCCGGGCGAGTCGGCGCAGTGGCTCCGGGCGAAGATCCACGACGGCTCCCGCGACTGGCGCGTCCATCTCATCCGTGAGGGCGGCATCAACGGCCAGCGGCTGACCGGGATCGTCGGCACCGACATCTCGATCCACGGTGACCTCACCGTCGCGCTCGATGCCGGCTTCACCCAGTACGACGAGGGCGGGCGGGTCCTGCACCAGGCGGCGCTCATCCACGGCAAGGTCGGTGTGCGGTTCTAGCGCCGCGCGGGGGCGTTGCCCCGGACCGACACGAAGACCAAACAGGGGCCGGGAGAGGAGGACTCTCCCGGCCCCTTCCCTGTACGGGGCTACAGAGCCTTCCCGACCTCGCGCGCCTGCTCGATCGCGGCCGCAAGCCGCGGGTCGGCCACGTCGGGGCCGTATAGCGTGCCCTCGACCACGACGGGCCGGATGTCCTCGAACCCGATGAAGCCCAGGAGCTGGGTGAGGTGGGGGAGCTGGTGGTCGGCCCCGGCCGCGGGCGTCCCCGCGGGGTACTCGCCCCCGCGCGCGGCGACCACGGCGACAGGCTTGCCGGTCACGAGCCCCTGGTAGCCGGTCTCGGGAGAGAAGCTGAAGGTGTAGCCGGGCTGGAGCAGTACGTCGAGGTAGTGCTTGAGCTGGTAGGGCAGGCCGAAGTTCCACATCGGCGTCGAGAACACGTAGTGGTCGGCGGCCCGGAACTCCTCGATGACCTTCTCCACCGCGCGCCACGCCGCGCCTTGCTCGGGGGTGTGGGGCAGGCCGTGCAGGATCGCGTACTTTGCGTCGAGGGTGTGGCCGTCGAACGCGGGCAGAGCGGCCTCGTGGACCCGTACCGTGCGCACGGTCGCGCCCGCGTGCGTCTCGCGGTATGCCTCGATCAGCGCGTGGGCCGTGCGCGACGAGTAGGAGCGCTCCCCGCGCGGCGACGCCTCGATATGCAGAAGCTCCATGGCGACCTCCTCCGTTGCCGTGCACAGCGCCGTCCTCCATGCTCTTAGACGCATATAACAATACCTGGTTGCGGGAATGGGGCGAAGGGTTCAGTCCGGCCACCCCGCCGCTCCATGCGCTGGACGGCCCCCGTTGACCTACCCGCCCCGCGCCCCTAGACTTCCGGCGCGGCCGCGGAATGCGCGCGTCTCTCAGCGGCCCGACTGCCTCGAAGGGGGTGTGCGCCGTTGCGCGCGATCCCGCCCGTCATCGCTCTGGGAGTTGCCTGCGCCCTGGGGTGTCTCGGCTGTGCGGGGAACGGTGGGCCGTCCGACGGCCCCGCCGACGGCTCGCTCGCCGACGCCAACATCCGCACCATCGGGCGCTGGGAGACGGCCGACCCCTCCGCCTACCGCGCCCACTGGTGCAACGGCTATCTCCGCGTCGGCTTCACGGGCTCCGCGATTCGAGCGCGTGTGGGCGGGCCCGCGCTCCTGCAGGTGAGCATCGACGGCGGCTGGGTCCGCGATCTCGTCACCGACTCGGCCGGTTCGGTCGATCTGCTGCCCGCTCCGCTCGCCCCCGGCCGCCATACGCTCTACCTCGCGGACATCGGGCGGACGGAGGACTTCGCCCTCGAAAGCCTCGAGTTGGCCCCCGGCAGCCGCACCTTCCCCATCGCGCAGCGCCCGATCATCGAGTTCGTCGGGGATTCGATCTCCGCGAGCACGCTGGCCTGCTACGCCTGGTGGGCCTCTGAGGCGCTCGGGTGCGACCACGTGCAGGTGGCCGACACCGGGTGGACGCTCCTCAGCGGCCTCTCCCCGGGGGCTGTCGGCGCCGAGGCCGGCTACGAGCGCGGCGCGATCCCCCGCCTGCGGCCCGAGGCCGCGGAGTGGGACTTCTCGTACCAGCCGGCGATCGTCGTGGTCAACCTGGGCACCAACGACTGGGTCGGCGTGCCCTCGCTCGATCCCGAGCGCTTCACGGCAGCCTACGCGGCGCTCCTCGCGACGATCCGCGGGCACTACCCCGAAGCCGAGATCGTGGTCGTGCGGACCTTCGGCGGCTATGGCGTCGCCCCGACCCGGGCCGCCTACGAGCGCCGGCTCGCGGCCGGAGACCCGGCGCTCCATTACCTCGACACCGAGGGATGGCTCTCTCGCGCCGACTACGACTCGACGGGGTACCACCCCAACCAGCGCGGGACGGCACGCCTCACGGCTCGCTTCGTCGA
>CAZRDB010000260.1:0-5404 GCA_964598695.1 uncultured Armatimonadia bacterium
GACGCAGTCGTCTCGCGACGCTCACGCTCGGCAACGGCGCGACCGTGACCTGCGCATACGACGCGGCCACACGGACGACGGGCGTACGGAACGCGAAGGCGGATGGGACCGTGATCGCGGGCTACGTCTACACGCGGGATGCGGTGGGGAACCCGACGGAGGCGTCCGTGTGCTTCCCCCCTCTTCGCAAGGTCGCGAGGAGGAGGCCAAGGGGGGGAGCACAGCGGGCCAGGGCTGCGCCGTCAGGCTCCGCCTGACCTCACACGCAGGGCGCGGGTGCCACCCGGGAGGCCCCAGCCCTCGGCGGCAGGGAGAGGCGCCGGGTCTGGCCGAGGCACCCGATCCCCTACCTCGCCACGATCCACACCGGCTTCCAGATGCCGCCGGCGCCGGCGGTGTCATGCACGCGCAGGGTGAACCGCTGCCTCTGGCCCGGCCTGAGCGCGCCGGTCACCTCGACCGCGACGGGCTTGTCCCAGAGCACGCCGGGCTCGCCCTCGCTTGCGCCGACCTCCTCGCCGTCGATCCACAGGCGGAAGGTCTCATCGACCGCCTCGCATAGAAACCAAGCGCGGGCGCCCTCGAAGGCCGGAGCCTCGACGTCGACCGTGTACCACCCGAGGCCGTCGTAGCCCGGGTGGCCCTGCTCCTCCCACGGCTGGAGGATCGAGAGGGTCTCCCACTCCGCCTCGGGCGCGCCCGCGTGCCAGCCCTCGGCGAGGCCCCGGTCGTCGGGGTCGGCCCGGAACCGCCACTGCTCGGGCATCGTGAGGACCTTGGTCGCGGTCAGGGCCTCCACCGGGGGAGCGTAGCCCCCGCTGAAGCGTCCGTAGTAGCCCTCGACCGGCGCGATCCCGCGGCGGTCGGCGATCTCCCGGAGCCGCGCCTGGATCTCGGCCTGACGGGCGAACTGGGCCGGGTCCTGCGCCGCCGCCTCGGTGACCTTGTCGAGTTCCGCGAACAGCAGCGCGAACCGCTGGCGGTCGATCCGGGCGAGCACGGTCTCGTCGGCCGCCGCCTCCGCCGTCGCCCGGTCGAGCAGCGCGGCGGCGTCGCGCAGCAGGTCGTCGGGAAACCGGCCGAGGTCGTTGAGCGGCACGTGCTCCGAGGCCGAGTGGGTGACGCCGCTCTCGAGCCGCCGGTAGTAGGCGGCCATCGTGAGCCCCGCCGGGCCGTAGACGCTCGCGCACAACCGGTCGATGAACTGCTCGACGTCGGTGTCGACGTCCCACTCGAGCCGGGCCCGGAGGTTGAGCAGCAGCGGCGAGGCGCCGAAGGTGGTGTCCCACTCGTCACTGAGGAAGCGGCAGCCGCCCGCGTGCGCGGTGCGGAGGATGTCCGCCTCGGCGTGGTAGTACGCGCACGGCGACTCGAAGTGGTAGTAGTCGAGGTAGCGGTAGAGCGCGACGGGGGCGAGGCGGCTCCAGTCGAGGAACTGCCCGAAGCCCTTCGCGTTGATCGCGCAGGCGGGGTCATCGACCCGGTGCTTGAAGCACTCGTCCCACCACGTCAGCTCGATCATCACGTTGCGCCGCGGCTTCTCGCGCACGGGCAGCGCCCGGGTCGAGGCGTAGGCGAAGGTCGAGATCCACTTGTCGGGGTGGCGCTGCTCCACGATCTCGGCGACGCGGTTGATGAACCACAGCCAGCGGTCGGTCATGGCGAGGTTGTCGAGGCCGTTCCTCGACCAGTCCTGGGGGGAGGCGTCGAGGGCCTTGCAGGCCTCGCACTCGCACCAGGTGCTCGGCTCGTCCTCGGCGTTGATGCAGTACCGCAGGGCGGTGGGATGGCTGTCGAAGTACTCGCAGATCCGGTCGGCGAAGAGCTGTGGCAGGTCGGGGTTCGAGACGCAGATCTCGGCGGCCCGACCGCTCTGGTGCAGGTGGGTCCGCTGCCCGCCGGCGAGCGGGTAGTACTCCGGGTGCGAGGCGAACCAGCGCTCGGGCGGGAGGATCGCGTGGAGCGAGTGGCCCGCGACCTCGTCGACCCCGTACCCGCGGATCGCGCCGTAGTCCCAGGTGTCGGGGTACGAGGCTTTGAGCCGGTTCATGCGGTTCCGGGCCGCCCACTCGACGTAGGCCTCGGTGTCGCAGTGGCGGACCGCGTAGTCGGGCGGCGTGTCGAACGCCTGGACGACGTGTCCGCCGCGCAGGTCGAAGCTCGGCCGGTGGACGATCAGCGCGGGATCGAGCCGGAGCCGTTCGGTCGCGGGGATCGCCTCGCCGAGAGGGCCGGGCTCGCACCAGCGGCAGCCGAGCCGGTAGAGGAACTCGTGGACGGCGTAGTACACCCCGCGCGGCGTGTTGCCGAGGCAGACGACGGCGTCGGCGCCCACATCGAGCACGATCCCCTCGGCGCCCACGAGCGCGAGTTGTTCGGCATAGCTCCGGCCGGGCGGTCGGCAGTCGATCCAGACGCAGCGGCCCTCACCCGCGCCAAGACGGATGGCGAGGCTCCGGCCGGTCATCGTCGCGAGAACGCGCCGGGTCTCGAGCGCGAGGTGGATCGCGTGCGGCCCTGCCTGCGCCGGTACGACGATCCCCGTGAGCGGGGCGCCGTCCGTGGGAACCTCCTCGCCCGCGTCGCTCGGGGGAGCCTCCGCGAGCGTGATGGAGACATCGTCGAAGTAGACGGTCCCGCCGGCGCGCGACTGGAGGTAGAGCCCTTGTCGACCCGTCGCCTCAGCGGTGAACGTGCCCTCGACGCGCGTCCACTCGGGGGTCTTCGAGAGGTAGGCGCTGAACTCGGGCGTCACGCCCGGCATCCAGACGTGGGCCGTCGTCTCGCCCTCGGTCCGCACCCAGGCCGAGAGCCGGTAGGTCGCGCCGGCGACGAGGAAGAGGTCGCTCGAGTACCAGCGCGCCCAGCCCTGGGTCGTGCCCTCGCCGGCGGTGATCGAGAGGCAGCGCGTGCCGCTGTGCGCCCCGCCGGCGATCGCGAAGGCGTAGTCGCCCTCGGCGCAGTGGGTCTGCCAGCCGGCGGCCGAGGAGCCCCCCCCTTGCTCGAAGCCGCCGTTCGTGACCAGGTCCTCGGCCAGCGCGGCCGATGGCAGAGCGAGCGCGAGCACGATCCACAGCCGAGGCAGCATGATGCACTCTCCCGGGGCCGCCCCCGGGGGCCTGTTCCCTGTGAGCCCGGCGCGGGCCTGCAGGCGGCGCATGCGGAGGATGCCCCCGCCCGCCGGGGGAACCATGCCTCCGTTCGCACCCGGCGAGAGCCACCCCGAGGGGGCAGACGATGGAGCGGCAGGCGAGGCCGTCGAGGCACGAGCGGTGGATGTGGATCGAGCTGATCGGCTTCGACAACGAGGCCCCGGACTACGGGGTCGAGGCCTTCCTCGCCAATGCCGGGTTCGTCCCGCACGGGCTCTCGCTGCTGTTCGCGACGCCCGACTTCGTCCATACCCATGCGGGCCTCGCGCGCGAGGTCGAGTTCCCCCCCGACTACTGCTCCTACGCGGGCCGGCCCATCGGACTCGAGCGCGGCCGCCAGGCGTGGACCAACCGCCAGCTCCACGGCCTCGTGCAGGCTCTGCGCGAGCGCGGGACGAGCGTGTTCTTCTCGCTGCTCAACCTCAGCGCGAGCGCCATCGATGGCAAGCCCTACCAGAGCCCCTGGTGCGCCCAGCACCCCGAGGTGATGGAGTTCACGCGCGACGGGGCGGCGACCAGCTTCGTCAGCCCGATCAAGCGGCTCGCCGACGGCAGCCCGTACGAGGACTTCCTCCTCCGGCAGGCTCTCGCGGTGGCCGAGGACTACGGCTTCGATGGCTTCCACATGGCCGACGGATTCTGCTCTCCGCGACTGCCGATCTGGATGGCCGACTACTCCGAGGACGTCACGGGCCAGTTCGCGGCGACGATGTCGCTCACGCTGCCCGAGGGGATCGCGCCCGAGAGCGGTGCGGCCAGCACGCCGGAGCGGATCAGCGCCCGCGCCGACTACATCTGGACCCACCTGCGCCGGCCGTGGTGCACCTTCTACGCGCGGCGGTTCGCGGCGCTCACCGAGAAGATCTGCCGGGGCTTCCACGCCGCGGGTCGGCGGGTGATCGCGAACAGCGCCTGGACCCGCGACCCGTTCGAGGCCTTCGACCGGTACGGGATCGACTACCGCAGGCTCGCCCTCGCCGGGCTCGACCGGCTCGTGATGGAGACCGTCGCGGCCGGCGTCTCGATCGGCGCCGAGAGCGGTTTCCGGGCCGACCCGCGCTTCGAGTTCCACGCGATGCTCGCGTTCACCAAGGCGGCCGTCCCGGCACTGCCGCTGCTGTGTCTCAATGGCACGGGCGACGCGACCGAGGGCTGGGACCTGCTCAACACCGCGCCACCCGTGAGCGAGCGCGAGATCGCCACACTCGGCCAGACCTTCCTGCAGGAGGGGGAGAGCTTCGGCCCCGCCTCCCGCGGGCCGTTCGTGTGCCTCGCCGACGGCATCCGGGCCGACCAGTGGCGCTGGCTCCGCGAGAACTGGATCAGCGCGTACGCGAGCCGTCCGGGCCGGGTTCTCGGGGCGACGGTGCTGTGGTCCGAGGCCGCGCTCGCAGCCGAGTGGAACGACTACGAGGCACGCCGGGTGCTCTCGCGCCAGAAGATCGTCGCCGAACTCGAGCGGCACGGCGCCCCGCTACAGGTCGTCGTCCGCCCGGAGGATCTCGGCGCGACGAGAGGCTGCCTGCTCGTCCCCCGACCCGAGCTGCTCCCGGACGATGAGCTGCGCGCGGTGCTCGCCTACGACGGAGGCCCCCTCATGCTCATCGGCCGCCAGGGCGCGAGCCTCCCGCCAGCGGAGATCACGTTCGCCGAGGGGCCGGGCGAGGACCAGCTCGCCTGCCGCGTCTACCGGCCACGCGGGGAGGCGGCCTGGCCGGCTCCCGAGCCGATCGCCCCGGAGCCGCTGCCGAGGGAGTTCCCGAACCCACCGAACTACCTCCACGAGCTGTGGTTCCGCCCGGTGAGCGAGGGCTTCCTCGCGGCATGCGCCGGGCTGCTGACGGGGCAGACCGAGGTCCCGCGCGTTGTGGGCGAGGCCCCCGACCTGCGGGTGCTGGCCTTCGAAACGACCGAGCGGCTCATTCGCGTGCTCGTGGGCAATGAGGCCCACTACTACACCCTCGGCCGGCTCGACCTGCAGCGCCCGGTGCGCGAGGTCCGCGTCGTGAGCCACTTCCCACCGACGCCGCTGCTCCCCGACGGCCGGTTCGTCGACGTGCGGGTGCCGCCCCGTGGCGCGGTAGTCTTCGACGCGGTGCCGGAGGCCTAGCACTGCGGGCCGATTGGGGCCCACCAGCCTGCGGCCAGTCCTCCCCATCGGGCCCCTCCGACAAGCTGCCTGACCCCGCGCGCGGGAGGGGGCGCCTCGCTCGCGAGTTGCGACAGGGATCCGTGCCGCCGGCGGGGAATAG
>CAZRDB010000261.1:0-5398 GCA_964598695.1 uncultured Armatimonadia bacterium
CTCGCTCAGGATGACGAAGGGGCCCACGAGGCTCGTGCTGGCGAGGTGGGTGCCACCGCACAGCTCCTTGCTCGCGTCGCCCATGGTAACCACGCGCACCTGGTCCGCGTACTTCTCGCCGAAGAGCGCGACGGCGCCCGTCTGGTGCGCGTCCTCGAGTGACATGACGTCGGTGGTCACCGGCAGGCCGGCGAGGACGTGGGCCTGGACCGTGGTCTCCACGGCCCGGACCTGCTCGGCGGTGAGAGCCTCGAAGTGCGAGAAGTCGAAGCGGAGCCGGTCCTCCTCGACGAGCGAGCCGGCCTGGGCGACGTGGCTTCCGACGTGCTGCTTGAGCGCCGCGTGGAGCAGGTGGGTCGCGGTGTGGGCCCGCGCGACGGCCTGGCGCCGCGCCGAGGCCAGCTCGGCCGTCGCCGCCTGGTCGGGGGCGAGCACGCCGTTGGCGACCTTGCCGATGTGGACGATCACGCCTTCGACGGGCTCCTGGACGGAGTGGACCTCGAACGCGCCCGTCTCGGTCCGGATCCGGCCGCAGTCGGAGCACTGCCCACCCTTCTCGGCATAGAAGGGCGTGCGGGCGAGAACGATGCCGCACTCGGCCCCCTCCTCGGCCTGCGTGAGTCTCTCATCGCTCCCGAGGAGGGCGAGGATCGTCGTCTCGAGCGATGGGCCGGCGTCGCGGACGAACTCGGCGGCGGGCAGCTCCCTCGCCATGGCGACGTAGAAGGCCTTGGCCGAGGCCGACTCGGTATGGCGGAAGACGGAGCGCGAGCGCTGGGCCGCGAGGGCCTCCTGGTAGCCGTCGAGGTCGACGGAGAGGCCGGCCTCCTCGGCGTACTCCTGGGTCAGCTCGCGGTGGAACCCGAATGTGTCGTAGAGCCGGAAGACCTCGAGGCCCGGGAGGACGGTTCCGCCGGCGGCCTTGACCGAGGCGATCAGGTCCTCGAGGCGGCCGAGACCCTGATCGAGGGTGGAGCAGAATCGCTCCTCCTCGGCCCGGACGATCTTCGCGATGGTCGGGACGAGACCCGGCAGATCGGGGTAGCCGTTGGACATCGCCTGGCCGACCACCGGCACCAGTTCGTGCAGGAAGGGGGTGGTCAGGCCGAGCACGCGGGCGAAGCGGAAGGCGCGGCGGAGGATACGGCGGAGGACGTAGCCGCGGCCCTCGTTCGAGGGCAGGATCCCGTCGCCGATCATGAACGCGACGGAGCGGGCGTGGTCGGCAATGGCCCGGAAGCTCACGGTCACGCGGGGGTCGGAGCCGTAGACCGAGCGATTGCCCCGTGCGGCCGACAGCTCGGCGACCTTGGCGAGCATCGGCCGGAAGATGTCGGTGTCGAAGTTCGAGGGGACGCCCTGGAGGACGGCCGCCAGGCGCTCGAGGCCGAGACCGGTGTCGACGCCCGGCCGGGGCAGGGGCGTGAGCGAGCCGTCGAGGGTCTGGTTATACATCTGGAAGACGAGGTTCCAGATCTCCAGGAACCGGTCGCCCTTGCTCGCGGGGCCCTTGTCGGGGTCGTCGCACCAGATCGAGGGTCCCTGATCGACGTACAGCTCGGTGCAGGGGCCGCAGGGGCCGTCCCACACCGTCTGGGGCCACCAGTTGTCCTCTTTGCCGCAACGAACGATCCGCTCGGTGGGGAGCCCGGTCAGCGTGCGCCACAGCTCAGCCGACTCGTCGTCATCGGTGTAGACGGTCGCCCAGAGCGACTCCCGGTCGATGCCCCAGACCTCGGTGACCAGCTCCCAGGCCAGCTCGATGGCGCCCTTCTTGAAGTAGCCGCCGAACGAGAAGTTGCCCATCATCTCGAAGAACGTGTGATGGCGAGCGGTCCGGCCCACCTGGTCGATGTCGCCGCTGCGGACGCACTTCTGGGCTGTGACCACATTGGTCGCGGGCGGCGCGGCCTCGCCCCGGAACGCGGGGACGAACGGCTGCATTCCGGCGCCGGTGAGCAGCGTCGAGGGGCTGTCCGGGATCAGGGACGCGCTCGGGAGAACGCGGTGGTCACGCGAGGCGAAGAAGTCGATGTACTGCTGACGCAGCGTGTCGACCGTGGGCAACTGGCTCATAGGACCTTCTCCTCATGCCGTGGTGGCGTCGTCTGGCGTGCCGCCGCCGGCCGACTCGCCCGCCTTGAGGTCGCGCAGCACCTCGGGCATGAAGTTGACCAGCAGAATGCGGATCGTCGCGGCCAGGGGGACCGCCACCAACATGCCGACGAACCCGAGGAGAGCTGCGCCGGCCAGCACGGCGAAGATCACGACCAGCGGATGAAGCCCGACCTTGTCGCCCGCGATCTTGGGGGTGACCACCTGGTCGAAGACGAAGTTGACCACCTGAATGGCCAGCACCATGACGAGGGCGCCAACCCAGGGGTTCCCGTCCGCAGAGACATACCCTACCACGAGGGCGACGAGCGAGGCAATCCACGCCCCCGCGATCGGCACGGCGTAGAACAGACCGTCGACAGCCGCCACCAGGAGGATGTTGTCGACACCCAGGAAGCCTCGGATGACGAGCATCACCACGAAGCAGGTGCAGAAGACCAGGAACATCAGGGTGAGCTGCCCTCGGAAGTAGCTGGCGAGCATTCGGTTGAGCGACGACACGCTCGTGCGGACGCGGTCGTGGTAGCGCTCCGGGATCCACGACCGGACCCGCGAGCGGATGGGGTCGATCTCCTTCATGAAGTAGAACGTGACGAACGGCGTGAAGACGTACTTGAACAGCCCGCCGATGGAACCGACGAGGAACGCGCCCACCGCGGTGAGCACCTGCTGGCCCCACTTGGTGATCTGGCCACGGTACTTCGCGAGGCCGGCTGCGGGATCCCCGAGATCGGGCTTCGGCAGCACCGAGCGGATCGGCGCCGGAACCCAAGGCGTCTGGGTCTCGTACCACAGTGTCCACTGGGCCTCGAGCTTCTCGCGCCGCACCCGCTCCTGCTCCGCCCGCTCGTCGGCGGTGAGCCGCGGCTCGGGATCGGTCGGGGGCCGCGGCCGCGCGGCGACGGCTCGGAGGCCGGCCGCGCCGCTCTCGGAGGATTCGGTGGCGCTCTCGACGGAGGGCTGTACGCCGGACTCGGCGCCCGACTCCCCCACGGGGGCGATCGGTGCGGCGGACTCCGCCTCGGGGGCGTCCGATTCGCCCGCGGCGCTCTCGGCGCTCGGGCCGTGCGCGACGACCGGCGCCGTCATCCCGGGCATGGTCGAGACCCAGGCGTCGACCCGCTTGGCGGTGCCGCCGAGGCTGGTCAGCAGGGAGTTCGCCTGGACGGCGATGACCGGGACGACGACGGCCGCCAGGACGATGAACACGAGGAGGCCGACGGCGAAGACGAAGGCGATGGCGCGGTCGCGCGACCATCCCCGGGCCTGGAGGCGGTCGAGGAACGGGTCGGTGATGTAGGCGAGGACGATGCCGATCACGAAGGGCCCGAGGATGCCGCGCACTCGGTACAGGAGCCAGAGAGCAACGGCGATCAGGGCGACGTAGTGCCACGAGCGCCGGAGCACGGCCACGATGTCGGGCCGCAGGATCTCGGGCGCGGGGGCCGGGGCGTTGTCGGAGGCCACGGGGACCTACCCCCCCTCTTCTTGGAGCATGGCGTGCAGGGCGGTGATCGCCCGGCGGTAGAGGCGCGAGACATGCATCTGGGAGATCCCGAGCCGCGCCGCGATCTCGGACTGGGAGAGCCCCTCGAGGTGGCGCCAACGCACGATGACGCGCATCCGCGCGGGGAGGGCGTCGAGGAGCGAGTCGGCCTCGGCGAGGTCGCGGAAGTCCCGCGTTCCGCCGATTCCGGGATCCTCGACCAGCTCGAGGAGCGGAGTGCTGCTCCCCTCCTCGTCGATCGATGGCTCGTCGAGAGAGGCGAGTTCGTAGGCGTTCTGGCCGATCTCCAGCGCCTCCAGCGCGAGCTCGCGGGGCTTGCCGATCGCGAACGCGACCTCGTCGACGGTCGGTGAGCGTCCCAGCCGCTGGGTCAGCTCGTCGGTCGCCCGCCGCGCGAGCAGGTTCAGCTCCTGCAAGCTGCGGGGAACGTGGATCCCCCAGGCGCGGTCGCGGAAGTGCTTCCGCAGCTCGCCGAGGATGGTCTGGGTCGCGAAGGTCGTGAACTGGACACCGCGGTCGGGGTCGAAGCGTCGGATCGAGTGCACCAGCCCGATGCGGGCAACCTGGTCGAGATCCTCCTGTGCCTCGCCGCGGTCGGAGAACCGCCGCGCCAGGCGCAGGGCGAGCCGCTCGTAACGGATGACCAGCTCGTCGCGCGCGGCGCCCTGGCGTTCCTCGCCGTCCGCGCCCTGCGCGAACCGGAAGAGGTCGCGCTCATCGGGCCGTCCGCTCATCCCTGGCCTCCACATGCGGCGGAGACCTTGGTGAGGACCAGCACCTCCACGTCCGCTTCGGTGGCCACCGTCAGGTCGTCGACGAGCGCACGCGCGAGGTCGAGGCCCCATCGGGCCTCATCATCGGGCTCGCCGGCGCCGGCGCGGTCGCCGCGGACCTCGACGATCAGCCCACGGGCCCCCTGCTGCCGGACGGTCAGCCGGAGCGCGTCCTCTGCCAGGCCGAGCGAGAGGCGCGTGCCGCAGGCCTCCTGCACGGCGAGCTTGAGGTCCTCCATCTCCTCCATGGAGAAGCCGAGGTCGGCGGCCACGGAGGAGATGACGAGTCGTGCCGCCCGCAACAGCTCGGGCCGCGGCGCCAGCGTCAGCTCGGCGAGGAACAGGTCCTCCATGTCGGTGCTCCCTCCCGGCGCTACTCGGACTCGGCCGCGCCTGGGGCGGCGCCGAGGAGGGCGCGCGCGGCGGCGAGGTCGACCGCGATCGCCAGGTACTCGTCGAGCTTGAGGATGCGGATGCTCTGCAGGTGGGAGTCGGCGGTCGCGATGACCGCCAGCTCGCCGCCCTGCTCGCGGGCGGCACGGGTGGCTCCGACCAGGGCGCCGATGCCGCGGCTGTCGAGGAAGGAGACCTCGCGCAGGTCGACCACGGCGCGAGCGCCTTGAGCGAGCACCGAGGCCAGCTCGGCCTTCAGCTCAGGCGCGGTGGCGACATCCAGTTCGCCGCTTGCGGTGAGCACGGCTCCCCAGGGCTCGGAGCAGACGTGTAGCTGGAGGCGGCTCATGGGGCATACCCCGTCTCGGGCGATGCGGTGTGGCCGGGCGGCTCGGGGAGAGGCCCGGGCGCGGCCGTCAGGTCGGGGATCACGGGCTGCTCCGGGGTCTCGGCCGTCGAGACTGGGTGCGGCGCCGGGTGGGGGACCGGCCCAGCGGCCGGGACCGCGGGCGGAACGGCTGCGAGAGGGATCGTGCGGGGGTAGGCGGCCGGCGGCTCGAGGAGCGGAGCGGGCGGGGCCGCCGGGACGGGCGTCGGGGGGACCGGAGGC
>CAZRDB010000262.1:0-5390 GCA_964598695.1 uncultured Armatimonadia bacterium
CCCGCGGAAGCAGTTGGCGCCATCGCGCCGGGTGCCGCTCAGGCGCGCTGAACGCGTGCAGGTCAGACGCGCGTCGGCGGGGAACCTCCATACAGTTGCAGTCGCAACTGTTGCGTGGATCAAATGTCCGACGATGCTGGCGGCGCCCGGTTGGCGTCGTGGCTCCGGGGCCGGAAGGAGAGCTGCCGTGCGCGGTTTCATGGGTCCGGAGCGGAGCATCGGCGGGCTGCCCCGCACCTTCGGCCTCCAACGGCAGGAGACGGAAGGGCCGAAGCCGGTCCGCAAGTGGACCCGCAAGGACTACGCCCGCCTGCTGTGCTACCTCAAGCCCTACACGTGGCGCTGGATCGTGATCTTCGCCTGCGTCGCCACGAGCGCGGGTCTGGCGGTCGTGCCGCCCCTGCTCGTGCGGGGGATCCTCGATGAGGCGATCCCGCACGCCAACCACGAGCTGCTGTACGCCCTGGTCGGCGCGATCGTCGGGCTGACGATCGTCACCGGCCTGATCGGGGTGCTCCAGACCTCGGCCACCGCCCAGGTCGGCCAGTCGATCATGTTCGACCTGCGAACGCAGCTCTACCGCCAGCTCCAGCGGATGTCGCTCCACTTCTACACCACGAACCGCAGCGGCGAGATCGTCTCGCGGATCAGCAACGACGCGGGCGCGCTGCAGGGCTTCGCGACGGGCACGGTGATCGAGAGCGTCCGCAACCTGCTCGGCGTGATCGCGACCGTGGTGACGATGCTGCTGATGAACTGGCAGCTCTCCCTGCTCGCGTTCGCGCTGGTGCCCGTGTTCATCCTCCCGACGCGCTTCGTCGGCAGGATCCGCCGCCGGCTCTCAGGCAGGACCCAGGAGTCGCAGGCGGCGCTCCAGGCGTTCATGCAGGAGCGGCTGAACGTCTCGGGCGCGCTCCTCACCAAGACCTTCGGCCAGGCCGATCCCGATGCCGAGACCTTCGAGGCGCGCGCCGCGGAGATCCGCGAGCTGAACGTCAAGCAGACGATGGTCGGTCGCTGGCTGTTCATGGTGCTCAGTACGATCAGTGTCGCGGGGCCGGCGATGATCTACCTCTACGGCGGCTCGCTCGTGATGGGCAGCGTGATCTCGATCGGCACGCTGATCGCCTTCAACGCCTACCTCACGAACCTCTACCGGCCGATGGCCCAGCTCTCGAACATCTACGTCGATTTCCAGGGCGGCCTCGCCGTCTGTGAGCGGATCTTCGAGTATCTCGACCTGACGCCCGAGGTCGAGGACCGGCCGGATGCGCGTCCGCTGCCCCGGACCGAGGGCCATATTCGGTTCGAGGGCGTGCGGTTCGCCTACCCCAAGGCGAGCAACGGCAACGGCCGCGACCCGGGCGATGAGGACCCGGTCGAGCCGCGGCCCGCGCTCGAGGATGTCTCGTTCGAGATCCTCCCCGGCCAGCGGGCGGCGCTGGTCGGTCCGAGCGGCGCGGGCAAGACGACGATCACGTATCTCCTGCCCCGGTTCTTCGACCCGGCCGAGGGGACGATCCGGCTCGACGGGATCGACGTCCGCGATCTGAGGCAGGACGACCTCCGGGCCCACATCGGCGTCGTGATGCAGGACACCTTCCTGTTCCACGCCAGCGTGCGGGAGAACCTGCTGTACGCGCGGCCCGGGGCCACCGAGGAGGAGATCGTCGCGGCGACGCGGGCGGCGAACATCCACGAGTTCATCGAGTGCCTCCCGGAGGGCTACGAGACCGTCGTCGGGGAGCGGGGCTTCCGGCTCTCGGGCGGCGAGAAGCAGCGGCTGTCGATCGCCCGCGCCCTGCTCAAGAACCCCCGGATCCTGGTGCTCGACGAGGCGACGAGCAACCTCGACGCCACCTCGGAGCACCTCGTCCAGCAGGCGCTCACCAAGCTGCTCGAGGGGCGGACCGCGCTGATCATCGCCCACCGCCTCTCGACGATCCTCCACACCGACACCATCCTCGTCCTCGATCGCGGCAGACTGGTCGAGAGCGGACCGCACCCGGAGCTGCTCGCCCGCGGCGGTCTCTATGCGACTCTCTACCTGACGCAGTTCGCCCGGGTGGTCGGCCGGGCGGGCGAGCCGGCGGCCCTGTAGCGCCCCACGGCAGGAGCCCCGACCCTCCGTCGCGAACCACAGGGGACGCGCGTGGTTACCCCGCGGCGCGTCCCCAACCGGACCACGCCCCCGGAGGAAGCGAGGCACTCCATGCTGACCCGTACCCCGCGCACCGCGCTGCTGGCCCTCGCCGTGGCGGCCCTACTCGCGCCCGCGGCGCTCGCCGCGGCGCCCGAGGGCGTCGACGCGGTCGAGGCCGTGGCCGTGAGCCCCGGCGCGCCGACGGTCTTCGTCGGGGAGACGCTGCAGTTCCGCGCCGCGATCACGGACGCGGACGGCAAGGACCTGGAACTCGCGCCCGAGTGGTCCGTAGAGGGGGAGATCGGCACGATCGACGCGAGCGGGCTTTTCACCGCCGGGCCCAAGCGTGCGTCGGGCGCCGTGACGGCCACGCTCGGGGCGAAGAGCGACACGGTCGAAGTCTCCGTCGTCCCCTACGGCTACGGCGCCTGCCATGCCGACGGACGGATCGCGTACAGCGTGCAGGATGGCGGCGACAGCGAGTACGACGCGCTCGTCATGGCCGAGGACGGTTCCGGGCCTGTGATCCTGACACCGAACGCCGGCGACGAGGCCGCGGAGGACGAGCGCGACCTCGACAACGGCCGGCACCCGTGCTGGAGCCCCGACGGGACCCTGATCGTCTTCGAGACCGAGACCCGTGGCGGGATGCAGCGCATCGCCGTGGTCGCTCCGGATGGCTCGGGCGGCCGGGTCCTCCTCCATTCCGAGACGACCGCCTACTACCGCCCCACTTTCTCGACCGACGGCACGCGGATCCTCTTCGATGCAAGGCCCGTCGTCGACGAGACCCAGCGCGGCCCGGGCGACATCTGCCTCATGAACGCGGACGGCGCCGGGATCACCCGGCTCACCACCGACCCGGCGGACGAGCGCGACGCCTGCTGGTCGCCCGACGGAACGCGGATCGCCTACGTGAAGGGTCACCCGACCGACGAGGGGGAGATCAGCGAGATCTGGCTGATGGACGCGGATGGCTCCAACCAGGAGCGGCTCTCGCCGCGCGGGGATCTCTCCTACGCCCACCCCGCCTGGTCGCCCGATGGGGCCGCGATCGCCTGCACGCTGCGGGAGCCCGGCCGCAACGGCGACATCGCCCTGATCCCTCTCGCGGGCGGGACGCCCTCGAACCTGACGGCCAGCCCGGAGAGCGACGACTACGGTCCGGCCTGGAGCTGGGACGGCGCCCGGCTGCTCTACGCCACGACCGACGCGCCCGGTCTCGTGCGCGAGATCTGGCGGATCGAGCCCACGGCGGGCTCGACACCGGAGCCGGTCACCGGCCGCTCCGAGGTGGGCAACTACCTCCGCTGGTTCGAGTACTCCTACTAGCCGAGCCGGCCGCGAGTCGGACCGCGCGGAAGGGGCTCTCCTCACTCTCCCGAACATAGCGGGCGAGAGAGGGGGCTGCCGTGTTGCGGCGCGCTGACTGTCGACTCCCTCGAGGGAGCTGGCCTCCCGCGCCCTGCCCCGCCCCACCCCGTCGCGATCCCGTAACCCCCGCGCAACCGAACCGTAACACCATACGAGGCAGGGAGGCCCGATGATGGAGTGGGCCTCCCGCGCCCCCGGCGTGCCCCGGCGGAACCCCGCGGGGCGCCGCCCGTCGTGTACGCGTGAGCAACTCGGCACCGGTAGGCCTCTCGCGACCCAATCGACTGACGCCAAGGGAGCTGCTGCGACATGCCTTCGCCCCGATCCAGGAAGCTGTTCGTCCTGGACACCTCCGGCCTCATCCACGACCCCGAGGCCCTCCGGAGCTTCGAAGAGCACGACATCGTCCTCCCGTACATCGCCCTCCACGAGTTGGCCGGCCTCCTGAAGGCCCCGAACGGCCGCGGCGCCGCGGCGCTGGGCGTTCTGCGCCAGCTCGAGAGCCTTCGCGCGAAGAGCCCCGACCTGCGCAACGCGCCGCTCGGCGAGAGCCTGGGCGCCCTGACCGTCGACACCCCCGACGATCCGCCGCTCACCGACGACCCGCCGCGGGGTCTGCGCGACGACATGGTGATCCGCTGCGCGCAACACCTCGGCCAGGCCCACCGCACCGTCGTGCTCGTCTCGAAGGACATGGGGCTGCGGGTGAAGGCGGCGGCGCGCGGCGTGCAAGTCGACGACTACCTCCGCACCCGGGTGAAGGACTGGGAGAAGCGCTACACCGGCCTCCACGCCGAGACGATCGTGCTGCCCGCCGAGGCCGGGGAGGTCCTCCACGCCGACGTGGTCGACGCGCCCGAGGGCCTGCTCGAGAACGAGTTCTGCTACGTCGCGCTCGAGGGGCACGAGACGGTGGCGCCGCTGCTGTGCCGCGCCAGAGGGGGACGTCTCCACCTCGTGCCCCAGAAGTTCCGCAGTGTGCGGGGGATCCGGCCGCGCGACGACTACCAGCGCATGGCCCTCGATGTGCTGCTCGACCAAGACGTGAAGTGCGTCGCGCTCCTGGGGGTCGCCGGTGGCGGCAAGACGCTGCTCGCGCTCGCCGCCGGGCTCGAATACGTCGACAGCGAGGAGCACGAGAGCATCCTCGCGATCAAGCCCGTCGTCCCGGTCGGCATGCGCGACATCGGCTACCTGCGGGGCGACAAGGACGACAAGCTGCAGTCGTGGCTGATGCCGGTCTTCGACAACCTCCGGGTGCTGCAGATGCACAGCCGGGCCGGGCTCGACCCCGAGATGCTCCGGCAGACGGGCAGGCTGCAGCTCGAGTCGCTCACCTACCTGCGAGGCCGCACGCTCCACGGCTACTGGGTGATCCTCGACGAGATGCAGAACACGACGCGGCTCGAGACCGTCACGGCGCTCTCCCGAATGGGCGAGAAGACCAAGTGCGTGTTGCTCGCCGACCTCACCCAGATCGACAACCCCTACGTCGACGAGCAGTCCTGCGGCGCGGCCGCGGCCGTCGAGGCGCTCAAGGGCTCGTCGATGTTCGCGGCCGTCCCGCTGAGCGTCTCGCAGCGCTCGCCGTTCGCGCAACTCGTCGCCGAGCGGATGCCGCACGCCGCGGCACGGGGGGCGTAGGCGCCCTCCCGGGCGACAGGAGACCGCCGCGATCGGGAGAACCCTCCCCCGCTGCCCCACGGGCACGCGGAGAGGGTGTATCCCTGATGCGGATGGCTGTCCCGGTCTGCCTGCTGCTCGCGCTGCTCGCGCCGCGCTGCCTTGCGGACGAGGAGCGCGATGTGGTGATCGACCGCTGCGAGGACGTACCGGTCTGGTCGGTCAACCCGGGCTGGGAGTTCCCCGGCGC
>CAZRDB010000263.1:0-5296 GCA_964598695.1 uncultured Armatimonadia bacterium
TCGGGGTTGCAGAGGTAGACGTGGTCCTCGCGCACGTCGGCGCTCGGCGGCTCGCGCGCGTCGGGGTCGCTGTTCTCCCCGACGAAGTCCAGCAGGAGCTGCGTGCTGTCGACGGCCGGATGGCGCTCGTTGCGGCCCGGGGTGGTCGTGAGCCGAACGCCGTTGGTCAGGGCGCTCCGCCACGTGCCCCCGCTCCGCGTGGGCATCGGGGCCGCCCAGAGATCGTAGTCGATCTTGGCGTCGTCTCCGAACAGCTCCGCGCGGTTCGAGCTGAGGACAACGCCGCCGCCAGGGACGCCGGCGATGACGTTGCGTCCGAAGCCGGCCGGCTGGCCGTCGTCGACGCCCGCGACCTCGGCCACGACCGCGCGCAGCTCCTGCACCGTCGAACGGGTCCGCACATCGTTGCCGCGGATCAGGCGCTCGATGCTGCGGTGGTCGGTGATCGGCCCGAGCTGGGCGCGGGACAGCGGGACGCCCTGGCGCTCGGCCATCTCGATCGACGTCAGGCTCGACACCGGGACGCCGTCCAGCGTGGGAGAGCCGGGGAGGCGAATCGGAAGGTTCGTCGCCGTGTCACCGGCGGACGCGGCCCCCGCGAGGGCGCACATCACGACGATGAGCGCGGCGGCTCCCCCGGCCAGGGCCAGCACGGATCGCCTTGCATTCCGCATGTTCCACTCCACTCCCTAATCAGGAACGCCGATCCCAGGACTCGGGCGTCCTCCAAACGGGCTTCACCGGAGCCCAAGGGGCTCCGGGAAGCCAGACGTTGCCTCGAACCCAACTGTCTCGACGGCTTGCCGTCGCGGCCGATCCGCTACATGTCGAAGCGCAGGACGCTGCCCGAGCCCGGCACCGCGATCTGCGGGTCATACAGCATCACGAAGCGCTTCGAGGTGGAGCCGGCGCCACCGTCGGTCGTGAGCGCAACCGGGGCCATGCCGCCGGCGACGCTCCGGATGATCTGCGACTGGGTGGGCCCGAAGTAGGTCCTCAGACGCGAGGCCGCGGTCACGGCGCCGGCCGAGGAGAAGCGGACGAGGCCGCACTGATCGGAGACGCCCGCCGATGCCGTCGAGCGCGTGAACATGTACGGGCCGTTGTCGCCGACGACCACCTGCGCGCCATAGGCGCCATCGGCGCCGGGGATCGCGCCGGAGCGCTCGTAGCCGACCACGGTGCCATCGGCGAGCACGGCGAGCTGGCAGAAGGTCCCGAGGCGCCACGGCAGCTTGCTCGGGGTCTGGAAGACCTTCTCGATCCCGGAGAGGTTGGCCGGGTAGCGCAGGATGCCGAGGGTCTTGGCCGCGATGTAGACCTTGCCCGAGCCGTCGACCTGGAGCTGGCCGCCGGCGTCGTAGATCTGGCCGACGGTGTCGATCCCGAGGTTGATGTTGACGGAGGCCGTGGGCGTCGTACTCGTCGGCGTTCCGGCCGAGGTCAGCGCGTAGCACTTGATCGAGCCCTCGCTCGGCGTTCCGAGCTTGTTGGTGGAGACGTAGAGGCGGTTGTTCGCGGAATCGACCGCGACGCCGAACGCGTTGGTCAACCCGATGCGGGTCACCTCGGGCGCCGGGCTCACGGTGTTGTCGTAGATCCGCAGCGAGCCGCTGGTGTCGACGACGTAGATCTTGCGGTACGGAGCGTCGACCACCGCGATCTGCGCGAGCTGGGCGCGGGGGATCCCCGTCTGGAGCAGGTTGGCGACATCGAGGGTGCCGTTGGGCTTGAGGCGACGCACCTGCGTGCCGTCGGCGACGTAGAGCCGGCCCTGGCTGTCGCGCGCGACGCCGCCCAGCCGGCTGCTCACCAGCGAGGAGATGTCGGTGCGGTCGGCGCCCGCGCTGTTGGTCACGATCGCGCAGTCGGCGTAGACCGTGCCGTAGATGCGGACCGACGCGGCGCCCGAGGGGACCGTGAAGACCATGCCGAGAGCGACCATGTTCTGGGCGCTAGGCTGGACGCGGGCGCCCGAGCTGCTCACGTAGGCCGGGCCGTAGGCGTACGGGTCGGCGTTCCCGGCGCGGGTCGCGCCCTGCGGAACCTCGACGAAGCGCCAGACACCGGTCTTGCCGACCGCCGCGAGCTGCGTGAACATCTGGTAGCCGAGCGAGCGGAACTCGGTCGACTGCGTGAACGCGTAGTCGGGCGGGACGACCTGGGAGGAATCGTTGGCCGTCAGGAAGTTGCGGCCCGGGCCCAGGACGACGTCGGGGTCGTACGGGGTGACCTCGGTGGCGATGCGGACGCCGTTGACGTCACGGGCGTAGATCCCGTTCGCGCCGGCCGCCCACGTCCCCACGAGCCGGGGGCCCATGAAGTGGAGACTCGAGGTGTTGCGCAGGGCGACCGAGACGATCATGCCCCGGCCGACCACCGTGCTGCTGCCCGTGGGGCGCAGCTCCCGGATGTCCTGGCGGTTGTCGTAGACCGACTTGCCGTAGGCGGCGCTCAGTTGCACCGTCGCGTCGAAACGCGCCCCCGCCTCGGTGGTCGGCTCGAAGCTGCCGGTGGCCTCGCCGGACTGGAGGTCGTACAGCACCTCGAGACGCCCCAGCTCGAGCGCCCCATCGGTCGACGCGTCCGGGCCCAGGGGCGCCATCTCCGACGACAGATCGGAGCACCCCACCAGCGCCAGCGCGACGCCCACCACCAGCGAAACCACGAGTAGACGTACGAACAGCATCACAGCCCCTCCTTCGACCCCCTCGGGCGGCCCAGGGGGCGACTCCGCGGATCATCCGAGGACTTCCGAACATTCCCAAGTCATGCCCATTTCGGAAAAACCGCGCGGTGCTCCTGCTTCGGCTGCCAATCCGCCGACGAATCCTGCCGGCCACTCGGCCGCGGATGCACCGCGTTCTACCGACCGCGCCCACACATCCACTCGCGCGCGAGGGTCCGCAACGCGTCCTCGGGGAGCGAGCCGTCGACTGCGCGGTCGCACCGCGCGCGCCACTGCTCCAGGGACTCCTGGGCATCGAGCAAGCGCTCGGTACGCTCCTCGTCCCAGCCGCGCGCGTCCCGCAGCCGGCGCGCGCGCACGGCGCGGGGCGCGTCGACGTACCAGATCTCGGTGCACAGGGGATCGAGGCCCGCCTCGAACAGCACGGCAGCCTCGATCGCGACCGAAGCCCCCTTCGCGGCCAGCTCCGTGAGCCGGCTGGCGAGCGCCGCACGGAGGGGGGGGTGAGTCAGGGCATCGAGCCGGGCGCGTGCCTCGGGCGACGCGAAGGCGCGCGAGCCGAGCGCCGCCCGATCGAGCCGGCCGTCGGGGGAGACGATCTCGCGCCCGAACTCCTCAGCCAGGGCCGCGAGGAGCGGGCTTCCCGGCATGACCAGGCCCGCGTACACGGCGTCAGCCTCGAGGACGGCCGCGCCCTCCTGCCGGAGCAGCTCGAGCAGGAAGGACTTGCCTCCGCCGGATGGACCGACCAGGCCGAGCACGCTCCTCGGTACGGGACTCGGGGAATGCCCTGACGGCATTCCCCGAGTGTGATCTTCTCTCGACAGCACAGCCACTCCGTCCCCGTTGGGGGTTAGGACTCCTCGTGCGCCTCGGTCTCGCCCGAGTCGTCGGAGGGCTCCTCGGCAGCCGTCTCGGCCGCCTCCTCGGCGGGCGCCTCGACCGTCTCCTCGGCGGGCTCGACCGGCTCCACCGGAGCGGGCTCCGGCGGCGCGGGGGCTTCCGACGCGGTGGAGGTCGAGACTGCGGCGCGGAGCTGGGCGCCGAAGACATCGCCCAGTGTGGCGCCGGTGCCCTCGGGCTCGGCCGGGGTCATGTAGCGATCCAGCTCGGCCCGGTCGGCCTCGCGCTGGGCCTGGGCGAGACTGAGGGTCATGCGGCGCTGCTTGGGCTGGACGTTGATGACCTTGGCGGTCACCTCGGCGCCGGCCTTGACGACGTCCTCAGGCTTCTCCACGCGCTGGTTGGCGAGTTCGGAGACCGGGATGAACGCCTCGACGCCCTCCGGCAGGCGCAGGAACGCGCCGGAGGAGACGCAGCGGGTGATCGGGCCCGTGATGGTCTGGCCGACGCGGTAGTGCTTGCCGACCAGGTGCCACGGATCGGGCAGGAGCTGCTTGCGGCTCAGGCTGATCCGACCGCGCTCCTTGTCGATCTTCAGGACCATAACCTGCACCGGCATCCCCGCGTGGAGGACCTCGGACGGGTGCTTGACGTGAACCCAGTCCACCTCGGTGATGTGCAGGAGGCCGTCGACGCCGCCGAGATCGACGAACGCGCCGTAGTTGGTGACGTTGCGGACGACGCCGTCGCGAACCTGGCCCTCCTTGAGGGTCGAGAGGACGGTCTCGCGGCTCTTCTCGCGCACCTCGCGCTCGGCGAGACGGCGGGAGAGGATGACCTTCTTGCGGGCGCGCTCGATCTCGATGATCTTGGCGCTGACGACCTCGCCGACGAAGCGGTCGAGTTCGTTGGGGTTGCGCACGCCGACGTGGGAGGCCGGGATGAACCCGGTGACGCCGAGGTCGACCCGCAGGCCGCCGCGGACGCGGTCGACGACGGTGCACTCGACGACTTCCTCGTTCTCGTAGGCCGCCAGAATCCGCTTCCAGTTGAGTTCGTGGTCCGCCCGCTTCTTGCTGAGCGTGATGTTGCCCTCTTCGTCGTCGGAACTCACGACGAAGACCGAGATCTTGTCGCCGACCTGGAGAACCTCGAGTTCGTCCTGCGAGAACTCGCGCGGGCTGATGAGGCCCTCGGACTTCGTCCCCACGTCCACAAGCACGCCGTCGGAATCGATCCGCACGACGGTGCCCTCGACAATGGTGCCTTCCTTGAGGCCGGACAGCGACATCTGGGCCTCGAGTTCAGCCATGGTCGGCTGACCATGAACCATCGCGGGGGCGTCGTCGTCGAGATCGCCGCCGCCGTCGAGCGCATCGCCGTCGGAACCCATCCCGCCGCTGTCGATGCCCTCGTCCTCGGGATCTAGCATGCCAAAACCTTGGTCGGACCCGAAACTCATCACGAACTGCCTCCTGCGTGCTGGACGGGCGTCCCCGTTCAGCATGTGCCATGTCCTTGAGGCCGCGCCTCGCGCGACCCCGTCCGGGAAGTCCGCGCGCCGGGGCGAGATGCACCCGACACGAGGGCTCCGACGGAACCTCCAATGCCTTCAGTCCGGCAAGTATGGCCAGTTCGCCGCGGGCTCCTGGCGACCTTCCACGCGGCGACCTACTTTTTTGCGGGGTGTGGGCGAGGTAGGATACACGCTCAGCGGTACCCCGTCATCTCCCCCCAGTTCGAACCCACCTTGGCGTCGACGGT
>CAZRDB010000264.1:0-5294 GCA_964598695.1 uncultured Armatimonadia bacterium
CCTCGACAACCTCGTACATGGCGGTCGAGAGCCCGGAGGAGCGCGTCGCGCTGCTGGAGGCCTCGGGCGACGGCCTCGCCCTGGTGAACGGGGAGTTCCACGCCGGCGATCCCTACGGCTATGGCTGGCTGCGCGTGCCGGTGCTGCTCCGCGCGGGGACCAACGATCTCGTGTTCGCGGGGGGCCGCGGCGGGCTGACCGTCCGGCTGTACGCCCCCGGCGCGCCGGCCCTGCTCGATGTGCGCGACGCGACCCTCCCGGACCTCGTGGCCGGCGAGGAGGCAGCGATGGAGGGGGCCGTCGTCGTCACCAATGCCACGCGCGAGACCGTGACGGGCCTGCGGATCGGCGCTCGGGTGGAGGACTCGGAGGCCGAGCCCTCGGTCGTGGAGGTCCCGCCGCTGGCCCCACTCACGACGCGCAAGGTCGGCTTCCCGATCGAGACGCAGGCGATCGCGGCGCCGGGCGAGGTCGCGCTGACCGTTCGGCTGCTCGACGCCGACGGCGCCCAGCTCGCGCGCGAGAAGCTGCGCCTGCGGGTGCGCGACCCGCGGCAGACGCGCAAGATCACGTTCCGCAGCCGCATCGACGGCAGCGTGCAGTACTACGCGCTCAACCCGGCCGCCGGCGCCGCGCGGGCGGGCAAGGCGCTGGTGCTGACCTGCCACGGCGCCTCGGTGGAGGCGATCGGCCAGGCCGATGCCTATGCCGCGAAGAGCTGGGCCGACCTGGTTGCCCCGACCAACCGTCGGCCGTACGGGTTCGACTGGGAGGACTGGGGACGCCTCGACGCGCTGGAGGTGCTGGAACTCGCGACCGAGAGCCTCCGTCCCGATCCCGCGCGGGTGTACCTGACCGGTCACTCGATGGGCGGCCACGGCAGTTGGCACCTGGGCGTGACCTACCCGGAGAGGTTCGCGTGCGTCGGTCCCAGCGCGGGCTGGGTGAGCCTCTGGGGGCGCGGTCGCCGCGAAGGCGAGCCGGCGCCGTCGCCGGTCGAGGAGCTGTTCCGGCGGGCGACGCGGCCGAGCGACACGCGGGGCCTGGCCGCGAACTTGGTGAACAACGGGGTCTATGTGCTCCACGGCGACGCCGACGACAACGTCCCCGTGACCGAGGCCCGCTCGATGCGTGACCTTCTGGCCCCGTGGCACAAGGACTTCCAGTACCACGAGGAGCCCGGCCAGGGCCACTGGTGGAGCAACACCGACGAGCCCGGGGCCGCCTGCGTCGACTGGGCGCCGCTGTTCCAGTTCTTCTCCCGCCACCGGATCCCGGCGCACGAGGAGGCCCGCGACGTCGAGTTCGTGACCATGAGTCCGACGGTCTCCGACACGTGCTACTGGGTGCGCATCGAGGGCCAGCGGACGCAGTTCGCGCCCAGCTCGGTGAAGCTGCGGTGGGACCCGATCCTCGCGCGGGTGACGGGGACCACGGAGAACGTCTCGCGGCTGCGGATCGCCCTGCCGGGCCTGCAGCCCGCGGCGACGGTACGGGTCGCGCTCGATGGGACCGAACTGGCGATCGAGACCGACCCCACGTACGACGGAGCGTTCTGGCTCGCGGCGGGCCCCGAGGGCTGGACGGCAACGGTCCCCCTGCCGCCGGGCGCCAAACGGCCGGAGCGTGGCGGACCGTTCCGCGCGGCGTTCGCGAACCGGATGGTCTTCGTGTACGGGACCGGTGGGACGCCGGAGGAGAACGGCTGGGCGCTCGCCCGTGCCCGCTACGACGCCGAGGCGTTCTACTACCGCGGCAACGGCTCGGTCGATCTGATCGCCGACACGGCGTTCGACGCGGAGGCCACGCGCGACCGCAACGTGATCCTGTACGGCAACCGCGACACGAATCGGGCCTGGGGCGCGGTGCTCCACCCCGACGAGCCGGTCTCGGTCGGCCGGGGCGCGGTGCGCGTGGGCGAGCGCGAGGTGACGGGCGACAACCTCGGCCTGCTGCTGGTGCGGCCGCGGGTGGACAGCCTGGTGGCACAGGTGGCGGTCGTGGGCGGGACGGGGGTCCGCGGGATGCGCGCGAGCGACCGGCTCAGCTACCTCCAGTCGGGCGTCGCCTACCCCGACTTCGTGGTGCTCTCGGACCAGGTGCTCGAGCGCGGCGTTGAGGGGGTCCTGGGCGCGGGCTTCTTCGGGGAGAACTGGGACCTGGAGACCGCCGAGATGGCCTGGCGGGAGTAGCCCGACCCCTGGCTACCCCTGCACCTGGTCCTTGCCGCGTCGCTTGGCGCGGTACATCGCGGAATCGGCGGCCCGGATCAGGTCATCCGGTTCGTCGGCGTCGTCGGGCAGCGTGGCTACGCCGAAGCTCGCGGTGATGTGTCGGAAGCCGCCCGAGGGCAGTGGGATCTCGAGCGCGGCGATGCCTTGGCGGAGGCGCTCGGCGGCGTCGAGCGCGCCCTGCTTGTCGACATGGGCGAGGATGATCGTGAACTCCTCGCCGCCGTAGCGGCAGAGAACGTCGGTCTCGCGGAGGTACTCCCGCATCACGTTGGCGACGGCGCGGAGCGCCCAGTCGCCGGTCTGGTGGCCATGGAGGTCGTTCAGGACCTTGAAGTCGTCGAGGTCGAGCAGGATGAGCGAGAGCGGGTAGTCGTACCGTCGCGCGGCCTGTACGTCGCCGCGGAGCCGCTCCTGGAAATGCCCGTGGTTGTGGACGCCGGTCACGGAATCGGTGATCGACAGCTCCTGGAGCCGTCGGTTGGCGTCCTGGAGTTCCTGCAGGAGCAGCTTGCTCTCGGTGATGTCGTGGAAGGCGCTGACCACGCCGACGCGCTCGCCCGATTCGCCGCACAGGGGGGCGATACTGGCGCGGACCCAGACGCGACGGCCGGTGGCGCGGTTGACGATCCGGATCTCGCGGTCGCGCACGCGCTCGAGCTGGGCCGCCTCGCTCCCGCCCTCCTGGTGGTCGGCGCCAAGGAGTTCGGCGAGGGTGGAGCTGGCGACGCGCTCGGGCGACATCCCGAACAGCGGCCCGGCGGCCTCGTTGCACAGGATCACGCGGCTGTCGAGGTCGCTGACGATGATGGCGTCGCCGCAGGCGCGCAGCACGCTCTCGAGGAAGCCGCGGCTGCGGATCAGCTCGCGGGCGGTCTCCTCGAACCGGCGCTCGATGTCGTGGGTGAGCGCCTCGCGCTCCTCGCCCGAGAGCCGCTCCTCGAGGACCTGACCGACCTTCTCGCGGACCTCGCGGAGGTCGAGGGGCTTGGGGAGGTAGTCGCGGGCGTGGTAACGGACGGCGAGGGTGGCGCTCTCGAGGGTCCCCTGGCCGGTGATGATGATGACGTCGGGGGGAGTCTCGAGTTCGCGAGCGCGGATCAGTACCTGCTCGCCGCGCATGCCGGGCATGCCGAGGTCGAGCAGCACGAGATCGGGGCGCTGTGCGTCGATCAGAGCGAGGGCGGTGGGACCGTCGCCGGCCTCGAGCACCTCGTGACCGTCGAGACTGAGCGCGGACCGGAGCAGCTCCCGGACCATCTCCTCGTCATCGGCAACCAGTACGCGTGCCATCGCGGCCCTCTGCCCTCCGAGGACGTGGGAAGGGCCGCCGGGCGATCACCCGGCATCGCGGTCCCACGCACACCCACGATCCGTTTCGCCCCGGACCTCCGCACGGCCTCCCCCTTGCCGCCGGTACCTCGCTACGACGACTCGCCCGGCTGCTCGGCGACGGCCCGCGCCTCGGCCTCGTCGGCCTCGGCAGCCTCCGCGCGCCGCTCGAGGATCCCGCGCAGCACCCACCAGACGAATCCAACGACGATGAGCGCGCCGATCACGACGTCGGCGCCATGGAAGTAGTCCTTGATGCTGTGCCAGTTGTCGGCCAGCTTCTGGCCCGCCCATGCCAGCAAGAGGCACCAGGGAAACGACCCCACGAACGTCAGCACCGAGAAGGGGACGACGGGGACGCGGGCGATTCCGGCGGGGAACGAGATGAAGGTGCGCACGATGGGCATCAGGCGGGAGAGGAACGCCGCCCAGAGCCCGTAGCGCGCGAACCAGGCGTCGGCGCGCTCGAGGTCGCGACGGGAGAAGAAGACCCAGCGACCGTACCGCTCGGCCAAGGGACGGCCGCCGTAGAGCCCGACGTAGTAGGCGACCAGCGAGCCGACGACGCATCCAAAGGCGCCGGCGATGCCGGACCAGAAGAGGGTGAAGTGGCCCTTGTGGGTCATGTAGCCGGCGAACGGCATGATCAGTTCGCTCGGCAGCGGGATACAGGCGCTCTCGATGGCCATGAGCACCACGATCCCGGTGTAGCCGAGGCTGACCATGGTTTGCTCGGTGAACGCCGCGATGGGTTGTAGGATCTGATCGATCAGGTGCGCTTCTTCCTTAGGAATGCTGGGATGTCGATGGTGGGCTCGGCGGGCTGCTCGGGCGGCAGGGGCTGCGGCCGCGGCTCCATGGGAACGGTGCGCGGCGGCTCCGCGTGGGGCTCGACGCCGCCGAGGCGCGCGTCCTCGGCATAGGCGGGCAGCGACTCGGGCTGCGGACGGACGTACTCGCTCGTGGCCGGCCGGATCCCGGCGCCATCGGGCACGGAGACCTGAATCGGCGGGCCGTCGTGGGTGCGCAGCGGGGCCCGCTGCTGGCGGCTCCGGGCCGCGGGCGAGGCCTCCTGGGCCGCGCCGATCGAGACTGGCGGCACGCGCATGGGGGTGGCGGCGCGGGCGGCCGGCGAGGTATCGACGTCGGCGCGCTGCTGGGCGAGCGGGGTGCGGGCGTTCGTCACCGGCGTGTCGAAGCCGGTCGCGATGACGGTGATCCGCATGTCGCTCGCGAGGCCTTCGTCGACCACGGCGCCGAAGTAGACATCCTCGGGGTTGGTGCCCGCAGCGGCCGCGACGGCCTGCACGGCCTCGTAGACCTCCTGCAGCGCGAGGTCGGCCGGGCCGGAGACGTTGATGAGGATTCGGGTCGCGCCCTGGATCGTGACCTCGAGCAGCGGGCTCGAGATCGCCAGCCGCGCCGCCTCGATCGAGCGGTTGTCGCCACCGGCCTTGCCGATCCCCATGACGGTCGTCCCGGAGTTCTCGAGGACGGTCTTCACGTCGGCGAAGTCCAGGTTGATGAGCCCGGCCTGCACGATGACCTCGGAGATGCCCTGCACGCCCTGCCGGAGGATGTCGTCGGCCTGCCGGAAGGCCTCGAGGAGCGTGGTCTTCTTGTCGGAGACCTCGAGGAGGCGGTCGTTGGGGATCAGTATCAGCTTTTCTACATGCTGATTTTGGTAATGTAACCCCACACCGCCATGGGGGGAGCCCCGTGGCCCCAGTA
>CAZRDB010000265.1:0-5189 GCA_964598695.1 uncultured Armatimonadia bacterium
CAACACCCCGGTCTTCCCCACCCTCCCCGCGGCACAGCTCGAGGCGCTGTTCGGCGACGCCGGGGCGCGTGTCGTGGTGGTCTCCGACGCCGCCCAGCTCGCGAAGATGCTCGAGGTCCGCGACCGCCTGCCGGCGCTCGAGCGCGTGATCGTCTTCGACGCGGAGGGCGTCGCCGACGACCCGCGCGTGCTGCCGCTCGACGAGGTCGGCCCGAGCGGCGCGATCGCGCCGGAGCGGGCGGCCGCGCTGGAGGCCCGGCTTGCGCGGCTGACGGGCGACGACCTGGCGAGCATCACCTACACCTCGGGCACGACCGACGAGCCCAAGGGCGTGATGCTCACGCACGACAACCTGGTCTTCGACTGCCTCGCCTCCCTCGAGTTCATGCCGATGTACCCGGAGGACCGCTTCCTCTCGTTCCTCCCGCTCAACCACGTGTTCGAGCGTCTCGCGGGCTACTACATGCCGATCTTCTCCGGCTCGTCGATCGCGTACGCCGAGAGCATCGTGAAGCTCACGAAGAACCTCACGATGGCCGAGCCGACGGTGCTCAGCGCCGTGCCACGCGTCTACCAGACCGTCGCGACGCGCATCGAGCGGGAGGCGCAGCGCACGGGCGGCCTCCGCGGCAAGCTCGCGCTCTGGGCGTTGCGGGTCGCGCGCGAGTGGGGCCGGCGCGATGCGGCGCGCGAGGCGATCGGGCTCGGGCTCTCGCTGGCCCACGCGGTCGCCGACCGGCTGGTCTACCCTCGGGTTCGGACGCTCTTCGGCGGCAAGGCTCGCCTGCTCGTCGCGGGCGGGGCGCCGCTGTTGCCCACGACGGGCCACCTCTTCCACGGCATGGGCTTCATGCTGCTGGAGGGCTACGGCCTCACGGAGACCTCGCCGGTGATCACGTGCAACCCTGGGGCCGAGGGGAGGGGGGGGATCCGCTTCGGCACGGTGGGGATCCCTCTCGGGGGGATCGAGGTGCGCATCGCGGAGGACGGCGAGGTGCTCACGCGCGGCCGGCACGTGATGCGCGGCTACTGGGGGAAGCCGGAGATGACGGCGGAGGTCATCGACGGCGACGGCTGGTTCCACACCGGCGACATCGGCCGGCGCGACGCGGAGGGCTACCTCTCGATCACCGACCGCAAGAAGGACCTTCTCGTGCTGGCGAACGGCAAGAAGGTCGCGCCGGCGCCGATCGAGGGGCTCTTGCGGACGAGCCCGCTCATCACCGACGCGGTGCTCCTGGGCGACAACCAGGACCATGTGACGGCTTTGGTGATCCCGGACTTCCCGGCGCTCCGGGAGGCGCTCACGGCGGCGGTCGTCGCGGGCCGGGTCGATGCGGAACTGGTGGAGAGCGTCGAGGCCCATCGCGCGATCGGCGCGGAGATCCGGCGTCTGTGCCCGGGGCTTGCCGACTACGAGAAGGTGCGGAAGTTCCGCTTGCTGGCCCGCGAGCTGTCGATCGAGGCGGGCGAGCTGACGCCCACGCTCAAGGTCAAGCGCCGGGTGGTCGTCGAGCGGTATGCGACGGAGATCGCCGACATGGCGGAGTGACCGGGCCGGGGGGGAAGGCGATGGTGGCATCGCGGCCGAAGCTGTCGTCCTGACAGAGGGCAGTCCTGGCCCCGCTCAGGGGGGTAGCGCCGGTGCTTGCCGTTCGAGATGATCACACGGCGATCCGCAACTACTGCGTCGATGAGGCCGGCGATCCACTGATATGGGGCCGGCGAGGGGCGGTACGTGCGGACACGCCGGGTTGTTCGCGCTTCTTCATGCTCGGGCTACTCGAGGTGGGTGACCCGCACCGCCTGGGCGAGACCATCCGCGAGGTGCGCGATCGCCTCGCCAGCGACCCCTACCTGGCCGCCATACCCTCGATGGCCGACGGGGCCGGCAAGACCGCTGCGCTGTTCCACGCCAAGGATGACTGTCCAGAGGTCCGGTGGCAGGTGTTCGCGGCGTTGCGGGGTCTGTCGGACTCGCTGCGGTTCTTCGCGGTGGTGTGCGACAAGCTGACACTGGCCGCCGGCGCGACGAGGGGGCAGGGCCTCGCCTCATCCGGGCGATGTGGAGGCAACGAGCTGTACGACGCACTCGTGCGACGGCTCTTCCGCGATCGACTCCACAAGGCCGACGGGTACGTGATACGGTTCGCGGCTCGTGGTAAGTCGGACCGGACGGGGGCCTTGCGCGACGCGATTCTGCGCGCACGGGAGCGGTTCGCCGCGAAGTGGGGGATCGTGTCCGATGCCCCTTTTGGAGTCGAGGTGGTGCCGGCGCGCGCACACGTCGGTCTCCAGGCCGTGGACTACTACCTGTGGGCGCTGCAGAGAGCCTATGAGCGACAGGAAGGGCGGTACCTCGACTACCTGTGGCCGTCGGTCCATCTCGTACACGACATCAGCGATACGCGGGAGCAGCCGTACGGGGTCTACTACACACAGAAGAACCCGCTCACAGTGGAGCGGGTCCGGGAGCGCCTGTGATATAGGGTCTCACGGCGACCGCAGTCCCGTGACCACGCGGCATGGAGCCGAGTTTCGTCACAAGCCCTCGCCACTAGTATACGCCTGACAGCCCCCGCCGTCCTGCGCGGCCACCGCGACAGGCAGGGACGCCTGTCCTACAGGGCGGGCACGTTGCGCCCCATCGTGAGCAGCAGGCCGTGGATGAGGCTCCAGGGGTGGGGCGGGTCGCCGGGGATGTAGCATGCGACGGGGAGGCTGGCATCGACGCCGTTCGCCTCGGCGTAGCCGCCCGCGTGGACCCCGCCGGAGATCGCGCTCACGCCCGCCGCGACGACGAGCCGGGGCTCGGCCATCGCCTCGTAGCAGCGGACGAGTGGCTCGCGCATCGCCCGTCCGACGGGCCCGGTCACGAGTAGGGCGTCGGCGTACCGGGGCGAGGCGACGATGTGGATCCCGAAACGGGCCACGTCGAAGACGGAGTTCGTCGAGGCGAGCACCTCCAGGTCGGTCGCGCTGCAGCCGGTGGAGACCTCGCGGACGTGGAGCGAGCGCCGGAAGGGGCCGGCCGCCCCCGGTGCGGTCGGCACGGTTGCGGAGCGATTCGTCCGCACCAGCTCGCCGCGCGTACGGGCCGCCGTACGGGTCGAGCGGTCCGGGACGATCGTCCCGGCGGGGCAGGCCGCGACGCACGCGCCGCAGCCGAGGCAGCGCCCGCGGTCGAGGGAGACGAGCGGCCCGGCCTCGTCGGCCGAGACGGTGATCGCGGACATCGGGCAGGCGTCGGCGCAGAGCCGGCAGCCCGCGCCGCCGCAAGGCGGCCCGGTGGGCGCGGGGAGGCCCGAGGCCTCCTCGGGAAGGTCGGGACACACCTCACGCTGGATGAGAAGTCCTCTCGTGAGGATCGCCCACAGCGGATTGTGCATGTGCTCGTCCTCCTAGAGGTCGTTGCCGCAGTACGAGAGGTTGAAGCTCTTGTTGCAGAGCGGGAAGTCGGCGACCAGGTTGCCCCGGGCGGCGATGGCGAGGCCCGTCCAGTTGTTGAGGCTCGGGTCCTTGATCGCGTAGCGGGAGATCCCGCCGGCCGCATCGGTCGTGATCCAGTGGATCATCTCGCCGCGCCAGGCCTCGACGATCCCCACACCGACCGACTCGGCGGGCAGAGACAGGCCCTCGCACTCCTCGCACACGGGCCCCTGGGGCAGGTCGTCGATCAGCCCCGCCAGCAGCTCGAGGCTCGCCCACAGCTCCGAGGCGCGCACCCGGGCCCGGGCGAGTACGTCGCCGGTCTCCTCCAGCGCGGGCGTCGGGGCCAAGGCGGGGTAGAGGCCGTGCGCGAAGGCGCGGCGCGCGTCGTAGGCGACGCCGCTCGCGCGGCCCGCCGGCCCGACGAGTCCGAAGTCGCGCGCGAGGGAGGGCGCGAGGCGGCCGGTTCGCTCCATCCGGGCGAGCACACCGGGGTTTCCGAGGAGGAGCGGGACGTAGGCGCGCAGCCGCCGCGTGAGTTCGCGGAGGCCCTCGCGGAAGGCAGCCCGGCGCTGGTCGGGGAGGTCGCGAGCGACGCCGCCGGGCCGCACGTAGTACCGCTGGCGCCGGTTGCCGCTCAGGAGCTGGGCCAAGGCCAGGGTCGCGCCGCGCAGAGGCGGCAGGAGCGAGGCGCACGGGCTGTAGCCGATATCGCCCGCGAGGGCGCCCAGGTCGCCCGCATGGTTGGCGACACGCTCGACTTCGAGCGCGAGGGTGCGCAGGGCCTGGGCGCGGGCCGGCGCTTCGATGCCGAGAAGCCGCTCGAGGGCGATCGAGTGGGCGAGCGCGTTGCCGATGGCCGTGTCGCTGCTGGCCGATTCGGCGACGAACCGGGTCCGCTGCCACGGCAGGCGCTGCAGGTGCTCCTCGACCCCGCGATGCTGGTAGCCGAGGCGGATCTCGAGGTAGGCGATCACCTCGCCCACGCAACTGAAGCGGAAGTGGCCGGGCTCGATGATCCCCGCGTGGATCGGACCGACCGGGATCTCGTGGACGCCGTCGCCCTCGATCTCGCGGAAGGCGTAGGGCTCGCGATTGCCGCGGCGGTCGGGCGCCAGCGGCGCGAACTCGACGCCCCAGGCATCGTCGTGGAGCACGAGGCTCCTGAGGTGACGGGCGCCGGTCGGCCGGACGCCGAAGGCGTCGTGCAGGCCCCGCTCGGCCCGGTGGGCGGCCGGGGCCGCGTGCGAGAGCGCGGGGTACTCGCGCTGGCCGGCGGGTAGGGGCGCCGAGACGACGGTGCAGCTCCCGTCGCCCGTATGGAGCAGCAGAGCCTCGAGGACCGTGGCTCCCTCCGCGGTGACGCGGCCGGTCAGGTGCCCGAACCGCACGCCGGGCTCGGAGAGGGCCGTGACGACGGTCGCTCGCAGCGCGGGCGGGGTGGTCTCGATCCGCCGGACGAGGGGGTACGGAGTCGTCATCGCGGCATCGCCCCGCTCGTGAGCCGCGCGAGTGTCTCGGTGACGCTGGGCGCGACGGCCAGGCCCGCGACGATGGAGCAGGCGACGAGCACGCCCGGAACCAGCGCCCAGCGGCGGATCGGCCCCTCGTGCGCGACGGCCCTGGGCCGGCCGAACAGCACGCGGCCGACGTGTGCGCTCACGGCGACGAAGGTGACGGTCAGCCCGACGAGCACCGCCGCCGCGGCGAGACGCTCTCCGGCCGCGAGCGTATCGCGCAGGAGCAGCCACTCGCTGAGG
>CAZRDB010000266.1:0-5051 GCA_964598695.1 uncultured Armatimonadia bacterium
CGCTCGCGAGGCTGCCCCGGGCGTAGGGCACCCTCACACCGACAGCCGAGGCTTGTCGGGGAGGGCGTCCCGAACACCGTTCCCGTGCGCGGCTCGCGGACGAAGCGGACGCTGCCCCCCCCCAGGTACCGCTCGCAGACCAGTCTGGTCGCGGCCGCAGAGACGCCGCAGGCCCGGACGGGCTCGCCGAGACCTCCCCCCCCGCGCTAGAGCAGCCGGTAGACGGCCTCCGCCACCTCGAGGTCGCGGACCGCCTCCGACGCCGGGTTCACCGGAGCCATCTCACCCCGGACGGTCGCCACGAAGTCCGCGGCCTGCTGGCGGAACGCCCACTGCCAGACCGGGACCGGCGAGACCTTCCGGCCGTCGGTCGAGGAGTAGGCCTCGACCTGCGCGGGCACGTTGCGCAGCATCGGAGGCGGGGTCTTGAGGTCGACGTAGCCGTCGCCGAAGTAGACCGTCGTGACCTCGTCCCACCACTGCACCTGCATCCCGCCGCACTCGAGGCTCACGAGCGCGTCCTTCGCAGCCAGCGCGATGAGCTTCCGGCCGGAGTGAGAGGTCGCCGAGAGCACCTCCAGCTCGCAGCCGAGCAGGTAGCGCAGCAGGTTGATGTTGTGGATGTAGATGTTGGTGAACATCTGGAAGTCCTGGCGACCCGCGGCGTCGAGGAACTCCGGACCATCCGACTCGATCGTCATCGCCGGGTACGCCTCGCCGCTGTTGATCATCTCGATCTGGCCGCAGATCCAGTCGCCCCCGAAGCAGTGGGCGCGAACGAATGTGGGCTGCGGGTTCGGCCCCGTCCAGCCCGCGATCGCGTCGCGAGCCCATCGGACACCGGGGTCGCACCGCTTCATGTTGCCGACGCACAGGTGCTTGCCGGCACGCGCCGCGGCCTCGGCCAGCTCGTGGCCCTGGGCGGCGGAGACGGCGAGCGGCTTCTCGACCATCACGTGCTTGCCGGCCGCGAGGAGGTCCTTGACGATGGCGGCGTTGGCGGCGTGGGGCAGGATCGCGACGACCGCGTCGATCTCCGGGTCATCGGCCAGGGCCCGGTGGTCGGCGTAGGTGCGCTCGATCCCGTAGCGGTGGGCGACCAGCTCGGCCTGCCGTTGCTTCGGGTCGGCGACGGCGACCAGCCGGGCGCCCTCGACGGACGCGTAGTTCGCGAGGTGGGCCACCTGGCCCATGTAGCCGGTACCGACGAAACCCAGTCTCACCACGGTTCGATCTCCTCCATGTCTCTCCCGCCGCACATGCGGATCGGGTGCGCTGCTACGCGTCGGCGGCGGGGGCTCTCCGGTGGAGCACCTGCTGGAGCGCGTCGAGAAGCTCGTTCGGTCGATAGGGCTTCTGCAGGAACCCGGTGAACGACCCCGCCGACAGCTCCCGCGTCGCGTCCTCTTGGTGGTACCCGCTCGAGAGGATCACCGGAACGTCATCGCGGACCGCGCGGATCCGCTCCAGCACCTCGGGGCCGGTCATGCGCGGCATGGTGACATCCAGCAGCACCGCCGAAAGCTCGTCCGCGCGGCTCGCGAACAGCGAGATCGCTTCCTCGCCGTCGCAGGCGAACAGCGGCGTGTAGCCGGCGAGCACGAGCACCTCGCCCGCGAGGTCGCGGATGAACTCCTCATCGTCGACGACCAGTACGGTGCCGCCGCTCGCCGAGAGCGGAGCGCTCGGCGCCCGCGGCACGGCGCTCTCCGACGCTGCGGGGGAGAGGGGCGTCTGGGGAGGCAGGTAGATCGAGACCTGGGTGCCGACGCCGGACTCGCTCTGAACGCGGATCCCGCCGTGGTGGCCTCGAACGATCCCGAGGCTCGCGGCCAGCCCGAGGCCCCGACCGGCGAACTTGGTCGA
Source organism: uncultured Armatimonadia bacterium (assembly GCA_964598695.1). Classification (GTDB taxonomy): domain Bacteria; phylum Armatimonadota; class Zipacnadia; order UBA1398; family UBA1398; genus CAZRDB01. The sequence goes on from CAZRDB010000266.1 coordinate 1,867, forward strand.
GAAGAAGGGCTCGAAGATGCGCTCGAGGGTGCCTCGGTCCATCCCGCAGCCCGTGTCCGAGACACGGATCCGGAGGTGCGAGCCCGGGGCCAGCGACTCGAACGGATACCCCGCGAGCGCGTCGCGGGGTCCGAGTTCCTCCAGCGAGACCGAGACAGCGATCGAGCCGCCCTCGGGGGGCAGCGCCTCGCAGGCGTTGGTCAGCAGTTCCCGGACCACCTGACGGAGCTGCGAGGCGTCACCGTGCGCGGGCGGCAGCGCGGGCGCGGTCTCCACCGCGAGTCGGCTACCCTCGGGCAGGCGCGCCCGACACTCCTCGACCGCACCGGCGACGAGCGTCGCCAGGTCGACCTGCTCGACGAGGAGGCGTCCGCGCCCCGAGTAGGCAAGCATCTGCCGCGACAGTTCACAGGCCCGCGCGCCGGCCAGCTCGATCCGCTCGATGAGCGGCCCGACCGGCGAGCCGTGCGGGAGCAACTGGAGGGCGAGCGTCGCGTTCCCCAGCACGCCCATGAGGATGTTGTTGAAGTCGTGAGCCACCCCCCCCGCGAGCGCGGAGAGGCTCTCGAGCCGCTGCGCCTGCTGTACCCGCCGCTCCAGCCGTTCGCGCTCGACCTCGGCCTCGAGGCGCTCGGTGACGTCGTGGAGCACGGCCAGCAGCACAGGCTTCCCCGCCACCTCGACCCGGCCGAGCCGCACCTCGACGCGGCGGCGGCCTCCATCGGAGCGCACGATCGTGAGCGGCCCGCTCACCGATTCGCCCCGGAGCGCCCGCTCCAACCGATCGCGGACCGTGTCCTGTCCGCTGGCGTCGGCGGCCTCGATGCCGACGCCGTACTCACCCACGCCCATCCCGATCAACTGCGCCCGTGCGTAGCCGGTGAGCGAGACCGCCGCCTCGTTGCAGTCGGCGATGGTCGCCTGCTCGGTGAGGAGGAACATGCCGTCGTGGGCGGCCTCGAAGACGGTCCGGTAGCGCTCTTCGGACTCGTGGATGTGCCGCAGGTCGGCTACGTGGCGGTAGGCGTCGTCGACGGCCCGTGCCAGCTCGGCCAGCCGGTCGATGTCGCGCTCCGAGTAGGCATTGGGCCGCGCGCAGGCCACGCCGATCGTCCCGCGCGAGAAGGGGAGGTCGACCACCGAACGCGCCCCCGGCTCACGCAGGTCGTACAGCACCCCGCGCTCGTCGTACGGGTCGTCGGCCAACAGGTCGGGCCGGTAGACCGGCTGCTGGGTACGGAGCGCCTCGACGACGGCCTGTCCCAGCGACGGGATCGGGATCCCGTGGGGACCGTCCTCGGGGACCACCCCGATGTAGCGCCCGGCAGCTTCGCCGTCGGTCAGCACGAACGAGCTGTAGTCGCAGGGGATCCCCAGCTCCTCGATCGAGCGCTCGAAAGCGTGGACCACCGCGTGGAGATCGCGGTGGCTGTCGAGGCCGTAGGCGGCCGCGCGGACCCGGTCGGCCGCGCTCCGCAGCCGCAGGTCGTCCTCGCGACCCTTCACCGCGGTCAGATCGCGCACGAAGACGACCGCGTACTGCTCGCCCTCGAACTCCAGGTAGCTGCTCGAGACCTCGACGAGCAGCGGCCGGCCCGACGCCGGCGCGAACCGCCGCTCGCTCGCGACGGTCCGAGCCTCCCGCAGCCGCTCCCAGCGCCGCTGCCACTCGCCCTCCGTGAGGTCCAGATCGTAGTCGCGGATCGACCGGCCGACCACGTCGCCCGGCTCGGCGCCCAGCAGCGCCCCGGCGGCGAGGTTCGCGTACCGGATCGTCCCGTCCCGGTCGAGCCACAGCACGGCGACGGAGGCGTGGTCGAGGCTGAACTGCGTGAGGCGCAAGGCGTGTTCCGCGCGCTTGCGGCGGGAGATCGGACGCGAGATGCCGACCAGGCCGATCACGGCGCCCCCGAGATCCCGAAGCGGCACCTTCGTCGTCGACATCCAGCCCTGGGTGCCGTCGGCGAAGGGGATCAGCTCCTCCTTGTCCAGGATCGGCTGGCCCGAGCGGATCACGCCCAAGTCGTCGGCCAGACAGCGCCCCCCCTGGCCCTCGCCGAAGTAGTCGATATCGGTGTGGCCGACGGCCTCCTCGATGCTGCGTACGCCGAGAACGCGCACCTGGGCGTCGTTGATCCGCGTGAACCGGCCCTCGGCGTCCTTGAAGTAGATCGTGTCCGGCACGTGGGCCATGAGGGCGTCGAACTGACGCCGGACGTCCGACTCCTCACGGAGCCAACGCCTGACATCCTCCGGCACGTCTTCTCGCTCGAGGAAGTCCTCGGGCCTCATGGCGCCCGTCCATCCGCCAACCGGCACGACTGGGGGACCGGCCCCCGCATCCTCCGCAGGCCCAGCCCGTCAGACACGCTGCCGGCCCTTCGGTTCGACCGCGCCTACGGCGCCAGTTCGACCGACACGTCTTCGACCATCCAGAGGGGCCCTTCCTGCTTCATCCGGAAGATCGCCGTGCCCGTGCCGCGGTCGCCCGCCACGGGAACCCGCACCTCGGCCGCGCCGCCGCTGCCCTCGGTCGTCTTCGCCGGCTGCGCGAGCAGGAGATCGGAGCTGTCGCGCAGGCGTCCCACGCGATCCTCGAGCCGCTGGCGGAGTTCCTTGGCTTTGGACTCGCCCCCCACCGTCAGCGGGCCCGCCGTCTGCCAGTCTCCTTGCTGCACGCTCTGCAGCCAACTGATCGCCATCATGCCCTCGTAGCCGCCGAAGAGGCGGCCGAAGAAGGCAGTCGGCCCACCGCAGCACAGGGCAACCCCGCCGCCGAGAACCACGACGACGATCAGGGTCACGATGCAGCCCCACGCCCAGCACGACAGACCCTTCCGGCGCGGGGGCGCCGTCGGGGCGTAGGTGGGCGTGGCGGGGGCCGGGGGGCCGTAGGCCGGCGGGGTGTAGGTGGGCGGTGTGTAGCCGGCCGGAGGAGGCGGGGCGGGCTCGCCCTGCGGGGGCTGCTGCGTGTCCATGGCCGAACCGCTCCTCTCAGCGCCGAGCATGAGGTCCACGGGGCCGGCGACGTTCGTCGGCCGCTGGCCTGTGCTTTCGGCGCGGAGCCGGCGTTCCCTGCGTCTCCCGAGGCGGTCTCAGGCGGACGCTCCGCGCAACGCTCGTTTGGCGGCCGGGAGCACCTCGACCAGCACGACCGCGACGACCATGAGCGCCGCGCCGCCCCA
>CAZRDB010000267.1:0-5023 GCA_964598695.1 uncultured Armatimonadia bacterium
GCCGCTCGGCCAGGCAATCCTCGGCAAGCGCGAGGGCGACACGGTCGAGATGACGGTCGGCGAGGAGACCGCGCTCGTCGAGATCGTCTCCGTCCGGACGAAGCTTCCGTAGTGCGGCCCGTGCCGGAGCCCGGGCCGTCGGGCCCGGGCTCCGGCCGGCGATGCCTCAGACCGTCGCCCAGCGGATCAGCACGCCGAGGAAGTCCTCGCTGCGATCCCAGATCATCCGGTAGGCCCGGTCGGCCTCCGCCCCCGCGAACTCGTGGGTCACGAGTTCGCGCCCCTGCAGCGCGGCGCTCTCGACGAGCGAGAGCGTCGCCTCGAGCCGCGGTCGGGTCCAGCCGGCCATCCCCCAGCAGGTCAGCTCCTTGTCGTGGAGCCACTGGATGTTCATCAGGTGCTCGCCCTCGGGGTGGTAGCCGTTCAGCACCAGGTGGCCCTCGTAGCGGAGCGCCGCGCAGGCCAGGTCGACGTTGCCGAGCAGCCCCACGGCCTCGTCGACCACGTCGAAGCCCTCCGGGTAGCGGGCGCGGATCCAGCCTCCCAGGTCCTCCTCGCGCGCGTTCACGACCTCGTCGGCCGAGACCGCCCGCGCGATCTCGAGCCGCCGCGGCCGCCGCCCCGCGAGCACCACGTAGGCCCCGCGCGCCCGCAGCGCCTGTGCCGCCCAGTGGCCCACCAGGCCATCGCCGATGACCAGGGCCCGCCAGCCGGGCTCCACCGGCGGGCGGTTGCCTCCGTTGTAGCCGACCTGGGTGAGGACCAAGCCGGCGGCATCGTCGCTCGCGACGCTCTCGGGCAGCGGCAGGCATTGTCCCTGGTCGCAGACGGCGTACTCGGCATGGCTGCCCCAGGCCGAGGCGGGACTGCCCTCCAGCCGGCCGATCGTCGCGAAGACGCGCTGGCCCGGCGTGACCTGGGTGACCCCCTGGCCCACGCGCTCGACCCAGCCGACGCGCTGGTAGCCCGGCACGATCGGGAACCGGTAGGCCGGTGGACGGCCCGGGCTGTGGAAACGGCCCGACCACACCCAGCTCTCGGTCCCGTTGCTCACGATACAGGCCTCGTTGCGCACGAGCACCTCGCCCGGCCCCGGGTCGGGGACCTCGACCGCGCCCAGCTCGACCTGGCCCGGACCCGTGAAGACCACACCTCTGCACCGCGTCGGCATCGCGCTCCCTCTCTCCTCTGCGCCGTCAGGCCTCGAACTCCGCTACTCGCGCACCGGCTCGTCGGCATCGCCGGACTCGGCCCGCTCCGGGTGGGCCCGGGCGATCATGAAGTCGTCGAGCCGCCGCGTGATCTCTTCGATCACCTGGTCGCCGGCGCCGCTACGGACGAAGACGCACAGGATGTACTGGCGGTCGGGCCCGGTGATCAGGGCGGAGTCGTTCTGCTGGGGCGGGTACCAGCCGGACTTGCGGATGAAGCTCACGCCTCGCGGCAGCAGGGCGTGGACGATCTTGTTGTTGAGGATCCCGCAGACCGACTCGTCGAGGAAGATGCTCTCCATTCGCCGGCAGGCCTCGGGCGAGACCAGCAGGCCGTGGTCGAGCATCCAGTAGTAGCGGAGCACCTGGCGCGCGTTGACGCCGTGGCTCAGGTGGGCGACCGGGTCGCGGAACGTCTGCGCGTTGCCGCCCCAGTAGTAGCGGCCCGTCCACATCCCGCCGCCCCGCTCCTTGTCGTAGAGCCGGTACCGCGGCGACTGCGCGATCTCGAGGATGCGGCCGATCCCGACCCTGCGCGCGATCTCGCCTGCCTCGGGCATCGAGGAGAGCCGGATCATCCGCGACATCGCCACCTCCATGTCGCGGGTGATCGCGAGCTTGCCGTTCGCCTCCTCCTCGAAGACGGCGAGGATGATCAGCAGCTTGCAGACGCACGCGGCGTACCGCATGGTGTCGCCGCGGTACATGCCGTACTCGTCGGTGTGCGGGTCGCACAGCCCGACGGAGACCTGCTCCTCGGAGACGCGGTACCGGGCGCAGGCGGCCTTCACGGCCGCCGCGACGGCGTCGTGGAACTCGGGGCTCTCGGGGGCGTCCCACAGAGGGTCCCAGCCGTCGTAGACCGGTGCGGTCAGACGGGCGCCGCGTGGGACGGCCTGGCCGGCGCGCTGGTGCTCGTAGGCCTCGGCAAGCTCGCTCACGAGCGCCTCACCGTGCTTACGGACGGGGACCCGCAGGTTGCGCAACCGCCGGCTCAGCGGCCACTCGACGCGTCCCAGGAAGGGGAGGCACTCGGCGTAGGCGGCCCGGTCGGCCTCGGAGTCGGCGATCAGCTCCGAGACGCGACGGAGGTAGAGGCCGCTCTCGAGGTAGCCCAGCTCGACCACCCGCCGGATTACGCCCGGGGCCATCGGCTGCTCATCATCGACGCGGGCGTTGCGGAGCAGGCAGACCGACCAGGCGCGCGTGAGGCCGGCCTCGCTGCCGTGGTGCTCCTCGGCGCGCGCGTAGCCCTCGGCCTCGAGGGCATCGGCGTAGGCGCCCAGCCAGGCGCGAACGCCGGCCCGGGCCGCGGTCCCGTCCTCCTCAGGGTAGACGAGTGCGCGGGCCTCGCCGTAGGTGCGCACCCGCAGCCCGGCGCGCGGACTCCACTCCTCGGTCAGCAGCGAGCACGGGTAGTAGGCGTCGGGCATGGGGTCGGCGGGGAACGCGGCCCAGGCCGGGGTCGCGGTGGGTGCGGCCGCGTCGGCGAGCGGGCCGAACTCGATCTCCGGCGTCGCCAGCCCTTGCCGCTTGCGGCGCTCGGCTGGGGTGAGCCCGGCCAGCGGGTCGGCACGGGCCTGGTCGATCAGAGCCCGGAGCGCCTCGTCGATGGCTGCCTCGCGGATCCGGACCGTCGTGCCCCAGCCATCGCGCGCCCCGGCGAGCCAGACCGGCACACCGGCCCGGGCGATCAGCACGGGGGCGCGGCCAACGAGGCAGTCCTCGCGCGTGAAACGCAGGGCCCGGGCGTCTTCAACCGAGGCACAATGGACAAAAGGAGCGTCTATCTGCCAGGAACGCGCCACGCCGAGCAACAGGTCGCCGTCCCGCAGATCGCGGACGGGCAGCCGGAGGCGCACCTCGCCCGGCCGCGCTTCCGCGCCCTGCTCGGCCGGGGCAACCCGAACGGCCAGGCAGCCCGGAGCGGCCGGCGGCCGGGCGGGCGCCGCGCGGAGCGGCATGACTGCGAAGAGCAGCATGAGCGCTGCCATGGGAACACGCACGATGCGCATGGACCAACTCCCGATCGTCGGGTCCATCCCTCCACCTGGCTGATTCGGGAGGCCGGGCCGCGACCCTGCCTGGCGCCCCCGCAAGGGAAGGGCCGCTTCCGCCCGAATCAACGAAGTGGTGTGTGTGGACACGCGGCCTCCCGCAGGCCGCCGGCCACGCCGGGTTCCGACCGGCGCGGCCACCCAGGACAGGGCGTGACCAGGATGATGAGCGCTGTTCGGGGCCTCGTGGGGGCAGGGGTAGTAGCGTTGCTGCTTGCGCCGAGCGCGTGGGCGGCGCCGCCCGGCGCGCTCCTGCTGGGCGCGGGCTGCGCCGTGGGGCAGAGCCCGGACGTGGCGCCGAGCCCGCCGAGCAACGTGGCCGCCACAGACACGCCGAACGACACCGGCGGGTCGATCACGGTCACGTTCAGCCTCTCTGGCGACGATGGAGCGGGCGCGGCCGACGTGGTCGACTACGCGATCTACCGTGGGAGCGTCGATCCGGGCGACCCGCCGAGCCTCGGCGTGCTGGTCGGGACCGTGCCCAACGGCACCGAGCTGTTCCTCGACAACACCACGGTCGACGGCAACTCCTACTACTACCGGGTGGTCGCGCGGGACGCCTCATTCACCTCGTCGGCCGCGGGACCGGCCGGGCCGGTCACCTCACGCGACAACCGCCCTCCCGGCCCGGTGACGGGCGTGATCGCGGCCGACGTGCCCGCCGACCAGGGCGGGAGCGTGGCGCTCACCTGGCAACTCTCGGGCGACGACGGGGCGGGCAACCACCTCGTGACGGCCTACGCGATCTTCCGGCGGGCCTCCGAGGCGGACGCCTGGACGCGCGTCGCGACGATTCCGGCGGGAACCACGAGTACGGTCGACTCCTCGATCCCGAAGAACCTGCCGCACCAGTACATGATCCGGGCGCTCAACGTCGCCATCGAGTCGGTCGACTCGAACACCACGGCATCGGTCGCCGGTTGGGACAACATCAACCCGCAGGCCGCCCCCCAGGTCACGGCCGAGGACGAAGCGCCCGACCAGGGCACGTCGATCCTCGTCTACTGGGCCCTCTCGCCCGACGACGGCGACGGCGCGAACGATGTCCTCCAGTACCGCGTTCTTCGCTCGACGGTCGCGGGCTACGCGGGCGAGCTGATCGGCACGGCCGCGGCCGGCAGCGGCTTCTACCGCGACACCGCGGTCGTCGACCAAGTGGAGTACTACTACACGGTCCAGGCCTACGACGGCTACCTGGTCTCCTCGCTCTCGCCTCAGACTGCGGCGGTCCAGAGCCTCGACAACCTCCCGCCCCGCAAGCCGTGGAGCGCCAACGCGATCGACACCCCGAACGACAACGGCGGATCGGTCACGGTGACCTGGAATCTCTCGCAGGATGACGGCGCGGGCGCCGACGACGTCGCCTGGTACCTGATCTACCGGTCGCCCTCGAACCCCGTCGGCGCCGACCTGGGCACGAAGGTCGGCCAGGTGCTCGGCGGCGTGAAGACCTACCTCGACCTCAACATCGCGGATGGGGTGGACTACTACTACACGGTCGTGGCCCAGGACGGCTCGAACGCCTCCGAGCCGTCGAACACCGTCGGTCCCGTCCGCGCGGCCGACAACCGCCCGCCGGGCGTTCCGCCGTCGCTCAGCGCCGCGGTGACCTCGCTGCCGGGGCAGGACGCCCGGATCCTCGTGCAGTGGGAGGGATCGCCGGACGATGTCCCCTCGGGCGATGTGACGCAGTACCTGCTGTACCGCAGCACGAACGAGGAGACCTTCGGGGAGCATCTCGTGTTCCTCACT
>CAZRDB010000268.1:0-424 GCA_964598695.1 uncultured Armatimonadia bacterium
ACGCTCCTGCTCGCCACACTGATCGCCTACGTGGTGCTCGGGATCCTCACCTCGGGCCTATACTGTCTGTGCATCGCGCCGATCGTGCCGTTCCTGTCCGCCTTCGACGCGGCGATGGTCGCCCGGCGCGTGAACGAGGGCGAGGAGGTGAGCCCGTGGCAGTTCTACTAGCCACGACCGCGCTCCCCCGCGCCCCGGAAGGTGATCGCGACGCCTGACCACTACGAGACCCTCGGGCTCACGCCCGACGCGACCGACCAGGAGGTCCGCGAGGCCTACCGAGCGCGCGCGCGCGAGCTGCACCCCGATGTGCATGGCGAGGAGCGCAAGGAGTGGGCCGGCCGGCGGTTCCGTGAGCTGCAGGAAGCGTACGAGGTGCTCCGTGACCCGTATACCCGCCGCTAACGAAATAACACACGCAGTA
>CAZRDB010000268.1:434-5009 GCA_964598695.1 uncultured Armatimonadia bacterium
GACCCGGAGTCCCGGCGGCGGTACGACGCCACCCACGCGGGTGGCGAGCGGATCGCCCACGGATCGGCCTCGGCCGTCCCGCACGCGGCCGCGTGCTTCTACCATGCCGGCCGCACTGCGCGCGCGGTCTGCCCGAGCTGCCGCCGCGCGCTCTGCCCCGAGTGCGGCGACGGTTCCGGCCCCTGCCGCGTCTGCGGCCTCGCCGCCGGCGGGGCACGCCCGGCCGAGACACTGCCCGAGGGCACCGTGTACGCGAGCTTCGCGCGGCCCCCGCGAGCCCGAGACGAGACAGCCGACGGCGGCGAGGAGCCCGCGCGGTGGCTCCGGGGCCTCGGCCTCGCCTGCTACCCCCTCATGGCCGGCGCGGCTGCGTTCGCGTGGGTCGCCCTCGCGGTGCGCCCGACCCTTGGCTGGGCCATCTCCTGGGCCCTGCTGGTCGGCGTAACCGTTGCCTGCGCCCTCGCCGAGCTGTGGTTGCTGATGCTCCCCAGCCGCCGGACAGGGCGCGTCTTCGGGATCGCGTGGGAGGTCCTTCTCGTTGGAGCCGTGGTTGCCTGGGCCGCCATGCCCCACCTGGGCGATCGGTTCGCCGCGACGAACGCGCGTGTCGCCGAGGCGTGCTACGCGCGCGCCGTGCTCTTGACCCGGGGGGCGGCGACGATCGACGCCTCCAACGCCCAGTGCGCCGCGGCGTGGGAGGAGATCGAGATCGCCGAACGCATCCTGCGGGGCGAGCGCCACGGCATGGCTTCGGTCGCGCGCGGCTACGGCGAGCAGTTCGGCTCCTTCCTCACCGAGACCGCCGCGCCGAGGGTGGACGCCGTGGGGGCGCGGGCGGCGCTCGACGGAGCCCGGCGCCACCTCGACCGGGCCGTGGCGTTGCGCCCCGAGGGCCCCGGTCTCCTCGGCCGGCAGGTCGTGGAGCGCCTCGAGCAGCGCATCGCCGAGGCGGAGGCCGCCGACCGGGCGAGCCGGCCGGTGGAGGGGGCCCCCGATGGCCCCTGAGCAACGGTGCGCCTCGTGCAGCGCCGCGCTGTGGCTCTCGTCGTCGGCGTGCCCGCTCTGCGGCGCCACTCGCCTGCCCGATGAGCACCAGCCGGCCCGACCGGCAGCCGCTCCGCTTCCGGCCGAAGGGGACGAGACGACGGTCGGCCAAGCCCTTGCGCTGCTGGAAGAGGGCGACCCGGGCGGCGCCGTGCTGGCGCTGAGCGAGGCGGCCCAATCGGGCCGCGCCGGCAGCTCGGCCCTCGCGACGCTCGGACTCGCGCTCAGCGAGTTCGGGATGCCGGCCGAGGCGGAGAGAACGCTGTACGGGGCGCTCCGTGCCTACCCGAGCGATGCCGAGATTCGGCTCGCGACCGCTCTGTTCTCCCGCAGCCGGGGCCATCGCACCGAGGCGCGCGATCACCTCGTCATCGCGCTGGCCCTCGACCCCGCCAACGAGGCCGCGAGCGCCGAGCTGGCGACACTCCGGGCGGAGTTCGCCGACGCGGCCGAAGCCTGCGCGGCACTGCTCGAGGTGAGCCGGCGGGAGAGCTTCCGGGGCGATCTCGCCGGTGCGACGGAGACATTGCTGCGCGCGCGGGAGCTGAACCCGGAGCACCCCGGCGTGCTGCGCGCGCTGAGCACGGTACTCGAGCAGTCCGACCGGCTCCCCGACGCCCTCGTCGCGGCGCACCGCTGGGTCGAGGCCGAGCCCGAGGAACCGCAGGCGCGTGCGGCCCTCGCCCGGCTGGACGCCCGCTTGGGCGTACGCGAGGGCTCGGCGCGCCAGGCCCGGCGCCTGCTTGCCCGCGCGGGGAGCCCAGAGGCGCCCACGCAGGCACTCGCGATCCTCTCGCAAGCCCTCGCGCTCGAGCCGCGCGACCCGGAGCTGCACGTGCTCCGTGGCATCGCCCTCGATGTGACCGGCGACCGCGCGGGTGCGCTCGCCGCCTACCGCATCGCCGCCCGGCTCGACCCGGCTGGGACCGAAGCGCGCGAGCGCCTTGCGGCGATCCTGCAGGCCGGCGAGGCGGAGGAGAGGGTCTCGCGCGAGGCGCCCACGATCGAGCGCGCCGAGCGGATGAAGCGTACGCGCATGCTCTGGCGCCGCCGCGCGGCGCAGGCTCCCCCGCCCTCCCCCGACCTCCTGTAGCGCGGGGGGGGCTCGGTAGCAGCGGACCGATGGCCCCCCCGCAATGGCTTGGGCGCCGACCGAGGGAACCGCAGGCCGCCGACGAACCACAGGGGGAGCACGGACCACCCCGGAGCGAGAGGGTGTTCGCAGATGATCTCACGAAGGCGGTTTCTCCAGCAGGTTGGCACGGCCTCGGCCATCGGCGCCGGGGCCCTCTGGGCACGGCAGACGGGAGCACAGACGGTGTCCGCGAACGAGAAGGTGGTCGTCGGCCACATCGGCGTCGGCGGCATGGGAAACGAGCACGTGAACTGGTTCGCCGGCCTGGCCGACGTGGAGATCGCCGCAGTCTGTGACGTGGACGAGACCCACCTCGCGCACACCATCGAGCGGCTCGGAACGCTCCGGCCCGGGAGCAAGGTCGATGGCTACAAGGACCTCCGCGACCTGCTCGCGCGCGATGACATCGACGCCGTGACCATCGCGACGCCCGACCACTGGCACGCCCTCGCGACGATCCTCGCGTTCGAAGCCGGCAAGGACGTCTACTGCGAGAAGCCGCTGTGCCACTCGGTCGCCGAGAGCCGGGCGATGGTGCGGGCCCGGCAGCGTACCAACCGGGTCTTCCAGCTCGGAACGCAGATCCACGCCGAGGAGAACTACCATCGCGTGGTCGACCTCCTGCACGCCGGCGTGATCGGCAAGGTCCACACCGTCAACCTGTGGAAGAACGGCGGCTCCCCCGGCCTCGGCTACCCGGAGCCGCAGACCCCGCCGCCCGGCCTTGACTGGGACCTGTGGCAGGGGCCGGCGCCCGAGCGCGAGTATCTCGCCGAGCGCTGCCACTTCAGCTACCGCTACTTCTGGGACTACTCGGGGGGCGACTTCGCCGACTTCTGGTGCCACATCGCCGATATCGCGTTCTGGGCGCTGGGGATCGGCGAGCCGAAGACGATCCATGCGACGGGCGAGCCGCCCCTCGACGGGATCGCCGACACGCCCAACACGATCGACGTGGACTTCACCTTCGACGACCTGCACCTGACCTGGACGAGCACCACGCCGGCGTTCCCCGGCGCGGCCGGACGGGGGATCGGGGCCCGGTTCGTGGGCGAGAAGGGCGAGCTGGTCGCCGACTACTTCAGCCGCGTGGTCTTCCTCGACGGCAAGGAGCTGGACGACATCCCCGATGTGCCGCAGGCCACGCCGCGCAGTCCGGGCCATCAGCGGCATTTCGTCGATTGCGTCCGCTCGCGGCAGCAGCCGGAGAGCAACCTCGAGTACGTGCAGACCATGACGCTGCCGATGCTGCTGGCGTGCATCTCCTTCCGCCTGGGCCGCAAGCTCACGTGGGATCAGGCCACCCAGCGGTTCGTGGGCGACGAGGCCGCCAACCGCATGCTCGACATCCCCTACCGCGCGCCCTGGTGGCTGCCGGCCTGAGAGGAGTGGCGATCGTGACCAAGCATCCCGTGTGCCGAGCCTGGGCATCGGTCCTGTTGGCCGCGCTGGCGCTCGCGCCGGCGGTCCGCGCCGAGGCGCTCTTCAACGGCCGCGACCTCTCGGGTTGGGAGTGCGTCGACGGCGACACGACCTCGTGGGCGGTCGGGAACGGCGAGATCGTCTCGCGCGGCGCGTCGACAGGCGGCTGGCTCGTGACCGAGGCCGAGTTCGGCAGCTTCGCGCTCCATCTCGAGTTCCAGCTCTCGCAGGTGGGCAACAGCGGTGTCTCGATCCGGGCCGGGCGGCCCAACTCCGTCTTCACCGAGGTCCAGCTCCTGGCGCCCTGGACCCCCACGCGCGACGACCTCCACTGCACGGCGAGCCTCTACGGCCTCGTCGCTGTCCGGAACCGGCCCGACGAGACCCCGCTGACGTGGCGCTCGCTCGACGTCGTGTGCCAGGGCCGCCTGATCCGCACCTTCGTCGACGGCAAGCTGGTGACCGAGGCCGACACGGCGACCGTGCCGGAGATGGCGCAGGGGAGCCTCGTGGGGACGATCGGGCTGCAGTCGTCGCACAGCGGACCGGACGAGTGGGTCCGCTTCCGCGACCTCCGGATCGAGTGCCTGGACCGCGACCCGGAGTGGGTGGCCGAGCTGCTCGGCTCCGACGACCCGGCCCTGCGGGCCGAGGGGCTCCGCTGTGCGCGGCTGTGCGGCGCCGGACTCGTGCCCCACGCCCTCGACCTCTCCGCGGCGCCGGAGCTGCCCCAGCAGAAGATCGGCGAGGAGGCGCTGAGCCGGGTTGTTACCGCGGCGACGGCGCCGGGCCGGGAGGACGAGAAGGAGGCCGTCGAGGCGGCGCTGCTGCGCTCCCTCGAGGAGCCGCGGACCCCGGGCGCGCAGGCGCTCGCGCTCCGCAGCCTGGGGCTCGTGAGCGGCGCGGTGGCCGTCCCGACCCTCTCCGCCTGTCTCGCGAGCGACCAGTGGAAGCCCGCCCTGTGGGCGCTCGAG
>CAZRDB010000269.1:0-4900 GCA_964598695.1 uncultured Armatimonadia bacterium
CCGAGTGTCTCGCGGAGCTCCTCGTAGCACGCAGCCGCGGCTCCGTGGTCGGCGAGCGCGGAGATCGTCACCACGCGGCCGGCGAGGACGACGGCCATCTCGCCGTCATCGACGAGGCGCATGCGGCCGGCGTTGATCTCCTGCCACGCTCCCGGCGGCTGCCGATCGAGGCTCCCGTAGACCACACCCCCCGCCTCCTCGGCCGGGAACACGGCAGGCCCCAGGCCGTGCCGGTACATGATCTCGAGCGTGAGGCCCGCCACATCGGGCTCGAGTCGAACGTCGCGAAGCAGCTCCCCTGAGGGGTACCGCTCGACGCGTGCGCCATCGTAGGACCCGAGCCCCACGACCGAGCCGTCGGGGAACTGCTCGGCCACGGGCACCGTGCTCGCCCGGCTGCGGCCGGTGAGCAGCGCCACCCGGCAGCCGCGCTCGAGGGCCTGCGCGGCGGCCTCGAGCACCGCCGGCGCGACCGTATGGCCGGTGGTGAGCAGCGTGCCGTCGATGTCGAGCGCGAGCAGTCGGAACGGAGCGCGGCGCACGAGTGCCTCCGAGGCGCCGACCGGCACGGGCGCGAGGGCCTCGAGGGCGGCGGGGATCGGCTCCCGTCGGGGGAGCCGGACTGAGCATACGCGGAAGGCCCCATACGCGCCAAGAGGGGCCCCGTGCGGTCGGGACCCCTCTCCACATGCTCTCGGCGCCGCGTGCGCGGCGCGGCTACTGCGGCGGCGCCGCCGGGGGCCCGCCCATGGCGCCCGGACCGCCGGGGCCCATCCCCATCGGCGTGCCCATGTCCGCCGGGAGGATGACGACGGTGGCGGCCGCGAGGCTGCCGTCCTGCTGCGACTCGCCGGTGCAGTAGACGCGCGTGTCCTTGGTGAGCGCCTCCCAGGGCGCGGTGGCGACCCGGAGGAAGGTGGCATCGGCCTCCGGGGTGATCTCGACGGTCAGGGAGTCGGAGACCTGGACGCGGAGCGGATCGAGGCCGACGATCCGGCCAGTCGCGCTCGCGGTGGTCGGCGGCACGACCGAGACGCCGGCGCCGGGGCCGCCCCGGAACCCGCCGCCGAAGCCCCCGCCGCTCAGGAACGTCATGGCGTTGGCGACGGGCACGCTGTTAGCGCCGGTCACGAAGCGCGAGCCGCTCATCGCGGTTGGAGCGCCGTTCACCATCAGGCCGTTGCCCTCTTCGAGGTCGGCCAGGGCCGCGGGCTCGATGCGCACGAGCGCGCTCTGCTGCGAGAGCGTGACCCTCCGCGCGGCGTCCTCGCCACCGGGGCCGCCGGGGCCGCCGCGCCCCATGCCCATGCTGACGCTGATCCAGCCCTCCTGGAGGTTGGCGTCGACGACCGTTCCGACCGCCATGTTGCCGCCCATCATGCCGCGCCCGGCGCGGCCCGGTCCTCCGCCCGTCCGACCGCCGCCTCCGGGCTGTGCGACGACGACCGTGACTCCGACGAGCAGCACCGCGAGCGCCGCCGCCACGAGCATCCCAACGCGACCGTTCATTGCGCGTACCCCTCTCTCCCGTGGATCGTGGATGATGCAAGGCTCGAGACCTTCGACCTCCGCTCCCCTCTGCGCAGACGTCACCGACGGGCGGCTGTTCGCCAGTATGGAGGAACCGTGGAGGTCAGTGTGACCCGGCCGGCTCGGGCCGCGCCTCGGCCCCGCCGGACGCCGTGCGCGTCGCCTTCCACTCGGCCCACTCGTTGAGCAGTTGCGGGATGGTCACGAACCGCCACCCGGCCTCGGTGAGCGTCTTGAGCACCGGGATGAGCGCCGTCGCCGTGCTGCGGTGGATCCGGCTGTCGTGCATGAGAACGATCGCGCCGGGGGTGGGCTTCTGCGCGATGTTGTTGGCGATGGCGACGGCGTCGATCTTGCTCGTGTCCTCGGAGCCGAGGTTCCAGGTGAGCACGCAGTAGCCTTGCCGCAGCGCGACCTTGGTGTAGGCCGAGGTCGTGTAGCCGTAGGGGGGGCGGAAGCACTCGGGCTTGCGGCCCACGGTCTCCTCGATGATCTTCGCGGTGCGGGTGAGTTCGGCCGCCGCCTCGCTCTCGTTGGGTCGCTTCATGTGCGAGTAGGAGTGGTTCTCGACGGCGTGGCCCTCCCGGGCGATGCGTCGGAGGAGGTCTGGGTAGGTCGCCGCCGCGTTGCCCATCACGAAGAACGTCGCCCGGGCGTCGTAACGCGCGAGCGCGTCGAGCACCTCGGGGGTGACCACGGGGTCGGGGCCGTCGTCGAAGGTGAGCGCGATGAGCTTGCGGTCGAAGCCCTTGAGACCCTCGACGACCAGCCGGCCGTGGTCGCTTGCGGGGATGGCGGGCGGTGGCGGGAGGGGCTCGGACTCCGGGGTCCGGGTGGCCGTCCCGACGTTGGAGGCCGCGAGGGTCTCGCCGCCCGGACCGTTCCGGCCCCACACGAGCCAACCGGTCAGCAGCACGACGACGGCGGCGGAGAGCGCCACGACAGGGCGGGCTCTGCCGCGTCGACGGGGCCGGGCATAGTAGTGAATCATCGCAAGGACCTCCTCGCAGCAGGGCGAGACGGCCGGACCCTACCGGGCCGCCGAGCGACGGCTCCGGGCTTGCTTCCTACGGGAGATTCGCGGCCGGGTCCTTCCCGCATTCCCGGATTCCGTGAGACGGGCGTCGGCTGGGGCTCTCGACGGTGGCGCGCTCGCGGCGGAGCCGCTCCTGGAGCACGCGGCAGCGGTCGAGCCACAGGCGTTCGTAGTCGACGCCGGAGACGACCCGGTCGCTCAGGTCGGCGACGGAACGGATCCCCTCGGCGCGGCACCAGGCGACGCACTCGGCGTAGGCCTCCCAGTCGAGTTCGTCCTCCTCCCAGACGGCATCCACCTCGGTCTGGCCATCGCGCCACGCGGCGTAGGTCCGCGTGTGGCCGTCGGTCAACATGAGCATCTCACCGACGCGTCGGACCGGTACGGGGTGGAGCCGATGGACGTGGGCCGGCCCCACGCGCGCGTCGAGCCGCCGCAGCTTCGCCTCGCTGATGTAGAGCTGGCTCGGCTGGAGCCGGTCGATCGCGACGCGGAAGGGCTCGGCCATCGCGGTCCCCTAGCCCAGCCGCGCGCGGAGGAGCTGGGCGATCTCGGCCGGGGTCTCGGCGACCGGCACGCCGGCCGCGCTGAAGGCGGCTACCTTCTCCTCGGCCGTGCCCTCGCCGCCGGAGATGATGGCGCCGGCGTGGCCCATCCGCTTCCCGGGCGGCGCGGTCCGTCCCGCGACGAAGGCCACGGCCGGCTTGCCCAGCTCGCGGTGGATGAACTCGGCCGCGTGCTGCTCGTCGGAGCCCCCGATCTCGCCGATCAGCACGACCGCCTCGGTCTCCGGGTCGTCGCGGAACAGCGCCAGGCAGTCGAGGAAGTTCGTGCCGGCGACGGGGTCTCCGCCGATCCCGATGCAGGTGCTCTGTCCGATGCCGGCGCGGGAGAGCGCGTCGACGACCTCGTAGGTGAGGGTGCCGGAGCGCGAGACCACGCCGACGCGGCCGGGCTTGGCGATCCGTCCGGGGATGATCCCGGCGCTGGCGACGCCGGGGCGGAGGACGCCGGGGCAGTTGGGGCCGACCACGCGCGTGCCACTGCCCTCGAGCAGGCGGTTGATGCGAACCATGTCGAGGACCGGCACGCCCTCGGTGATGCAGACGACGAGTTCGAGGCCGGCCTCGGCCGCCTCGCAGATCGCCTCGGCGGCGCCCCCGGCCGGGACGTAGATGACGGAGGTGTTGCAGTCGGTGGCGGCGCGACACTCGGCCACGGTGTCGAAGACCGGGAAGCCCTCGTGCGTGGAGCCGCCCTTGCCGGGCCGTGTCCCGCCGACAACCCGGGTGCCGTAGTTGCTCATCGCGTGGGCGTGGAAGCAGCCGTCGCGACCCGTGATCCCCTGCACGCAGACCCGCGTTCCGGCATGGAGAAGGACACCCATCTACGCCACCGCCTCTCCACGCGCCAGTCGGGCCGCCAGCGCGACGGCCTCCTCCATCGAGGGGGACATGCGGACATCGGAACCCTCGAGCAACGCCCGTGCCTCGGGCTCGTTGGTCCCGGTCAGCCGGGCGACGATCGGCACGGCGACATCGCCCCTCGCCTTCGCCTCCAGCAGCCCCCGGGCGATGTCGTCGCAGCGGGTGATCCCCCCGAAGATGTTGAGCAGGATGACCTTCACGCCGGGGTCGGCGAGGAGGATCCGGATCGCGTGGAGCACCTTGTCGGGCCGAGAGGAGCCGCCGACATCGAGGAAGTTGGCGGGCTCGCCGCCCGCGCGCTTGACCATGTCCATCGTCGCCATCGCGAGGCCGGCGCCGTTGACGATACAGCCGATCTCGCCCTCGAGCGCGACGAAGGAGAGGCCGTGGTCCTTGGCATCGAGTTCGCGGGGGTCCTCGGCGTCGAGGTCCCGGAGCGCGGCGAGCGCGGGCTGGCGATCGAGAGCGTTGTCATCGAGCACGACCTTGGCGTCCAACGCGAGCAGCTTGCCCTCGGCCGTGATGACGAGGGGGTTGATCTCGACGAGCGAGGCGTCGACCTCGAGCAACAGCTCGTACAGGGTGCGTGCGAGCGACACGGCGGCGCTCACCAGATCGGAGCTGCCGAGCACCCGGCGCAGCGCCGGCCACACCGCGTAGCCGCGCAGGCCGAAGGC
The DNA here is from genome assembly GCA_964598695.1 of uncultured Armatimonadia bacterium. Lineage (GTDB taxonomy): Bacteria > Armatimonadota > Zipacnadia > UBA1398 > UBA1398 > CAZRDB01. The sequence goes on from CAZRDB010000269.1 coordinate 4,671, forward strand.
GGGGTCGATCGAGACGCGTTCGACGGCCTCGGGCCGGGTCCGGGCGACCTCCTCGATCTCGACGCCGCCCAGCCCGCTCGCGAGCAGGACCGGCCGACGGGTGGTGCGGTCGATCGTGAGCGCGAGGTACAGCTCGCGCGCGATATCGGCGCACTGCTCGACGAGGACCCGCCGCACGGGCAGGCCTTTGATCCGCACGAGCAGATTGCCCGCCAGGATCGCGGCCGCGA
>CAZRDB010000270.1:0-4848 GCA_964598695.1 uncultured Armatimonadia bacterium
GGCTGGTTCGAGGGCCACAGCGCTAACCTCGCGATCGGCCAAGGGCCGATCCTCGCAACCCCGATCCAGGTCGCCGTCGCGACGGCCATGATCGCCAACGGCGGGCGTCGCGTGGTGCCCACCGTGGTCTCGCAGCTCACCGAGGCCGGCACGCCGCAGCGGCCGATCATCCGCGACAAGGACCCGGTCACCGTCCCGATCAAGGCCCGCACGCTGTGGTACGTGCGCAACGGCATGCGGGGGGTCATCGCCAACGAGCGGGGCACGGCCCACCGGGCCTTTGCGGACAAGATGGCGGTCCCCGTGGCCGTCGCGGGCAAGACGGGCTCGTCCGAGATCGACTCGGCCGACGCCTGGTTCACCTGCTACGCGCCCTACGTCTACATGAACCCCAGCAACGTCGATCAGGTCGCCGCTGCCAACCGCGGACCCCGGATCGTGGTCACCGTGCTGATCCTCAACGGAGGCCACGGCGGCGACGCCGCCGCTCCCGTCGGGCGCGAGATCATCGCGGCGGCCTTCGACGAGCGGGGCAACTTCCGGATCCGCCCCACCCCGGTGCGGTAGGGCTATCGCAGACGCCAGAAGACCAGGGTCCCGACCGCGAAGAACACCAGGTTCTGGGTCCACGCCGCCCACACTGGCGCGACCGTCCCCGCCGTGCCGAGCATCCGCCCCCACGCCATGAAGCAGTAGTACAGGAAGATCATCGCGATCGCGATGACGGTGCCGGCGAAGCCCCCGCGCCGGCCGAACCGCAGCGTGAGCGGGGCCCCGAGCAACACGAAAACGAACGTCGCGCACGGCACCGAGACCTTCGAGTGCAGCTCGTAGAGCAGATAGTGCACCGGCTGGCCCGAGGAGCGGAGGCTCCGCACCCGGCCCAGCAGCTCGCGGAAGTTCAGTTCGTCCGGTCGCTCGCGGTTGTTGCGGTACCACACCTCGAGCATCTCGCGCAGGTCGATCATCTGCTCCGCGGCCGCGCCGCACCGGCGCACCTTTCCGTCGGCGCCGAACTGGTAGATCCGCACATCCTCGAGGAAGACCCGGTTGTCCTCGAACCGGCCCCGCTCGGCCACCCACAGATCGGGGTAGCCCGTCCCCGAGGGCTTGAAGACCTTCACGTCGCTGACGGTGCTCTCGCGCATGTCGACGCCGCCGGAGTAGAAGATGAAGCCCTCCGGCCCCTCGATGAACATGTTGGCCGAGGGCATGAGCTGCGACTGCTGGAGCAGCATCTGGCGGACGCTGTTCTGGCTGATGTGGTTGGCCCACGGGACCACGAACTCGTTGACCGCGAAGGCGCCGGCCGCGCCGAGCAGACCCATCGCGAGGAAGGGCAGCATGATCCGCTGCGACGAGACCCCCGCCCCCCGCATCGAGGTCGTCTCGCCGTCGCGCACGAGGCGTGAGACGGCGAGGCAGGCCGCGAAGAGGTACGACATCGGGATCGCCAGGACGACCGAGAAGGGAAGCCGGAACGCCAGGAAGAGGATGAGCTGCAGCGTCGGGAGATCGTTCGAGCGGGCCTGTTTGAGCAGCAGGAAGAGGAAGTTGCCCTCGACCACCACGAGCAGCGCGATCATCCAGGTGCAGAAGGGCCCGACCATCTCCCGCACGCAGTACCAGTCGAGGCGCTTCGGGAGGAGACGCATCTAGCCCGACCTCCAGAGCAGGACAGCGCCGATCGCCCAGTAGATCGCGTTCGAGGCCCACGCCCCCAGCGCCGGCGGGACCTGGCCGCCGTCCGAGAGGATCTTCCCCCACGCGGTGCCGCAGTAGTAGACGAAGATGATCCCGATGGCCATCATCGCCCCCGTGAAGCCCGAGCCCGTCACCCGCAGGATGACCGGCATCGCCACCGCCGCGAACGCCAGCGCGGCGAACGGCACCGCCAGCTTCATGTGCAGGTTGTGGAGCGCCTCCTTTGCGTCGCGGCCCGTCGCCCGGAGCGCCCGGGCCCGCTCGGCCAGGTCCCGGCTGGACATCTCATCGAGCGGCTTGCGGGAGGCGAACAGCTCGCGGAAGACCTGGCCCGTGTCGACGGTGCGGCTGGGGCTGACGACCGACGACTGCAGCCGCCCCTTGTCGTCGAAGGTCTGGACGTTCAGGTTCGTGAGCACCATCGCGTCGTCCTGCAGCCGGCCGGAGGGACAGGTCGAGATCACCTGCCGGCCCTCGGCGTCGCGCTCGATGATCTCCACGCCGTAGACGGCATCGCCCTCGGCGTTGACCGTGCGGGCAAACAGCACGAAGCCGTCGGGGCCCTGGAGGAAGACGTTCGACTGCGGGGTCATGTTGCCCGACATGAAGAACAGCGACCGGGCCGCCTCGTAGCTGCGGTCGGTCGCCCACGGGACCAGCCACTCGTTGACCGCGAGCGAGAACAGCGAGAGCACGCCGCCGAAGGCGATGACCGGGATCGCGAGCCGGCGCGGGCTCAGGCCCCCGACGCGGAGGGCGGTCAACTCGCCGTCGCGCGAGAGCCGGTTGATCGTGAGGCAGGCCGCGAAGGCATAGGCCATGGGGATCGACATGACGGCGCCCCAGGGGAGCTTGCCGGCGAGGAAGACCAGCACGTCGCGCATGGGGACCTCGCGGGGGCCGGCCGCCTTGAGGATCGAGAACAGCAGGCTGCCGGCAATCATCACCAACAGCCCGGTAAGCCACGAGACGAACGGGGCGATCATCTCGAGGGCGATGTAGCGATCCGCGATGCGCCGCACCTGCTCGGCCTCCTGCGCAGTGAGACGCTCGGCGGGAGAGGCGCGTTGAGACGCCCGATCCGGCCGCCGTCGGCCTACCGGGCCGCCGCGGCCTCCTCGACCTCGCCGTGGTAGCGCGGAAGACGGATGTAGAAGGTCGAGCCCTGGTTCTGGCCCGCCGACTCCACCCAGATCCGGCCGTTGTGCTGCTCGATGATCTTGCGGTCCTGGTAGAGCCCCGTACCGGAGCCGTGCTTGTTGAACTCCTTGGCGTTGCTGCACCGCTCGCACAGGGCGAAGACCAGCTCCTCCTCGCCCTGCGGGATGCCGATCCCCGAGTCTTGGCACGCGAAGAGGATCGAGTCCTCCTCGATGGTGAGCGTGACCGTCACCCGGTGCTCGAGGCCGTCGTCCTCGGGCGCGTCGCCGTTCAGCGCCGAGGCCGCCGCCGGCGTGTACTTGATCGCGTTGTTGATCACCTGCGCGAACGGCTGCGAGAGCTGCCGGAGGACGCCGAACACGCGCGCGTGCTCGGTGTCGGTCGAGAGGATGTACTCGAGACCCTTGAGCTTGGCGTCGACCTGCGACTCGTCGAACGCGCGCTGCACCAGGTCGTTGATGCAGATCGACTCCCAGACCGGCGGCTCGCGACGCACCAGGTCGTTCTGGACCTCCTGCAGGTCCTTCGCCAGCGCCGTCGACAGCTCGGCCGCTTCGAGCGCGTCGCGGATGAACTCCTCGACGATCTCGAGCATCGCGAGCTTGCCGAGCCCGCCCCGAATCTCGGCCTCGGACTGCGCCAGCGCGTCGCGCGCCTCCGCCAAGGCCGCAACCGCCTCCGCCGGGCCCTCGCCCAGCTTGGCGAGCACCTCCTCGGCCTTCTCGACCACGCGCAGGGCGGGATCGAGGAGGTTCTCGAGCGCCATCGCCTCCTCGGGCGTGAGCAGCATGCCCTCCTGCTCCCGGCCCTCGAAAACCTGCGGCAGAATCGTCTGAAGCCCCGACTGCGCCGGCGTGATCTTGTTCTTGATCCGGTGCAGCATCTTCGAGACTTCCTCGTAGTAGTTGTTCATCATCCGCTGGTTGTAGTGCTCGCTGAACTCCAGCGCCAGGCGCTTCACGCCCGCGTTGAGCACCCACAGCGCCTTGCGGTAGGCGGCCGCCTCGTGGTGCAACTCGGCGAAGAAGATCGGCTCCGCAATCTCCTGCAGATGCAGGATCGCCCGCTCGATGTCGCTGATCGCGAAGCCGCGCGGCTCGAGGTAGTCGATCTGCGTGTCGAGGTAGGCCTGCAGCCGCGACTTCGGCTGGCCCGCCGCGTCCAGGATCTGAGTCTTGGCCTCCTCGCTTCCGAGCAGCATGTCGGTCGCGATGTCGAAGGTGGCAACCGTGAAGTCGATGATCTCGCGCTTGCCGAGAACCGTGAAGTGCGTGCTCACGGCCTCGCTCGGCAGGTCGCGCTGCCACTTGGCCAAGACATGCTCGCGGTGGTGGCGCAGCGCCTCGGCGGCCTGCCGCCCGATCCGCTCGGAGTAGACCTTGCGGAGATCGGTGTGGAAGCGGCCGAGCGCCTTGCACAGGTACTCGTACTGGGGCGTCTGCGGTCCTTCGTGCTCGAGCACCGCCTCGGTGGCGGTGATGAAGCCGAACAACAGGCCGGTGACGTCGCTGATCCCGATGAAGCGGCTGTAGCCGCGATCGGTCAGGGCATCGAACGTCCGGTTGAGGTCGTGGAAGTGGTTCTGGTCGAGGGCGTCGAGGACGAAACCGAACAGGGCGCCGAGCAGGTCATCGGTCACGAGGCTCTCGCCGCCGAAGAAGTCCGGGTTTACGCTCTGCCGGATGTGTTCCTTCCAGCGGCGCAGCACCGCGTCGCGATGACGGTGCAGAAACATCAGTTCCTCAGACGCCATGAAGTGCACGACCTCCATCGGCGAGCCAGGCGCGAACACCCGCAGACCCCGGGGCAACCTGGGCCCGACCCGCGTTGTCCACTCTCGACATGCCCGTCGCTCCTGTCCCCCAAACGCACCACACCGCACGCAATTCTAGCCCCCGCCCTCCGAGACGGTCAACGGCGGCCACCCGCGGTAACACCTCAGGCTCGGTAGTGCGTGGTGGTTGGGGTGGGGGCTAGGGCATC
>CAZRDB010000271.1:0-373 GCA_964598695.1 uncultured Armatimonadia bacterium
AGCGGGTGGCGAGGTGCGGGTGCTGGTCGACCGCTCGGCGGTCGAGGCGTACGTTGCCGGAGTGCCGGTCTCCGCCCGCTGCACCCCGCCCCCCGAGCACGACCGGGCACGCCTCCGGGCCGTCGGGGCGGCCGTCGGGCTCCGGTCGGCCGGCGCCTGGGCGATGGAGTCGATCTGGTAGGGCGGGACCGACTGCCGCGGCGCGGGAAGGCCGCGGGGCGCCGGGCGCGGAACTCCCCCGGAGGCCGAAGGGGACGGGGAGGGCGCGCGCCATGCCGCGAGAGATCGTGACCCGCGACGGCTTGGAGTTCCGGTTCCGCGAGTACGAGCCGCCGCCGCTCGCCGCGGGCGAGCTACGCATCCGCACCGAGTT
>CAZRDB010000271.1:383-4820 GCA_964598695.1 uncultured Armatimonadia bacterium
GCGGGGGGGTGTGGAAACCAACCCCACCCTTTTGCCCCGCCCCATTCACGGGCCCGTGGCCCACGGGAGGGGGGGACCGCCATAGGGGGGAATCGCTGGGACCCCGAGCTGCGGCTCTTCCTGCCGGCCGATCCGCCCGCTGGGGCGGCTGCGGCCGCCGAGAGGCCCGTGGGCAACATGCTCGTGGGAACCGTGACCGAGGCGGGGGAGGCCGTCGCGCCCGGTCGCGTGGGCGAGCGGGTGTTCTGCTACGGTCCGATCCGCGAGGTCCACCAGGCCCCGGCCTCGTCGTGCTACCCGCTGGGGGGCCTCCGCCCGGCCGATGCCGTCTGCGTGGACCCGGCCCACGTGGCCTTCGTGGCGATCCGCGACGGCAACATCCGTGTGGGCGACACGGTGGCGGTGTTCGGGCTGGGGGCGATCGGACTGATGGCGGTCTCGATCGCGCTGGTGGGCGGAGCGACGCGGGTCGTTGCGGTCGACCCCTTCGAACGCCGCCGTCGGTGCGCCGAGCGCCTGGGCGCCTGTCTCGCGCTCGACCCGGGAAGCTGCGACGTCGGGCTGGAGGTCAAACGGGCGACGGGCGGGAAGGGCGTGGATGTCGCGGTCGAGACCTCCGGGAGCGACCGGGCGTTGCATGAGTCGATTCGGTGCCTGCGGCAGTGCGGGACGGTGGTACACGTCCCGTGGGGGCCGGAGTCGGCGCCGAATCTGCATCTGGACGAGGAGTTCCACCTCAACCGCCCGACGATCATCGGGAGCCAGGCCTGGGAGGGGTGGGGCTGTGCCGACCGCTCGTACCCGCTGTGGACAACGCAGCGGGCATTCGAGGTAACGATCGAGCTACTCCGCGCGTCTCGGATCTCGGGCGAACATATCGTGGATCCGGTCGTCTCGTTTGAGGAGGCACCCAAGGCGCTTGCGCGGATACTCCGCGCACCTGAGACGACGATCAAGGTCGGCGTGAGCGTGTCGAGCGGGGCGGAGGGCTAGGGGACACGCCGCCAGTGGCTCAGGCGGCCGGCGTGCGTGTAGCCGAGGGACCGAAGCAAGGCTCGAGCCGGAAGGTTGTCGGGCGTAACATCGAGGGTGATGGCCCGGCAGACGCCCTTGGCTGCCTCTCCTGCCAGATGGTGCAGCATCTCGGTGGCGATGCCGATCCGTCGGTAGTTCTCGTCGACGACGAGGACCTCGACGGCCCAGACAACGCCCTCGAAGCCAAGCGAGAGCCGTCGGTTGACGACCGCGAGCGCGACGGGCTCGTCGCTGAGACGTCCGAGGTGGACGGAGCAGCGCGGGTCTTGCAGCAGTTGGAGGAGGCAGTGTTCTTGTTCCGTGGAGGGCTCGGCCCCGAAGTAGCCACGCAACAGCCGGAGACAGGTCACCGTGTCCCCGGTGTGGGCGCGTGCTACGGTCAGGGAGTCCGGACGCACGGCGGTCCCTCCTCGGCGCCTGACACATCCCATCGGGTCGGGCGGCCCAGCGGAGGCGCCTATGGGAATCATGCCACGGCGCCGGCCGCGCTCGGCCGTCGGAGAACCACTGTACAACGCTTCCGGGCACGAAACGTTCACGGGTTTGGCGCATCCAAGCAGCAGCTAACGGAGGGCACCCAGACGCATGTACCGAGGACTTCGCCTGCCTGACGAGACTGAGCACGCCCTCGTCGGGAGGCTGCTAGCCGCAGGGATCGTGACCGAGGAGCAGGTCGAGCATTGCCGCGAGGCAACGCAGGACGGCGCCCTCGGGATGCTCGTGGAGCGTGGCTACTGCACGCGGGAGCAGGCCAGACGCCTCGGCGCCGACCTGCTGGACGCGGCGCCGCTCCGCGTGATCGAGTCGGAGCTGGACTCGGGGCTTCTGGCCTCGATCCCGGCCGCGCTGGCCTACCGGCACACCATGCTGCCGGTGGGCAAGGAGCGCGACACGATCACGCTGGCCATGTCGGATCCGCTCAACATCGAGGCGATCGACGACGTGCGCCTGGTGACCGGCCTGGCCGTCGAGACGGTGCGGGCCGATGCCGACGACCTCCGAAGGGCCGTCGACGGCTACTACATGCGCGCCATGATGAGCGGGCCGGAGTCCGAGGACGGCGTCCAGGTCATCGAGGAGGGCGAGGAGGACATCGGCGATCTCGCCCGCATGGCGCGCGAGACGCTGGTCATCCAGGCCGTCAACATGATGATCCGCCAGGCGATTCAGTCCCGGGCCTCCGACATCCACATTGAGCCGTTCGAGAAGGAGGTCTACGTCCGGTTCCGTGTTGACGGCGTGCTCCTGGTGCAGCCGCCGCCGCCCAAGCGGCTCCAGGCGGCCGTGATCTCGCGCGTGAAGATCATGGCGAACCTCGACATCGCCGAGCGGCGCCTCCCGCAGGACGGCCGCATCGGCCTCCGGGTCGGCGGGAAGGACATCGACCTCCGCGTCTCGACCGTCCCCACGCTCTATGGCGAGTCGGTCGTCATGCGCATCCTCGACAAGTCATCGGTCATGTACGGCCTGCACGAGTTGGGCATGGCCGAGCGGGACCTGAAGCGGTTCGACGCGCTGATCCACCGCCCCCACGGGATCGTCCTGGCGACGGGCCCGACAGGGAGCGGCAAGACGACCAGCCTCTACGCGGCGCTCCAGGCGATCTTCACCACCGAGAAGAAGATCATCACGATCGAGGACCCGGTGGAGTACCAGCTCAACGGGGTCAACCAGATCGAGGTCCACAGCAAGATCGGCCTCTCGTTCGCCCGCGGTCTGCGCCACATCGTGCGCCAAGACCCCGACATCATCATGGTCGGCGAGATCCGCGACCCCGAGACGGCCGACATCGCGGTTCACTCCGCCCTGACCGGCCACGTGGTCCTCTCGTCGCTCCACACCAACGATGCGCCCGGCTCGGTCACCCGCCTCGCCGACCTGCACGTGGAGCCCTTCCTGATCGCCTCGACGCTGAGCGGGGCGATCGCCCAGCGGCTCGTGCGCCGGATCTGCAAGAACTGCAAGGAGGAGTGCGCGGTCGACCCGTCTTCGTACCGCTACCTGGGCGATGTCCGGGCGCTCCTGCCCAGCCTGAGAGCCTGGAAGGGCCGCGGCTGCGACGAGTGTCGGGGCACGGGGTACCGGGGCCGCACCGGGCTGTACGAGGTCATGGTGATGACCGAGGCGATCGAGCCGCTCGTGCTCGGTTCCGAGTCGTCGTCGGTGATCCGGCAGGCCGCGATCGCCGAGGGCATGCGGGGCCTGCGCGATGACGGCCTGGAGAAGGTGCTCGAGGGCGTCACCACGCTCGACGAAGTTCAGCGGGCGGCGCAGGACGTCGCCGGTCCGGGGGAGGCCTAGCAATGCCGACCTTCCGCTATGTGGCGCTGACGGCCGAGGGGGTGCGGGAGTCCGGCTCGCTGGTCGTGGAGGATGAGCGCTCGGCGATCCGCCAGCTCCGCGCCCAGGGCCTGTTCCCGACCGACGTCAAGGTCGAGGGCGCCGGCGGGGTCGGCGAGGACGGTGTCCGCGAGGAAGTGCCCGTCGGCCTCTTCCATCGGGTGAAGCAGGAGCACCTCGCGACGCTCTCGCGCCAGCTCGCCGACCTGGTGCGGGCGGGCCTGCCCGTCCTGCGGGCGCTCCAGGCGGTCACCGACCACACCGATGACCCGCTGCTCGTGCAGGTGCTGAAGAAGGTCACCCAGGACGTCTCCGGCGGCTCGTCGATCGCCGATGCGCTGATGAAGCACCCGCGGGTCTTCCCCGCGGTGTACGTCAGCATGGTGCGTGCCGGCGAGGCGTCGGGTCAGCTCTCCGAGATCCTCAACCGGCTGGCCGAGCTGCAGGAGACGGAGCGCGATCAGCGCCAGCAGATCATCTCGTCGCTGACCTACCCGATCATGCTGGTGGTCGTGGGCACGATCGCGGTCTCGCTGCTCGTGACCTTCCTGATCCCCCGCTTCAAGAAGATCTTCGAGGATCTGGGCCGGACCCTGCCGGCGCCGACGCGGGCCCTGATCGCGATCTCGGACTTCGCCGGCCACTACTGGTGGGCGATCCTGGCGGGTCTCGTGGGCATCGCGCTGCTGTTCCGCATGTGGAAGGCGACGCCCGGGGGCCGGCTGGCGGTTGATCGCTTCCGCCTGCGCAACAAGATCTTCGGCCGGCTGACCCAGCGGGTCGCGGTCGCGCGGTTCGCGCGGACCTTCGGCACCCTGCTCCACGGCGGCGTCGACGTCCTCACGGCCTTCACGGTCGTCCGCGATGTCGTCGGCAACGAGGTCATCGCGCGCGCGCTCGACGACTGCCGCACCAAGGTGCGGGAGGGCGACACGATCCACCGTCCGCTCCAGGAGAGCGGCCACTTCCCGTAGATCGTGGTCCACATGGTGGCTCTGGGGGAGGAGACGGGGGACATGGAGGGCGTCCTCAACTCGGTCGCCGACACGTTCGACCGCGAGG
>CAZRDB010000272.1:0-4820 GCA_964598695.1 uncultured Armatimonadia bacterium
CAGCTCGATCTGGAGCCAGCGTCGGAGGCTCGCGTTGGGGACCACCACCCGGACGGGGCCGAGCGGATCGCGCCCCGGGCGCTGGAGCCGGTCCGCGAGGGCCGTCAGGAGGCCCGCGAGGTCCGTACTCTCGCAGAGAACGCTGCCGGACACGGGTCCCCTCCTCGGGCAGTGCCGAGTACGCACTCTCGGCCTTGGGCCGGTGTTTCGTGGGGCCGGCGGCGGTCACCTGCGGCGTTGGCGGGCCTCCGAGGGGGCGTGCCGAAAAGAAGCCGCCGGGTTTTCCCCGGCCACGCCCGCACCGGCGCCCGACCGTGGCAGATAACCGGTGTCTATTCCTCTCCCAACCACGTCGTACCCTGGAGCGGGTGGGGCCACCAGCAGCCCCGCCCGCTCACCCTGTACGGAACACGATCACCCGCGCAGGAAGCCGGCGTTCACCCAGTCCGCATGGTCGCAGGCCATCCCGTCGTCCGCATCGAGGGCCCGGAGCGACAGCTCGCGCGCTGCGGCCGGGAGGGCCACGCGGAAGTGCCAGACCTGCCCGAGCCGCAGGATGGGGGATTCGACGACCCGCGCGCCGTCCACCCAGACCTCGAACCGCACGGTCGAGCTGGTGTAGCCGGCCATCTCGTCATCGACACCCACGGTCGCCACGAACTCCCGCTCGGTCCCCGTCAACGCGTAGGCCAACTCGGAGTTCGCGTGGACGCCCATCCCGCGCGCGTAGGCCCTCCCGGCGACCGAGAGTGGGTTGCCGCCGATCGCGCGGTCGGTCCGGGGCGCGTCGCCCCAGCCCGTGGTGGCGCGCACGGCCGGCCGGTCGGAGAGGAACTCGTCGGGCGCGGGCGGCTCCGGCGGGCATCTGCGGTACTCGTGGCGCACCAGCGGTCCCGGAGCGCGGCCCGGGGCGAAGAGGCGCGCGGCCACCGTGCAGCCGTCGGTGAGCACGAGCGGCTCGCCGTAGGCCGAGGAGGCCTCGGTCGGCTCCGAGCCATCCAGCGTGTAGCGGATCGTCGCGCCCTCAACCCGCGGCGCGGTGTCGAGCCGGACGGTCAGGGAGTCGACGATCACCCCGCCCGCCGGGTCGGCCACCGGAGTGGGGAGCGGCGACGGGATGTAGGTGCGGTCCACTCCTGGGCCGATCTGCCGTCCACCGGCGAAGGCCGCGCAGCGGACGGTGGTCTTCCCGGTGAGCCGGATCGGCCCGCCGTAGCGCGGCGAGCCGACGGTCGGCGCCGAGCCGTCGAGCGTGTAGCGCAGAACGGCGCCGGGGACGCTTGTGGCCATCGTGACGGCCCGTTCCCCGCCGAGCATCCGATCGAAGGTCGGCTCCATCCAGGTGTGGAGGAGCTTCACCATCGCGGCCCCCCGGGTGAGCCGCACGTCCACCCTCCGGAGGCCGCGCGTCGGGACCCAGCCGCAGTCGGTCCACTCCGCCTCGCCGGGCCGGATCGTGAAGCACCGCAGGCGCGGCGCGCCACTGGCCGCCTCGAAGCCCTCCAGCAGCAGCCCCACCCGCTCCGCCGTGCCGCCGAAGGTGACCGGCGCGACGTAGCCGCCCGGGATCTCGAACAGGTTGGCCTTCGCCTTGCCCCCCGCCACAGCGGCCGTGGCGGGTCCGAGGCACCAGGTGCGCTCCGACAGCGCGGCCAGGAGCGGCCCGTAGTCGAGGTAGTAGCGGTCGGACCAGGGGTCGGGCCGGATCGTGTGGTCGTTCCCGGGCACGGGCGCCGTCGGAAAGGCGCCCATGTGCAGGTTACGCTGGAAGTAGGCGTCCGGGTCCGGCCGCAGGTTGTCGGCGCTGATCGTCCAGCCGATGTAGGGCTTGCGGAGCGCCAGGAACGAGCAGGCGTTGAGGCTGCCGCAGTAGTAGGCGTGCTCATCGTAGATCCCGTCGACCTCGCGCATCGCGTCGATCCGCCGGGTCATCGAGTTCACGTAGATCGCCTTGCCGGCCCGGTGCATCGTACGGCCGAGGTCGGCCATCAGGCTCTTCCAGGAGTTCAGCACCGAGCGGGCCGGCCCGCCGTCGACCCAGCTCCGGCCGTCGTCGGACGTGCGGTTGTACCAGCGGAGCCAGTCCATCCGGTCGATGCAGATCCCGTCGGCCGCCGGAAGCTCGCGGACGTGGCGGCGCGCCTGCTCCAGCAGGAACGCACGGTAGGCGGGATCGCCGCAATCGGTCACGATCCCGCCCTCCCAGGTGCCGATCGGGCCGCCGCCCGGGGCCGGGAGGATCGCGCCGGGGAGTTCGCGGTAGAGGTAGGCGTTCGCGTCGGTCCAGACCGGCTCGACCGCATCGATCCCCTCGGGCGCCGGGGTTCGGATGTACGCGCCGAACTCGGTCACGTTGAAGTAGCTGAGGACGGCAAAGCCTTCCTCGTGCATCCGCTCGGCGTACGCGTTCATCTGGGCGATCGAGGTCTCGCCGGAGCCGAAGCGCTTCCAGCGCGCCTCGCGCTCCACCGGCGGCAGGAACATCCCCATGTAGGGGAAGTCGAAGCTCGCCTTCCAGTTCACCCGGAAGCCCATCGCCGCCAGCCGCGCGGCGTCGAGTTCGCCCTCGTAGCCGGTGTAGGCCCCGCACCCCGCGAGGGCTCGCGACGCGGGCAACGGCGGCTCGAACCAGCCAGGGTACCGGGCGACGTACCAGGCGAGGCCGGCCCGCCACGAGGGTGCGTGGAGCACCAGGTCCATGGAGAAGCGGAGGGTGAGGTCGGGCGCGATGCGGTGGTTGCGGTGGGAGAAGGTGACGGTCCCGTCGCGGCTCGTCGTGACGAGAAGGTCCAGGAGTGGGTCGTCGGCCGAACCCGCGAGCGAAAGACCGAGGCCGGATCGCGGCTCCAGCAACGTGACGAGGGGGAGCGAGACCGTGTCGGAGCGGGCGTGGTCGGCGCCGCCATACACCAGCGTCGCGTCGGCCAGCGGCCGGGGCTCGAGCGGATCGACCCAGCCGGGGGCCGACTCGGCCATCCCCGGGTAGGCCCCCCACGGCGCCCACACCCGTGTCTCTCCCGTCGCCGGCCAGCGGAGGGTCGCCTCGATCGGCGCGCTCCACGGCTGCTCACTCAGCCCGCGCACCTCCACCGTCCAGCGGAGCGTGTTGCCGGCGGGCTCGAAGCACTCGGCCAACTCGCACCGCGCGCCGGAGACCGGCTCTCGGACGACCGCGGTCCGCCGGACTCCTCCCCCTGGGAGCATCTCGACCTCCGGCGTGCCGGCCTCCGTGCCTGCGAGGCGGGCTGCGGCGGCGACCGCGCGGTGGGCGCCCTCCGGCAGCGTGAGGCCGCGCAGGCGTCCACCCGGCGACAGCTCCCAGGTCACGCGGCCCGTGCCGGCCAGGGCAGGGAGGCAGAGCACGGAGACAAGGGCGAGGGCGAATCGAAGCGGGAACACGGCATCCTCCCGAAGGTCCGTAGCACCATCCAGCGAAGCTGCTCGAGGCGCCCCGCGGGCGCCGGCCGGAGTATACCCCCGGCCGGAGACGGGGGCCACGCGGGAGAGGATGGGTCGGCATGCAGTCGCCGGATCGCGCGCACCAGGGCTCGTGTGCCCCGATCGCGTTCGCCGTGGTCCTTCCCCTCCTCGCGTTCGTGCTGTCCGGCCTGTGGGGCACGTGGAAGGTCGTGCGCGGCTGTCGCGGCTCGCGCACCGAGGGCAGGCAGGAGCTTGTGGAGGCGTCTGACCGCATCCTCCGCACCTGCGAGGCCGAGGATGCGGCGGGATCGGCCCGGGCGCTCGCCGGACTGGGCGCCGCGAGCAGGCTGCTCGCGCGCCGAGGACCTCTGGCCGACGGCACGACGATCGCCTACACGGTGCGGGACCCGGAGACGCGACAGGAGAGCCGCGCGCGGATCCGCTCGCTCGATCTGGGCGGCCGGCAGGTCCCCGGCGACGACACGTTCGTCGACCAGGTTGGGGCGGAGACGCAGTGTGCCTGCACGCTGTTCCGCAGAACCGAGATGGGCATGCTCCGGGTTTCGAGCACCGTGAAGGACGAGCAGGGCCGGCGAGCCGTAGGCACCTGCATCCCGAACACCAGCCCCGTGACGGAGGCGCTGCTGGCGGGCAAGCGCTACGCGGGGGTTGGCGCGGTCCATGGCCGACGCCATCACGTCCTCTACGAGCCGCTGCGTGGCGCGGATGGAACCATCCTCGGCGCGCTGTTCGTGGGCCTGCCGGTCGACCCTGACGGCCGGGCCCGCCAGGCGGTCCTCGAGACACGCGTTCGCGAGACCGGCTACGCCTACGTCCTCGACTCCCAGGGCGCGTACATCGTCAGTCGAGACGGCGAACGCGACGGCGAGGACATCAGTCAGGCCGAGGACGCTGATGGCCGTCGGTTCATCCAGGAGATGTGCGATCCCGGCAGCGAGGCTCGCGGGAGCGGGTGGATCGAATACTCGTGGTTCGACCCTCGAGACCGCTCCCCGGACCGGCGACTCGCGCGCCTCGCCTACTACGAGCCGTGGGACTGGGTGATCGGCGTCATCGTGTCGGAGCGTGATCTGAGCGGACCGGTGGTGGCCAATGGCCTGTCGGCCTGCCTGTGGACCGCGGGGGCCACGCTCGGCGCGCTCGCCGTGGGGGTGTTGCTCGCCGTCAGTGCGAGTCGCAGGGCCCGCCGGCGCAGCCCATAGCACCCAGCGGGCGCTGACGTAAGGGCCCGCGCACCTTCGCCTCAGGGATTCCCCGACCCGCCTCTCAGGGGATTCGCCGTCCGATTTGCTGCATTCGCGCTCGCGCAATCCGCTTTCCCCCGATACCCCCCTGGCGCTGCCGCACGGATACTGCCTACTGGTTGGCAACGCCGCCGA
>CAZRDB010000273.1:0-4800 GCA_964598695.1 uncultured Armatimonadia bacterium
CGAAGAAGCAGTCGGTGCTGTCCTGGTTGAAGATCGGCCCCCTGAGCGTGGGCCGGCGGCCCGAGACGGCAGCGCCGCCGTCGGCCTCGGCGCCGGTGGCGCTGAGCGTCGCGGTGGTTCCGAGCAGCAGAGCGGAGAGCGTCTCGCGTCGCGTCATGGTGCCTCCTTCGGGGGCCCGAGCGGATGGATCGCGCATCGCGGGGGAGGTTCGCGCCGGCAACGTGATGCCCTGCGTGGGGCCGGTCCGCCAAGCCTTGCCACCTCCTTGACGCCCAGGCCGCTATGGTGGGGTTCCGGGATGGGCCGGGGGGCCGCCTCGGCCCGCGTTCGGGCCGGGACCCGTGAGGTGCACGAGCCATGCAGAGCGCGATTCGCCGTCTGCTGATCGGGAAGCCGATCGCGACCGACCGGACGGAGCACGAGAAGGTCGGTCCCCTCGGGGGCCTGGCCCTGTTCGCCCCGGACGCCATGTCCTCGGTCGCCTACGGCCCGGAGGAAGTGCTCATCGTGCTCGTCGCGGCGGGCAGCGCGGGCCTCGCATTCGGCGTGCCGATCGGCATCGCCCTGGCGGTCCTCGTCGCGATCGTGACGACTTCGTACCGGCAGACCGTGCGCGAGTACCCCTCGGGTGGCGGCGCCTACGTCGTGGCGCGCGACAACCTCGGGGTTCTCCCCGCGCAGATCGCCGGCGCGGCGCTCCTCACCGACTACGTCCTCACCGTAGCCGTCAGCGTGGCCTCCGGGGTAGCCGCGGTGGCCTCGGCCCTGCCCCAACTGCTGCCCTACCGCGTCGAGATCGCCGTCGCCTGCATCGGCCTGATCGCGTTCGCGAACCTCCGGGGGGTCCGGGAGTCGGCTGTCGTCTTCGCCGCGCCCGTCTACGGCTTCATCATCTGCGTCCTGACCGTCGTGGCCGTCGGCCTGTGGCGCCTGGCGACGGGCGCCGTCACCCCCCTGCCCGCTCCGGCGCTCGAGGCGACCGAGAGCCTCTCTGTCTTCCTCGTACTGCGCGCCTTCTCGTCCGGCTGCGCGAGCCTCACGGGCATCGAGGCCGTCGCCAACGGTGTGCAGGCGTTCCGGGAGCCGCGCGGCCGGAGCGCCGCGGTGGTCATGGCGTGGATCGCGGCCGTGCTCGGGACCACCGTCCTCGGCGTCTCGATCCTCGCGCATCGGCTCCACGTCACCCCGCTCGCCCACGAGACCGTTCTCTCGCAGGTCGGCGCCTGTCTGTTCGGCCGGACCGCGCCGTACTACGTGATCCAGGCCATGACCGCCGTGATCCTGGTCTTCGCCGCCAACACGAGCTTCTCCGGGTTCCCCGGGCTCTCGGCCTTCATGGCGAAGGACGGCTACATGCCGCGCCAGATGCTCAACCTCGGCGATCGCCTCGTCTTCCAGAACGGGATCCTCGTCCTGGCCGCGGTCTCCGCCGTCCTGGTGGTCGCCTTCCAGGGCGAGGTCACGCGTCTGATCCCGCTCTACGCGGTCGGCGTCTTCACCGCGTTCACCACCTCGCAGGCCGGCATGCTGGTCCACTGGCTGCGCAAGGGGGGCCCGGGCGCGCGCGCGCGGGCGGCCGTCAACGGCATCGGCGCCCTGTGTACCGGCATCGTGCTCGTGGTGGTCGCGGCCACCAAGTTCGTCCATGGGGCCTGGATCGTCTGCATCCTCATCCCGGCGATGGTCGGCGGCTTCCGGGCCGTGTGGCGCCACTACCGCTACGTCGCCTCGCGGCTCACGCTCGACATGGCGTCCTCGGTCAAGCCGGTCCGCAACCTCAACCTGCTGCTCGTCGGGGGGATCCACCGCGGCACGCTCGAGGCGCTGCAGTACATCCGCACCGAGAGCGCCGACTCGCGCGCGATCCACGTCGAGGTCGGCGGGGAGACCGAGCCCCGCGTCCTCCGGGAGTGGGCGAACTGGGAGAAGGAGATCCCCCTCGAGGTCGTCGCCTGCCCTCACCGCGACCTCGCCGGCACGCTGCTCGCGTACATCGAGCAGGTCCGGAAGGCCGAGGGCTACGACTACGTGACCCTCGTCGTTCCGGAGTTCGTCGTCGGCACGTGGTGGGAGTCACTCCTGCACAACCACACCGCGTTCTGGATCCAGTTCGCGCTGCGAAGCCACACCGGCATCGCCGTGCTCAACATGCGCTACCGGCTGTAGCGAGAGCCGTCCCGGTCACGCGTCGCCCCGCAGGCGGTAGCCCACACCCGGCTCGGTGCGGATGTAGTGCGGCCGCGTCGGATCGGGCTCGAGCTTGCGGCGCAGGTTGCTGATGTTCACGCGCAGCAGGTGCGCCTCCGCCTCGTAGCTCGCCCCCCAGACCTGCCGCAGCAGGTAGCCGTGGGTGAGCACCCGCCCCGCTTGCTGCACGAGCACCCGCAGCAGGTCGTACTCCGTCGGCGTCAGCGCCACCTCGCGTCCCGCCAGCGTCACGACGCGCCGGCCGAAGTCGACACGGAGTTCGTCCACCTCGAAGACCATCTCCGGGCCGGTCCGGCCCGCGCGCCGGAGCGCCGCCCGCAGCCGCGCCACCAGCTCGCCGACACTGAAGGGCTTCGTGACGTAGTCATCGGCGCCGGCGTCGAGCGCGGCGATCTTGTCGGTCTCGCCCTCGCGCACCGAGAGCACGATGACCGGGACCTGGCTCCACTCCCGAAGCCGCCGGATCACCTCGGTGCCGTCGAGATCGGGCAGGCCGAGGTCCAGGACCACGACATCGGGTCGCAGCCCGGTCACCTCGTGGAGCGCCTCGTGGCCGCTCGCGGCCTCGTAGACCACGTAGCCGCTCGCCGTCAGCGAGACACGCAGGAAGTGGCGGATCGGCCGCTCGTCATCGACCACCAGCACGCGCGGGCCCGGGCTACCCATCGCGCGCCCCCTCGCCGGCGCGCTCGCTCAGGGGAACGCGGAGGCGCATGGTCGTGCCCCCGCCCTCGCGCGGGACGGCCTCGATCGACCCGCCGTGGGCCGCGAGGATCCCGCGGCTGATCGAGAGGCCGAGACCGGTGCCGGCCGTCCCGCCCGCGCCGGGGCCCCGGTGGAACTTCTCGAACACGCGCTCGCGCTCCCCCGGCGGAATCCCCGGGCCCCGGTCCGCGAGGGTCAGCTCGACAGCCTCGGGCAGCAGCCGCGCCGCAATCTCGATCGGCGTGCCGGCCGGCGAGTACTTCTGCGCGTTGTCGAGCACGTTCGTCAGCGCCTGGGCGAGCAGCACGAAGTCGGCCGAGATGAGCGGCAGGTCGGCCGGCAACGCGACCGAGACCTCGCGCCCCTGCAGGGGCTCGGCGAGGTCGGCCAGCACAGTGCCGATGAGGTCCTGCAGGTCGCAGGGCTCCCGGACGATCCGCAGCGCGCCGGCCTCCAGGCGGGTCATGTCGAGCAGGTTGCCCACCAGGCGGTTCAGGCGCCCCGTCTGCTCCCACGCCACCTCGACCAGCTCCCCGCGCGCGCTGTCGTCGAGCGGCGTTGCGTTGCGCGCCCCCCCACTCGGCCGGCGGAGCGTGCTGAGCACGCCCGTGATCGAGGCGAGCGGGGTGCGCAGCTCGTGCGAGATCGAGTTGAGGAGGGCGGCGTGGAGGTGCTCGGTGGCCCGGAGCAGCTCGAGCTGGCCCGCCTGCTCGGCCAGTTCCGCCCGTTCGATCGCGACCGCCGCCTGGCTCGCGAACGACTCGATCAGCCGCCGGCGGCTGGCGTCGAATCGCTCCTCGCTCCTCCCCGGCGCGAGCGAGAGGACGCCGAGCGCGCCCCGCGCCGTCGTGAGCGGAAGGTGACGCATCCGGGCCGAGGGCAGCGTGTCCGTTCCCTCCCCGGCCGCTTGGCCGTGGCGGTACGCCCAGGTCGCGACGGCGATCTCGTCCGCCTCGAGCGCGACCCCGGGCGCCGACCCCACCACGGCCAGCCCGCCCTCCTCGGGGAGCAGGATGGCTCCGGCGCGTCCGAACGTCTGGCCCACGTGCTCGACGACCGCACCGACGACCGCGCTTCGCTCTCCGGCCGCGGCGAGGTCGCGGCTGAGCGAGTACAGCGCGGCCGTCTGCTCCTCGCGGAGCCGTCCGGCCTCGACCTGGTCCCGTAGCTTGGCCGCCAGGGTGCTGATCACCAGACCGACCACCAGCAGCCCGAGGAAGGTGAGGAGGTACTGGGTGTCCCGCACGGCGAACGTCAGCTTGGGCGGAACGAGGAAGAAGTCGAAGGCGGCGACCCCCAGGATCGAGGCGAGCACGGCCGGGCCGCGCCCGAGCAGAGAGGCCGCGACGACCACCGCGGCGAGGTACAGGATCACCAGGTTGGTCGGCTCGATGACCAGATGCACCGGCCAGCCGACCACGGTGGCGACGACGACGAGCGCGACGCTGGCGAGGTAGCGCCCGACCGCCGGCATGCGATGCCCGCCACGGCTGGCAGGATCGACCGTAGCCACGCTCTCCTCCTCGGCATGCCGCCCGCAATCGCTTCGCCCGGCATTGGGCCCGACCTTCCGAGAGGCGGTCGATCCGCTCAGAACCCGGAAGGCCGCGAGAGGGCGTGGAACACGAGAACGGCGACCAGCGCCGTCAGGATGCCCGCAACGTAGCAGAGCGCCATACGACTCGCCTCCATCGGTACGTCCGCCTGTCGACGGGACGGATGTGGTCATCGTATCCGCTGGGGCGTCAAGGCGGGGCCAAGGAGAGGCTCAGAGGCGTCAAGGCCCCGTCAAGCCGCCGGGGCCGACACGGGAGGTGCCGTGCGGGGACCGGGGAACCGCTCCCGGGGGACGGGACAGCCTGAGGAGTGTGCTCCCGATGATCTGCC
>CAZRDB010000274.1:0-4796 GCA_964598695.1 uncultured Armatimonadia bacterium
GGGACCGCCTCGGCCGCGGCCCGAACCGCGTCCTCCTCGTGCGCCTCGCGAGCGAGGAGGACGAGCTTCCCCGCGCCGAGGGTCTGTGGCTCGCCCGGGTTGAGCCGGGCGAGCGCTTCCCCGAGGGGGTGGGGCGCCGCGCCATAGCCGCCGAAGCGTCCGGGGGGCGCTCCCACGGCGAGCACCGTCCCGCCGGCGCGCGCGAACGCGAGCACGCGGTCGGCTGCCTCGGGCCCCATGAGACGGCACTGCGGGAGGATCAGCACGCCGTGGAGCGTGCCGCTGCGGTTGCGCATCCCGCCCGGCTCCGGCGTGCAGCACTCGAGGAGCGCGTTGTCGTCGAGCCACTCGAAGCCGAGCTGTGCCTCGAGCAGCAAGCGACCCGCCCGGTGGGCGCTCTCGAGGCCGTCCTCGTCGCCGATCCAAGCGCTTCGCGTGGGGTAGTAGACCCCCACGGGCGCCAGCGGGACTCCCTCGGAGGCGATGAGGCACGCTCGCCCGACGTAGTCGGCGTACTCCGCCAGGAACGGGTAGAGCGTGGAGTCGGGCGAGAAGTCCGGCGGATGCATCAGCCGGCGCCACTCCTCCGGGCTGTAGGCCCACGCCATGAGGAAGAACTCATTGATCCCGCGGACGAGCTGGTAGTCGGACACGTACTTCATCTGGCCGAACGTGGTGCCGGTGCCATAGACGGCGAAGCTCTCGGTCATCGCGCGCGGCTTGCCCCAGACGTTGGCGGCTGAGCCGGCCAGCTTCGGGAAGTCGGTCGTGCAGCCGTCGAAGATCTGGCGCCAGATAACATCGACCCCAGGCATCGCGATCCCCGCCTCGAGCGCGAAGAAGTCCGCGTCGAGGCCGTGGATCAGGCCCATCATGTTCTCCTCGCCGCACAGGTGCGCGGTGTAGGTCATCCCGCGAGCCGCGCACCAGTTGCTCTGCGGCTCGAAGAACTCGGAGCGCCAGAGCGCGGCCAGGACCTCGAACGTGTCGTACCGGATCCCCTCGGGGTCGGGATCGGGCGCGCCGAAGAGCACTCCGAGGCGGGGCCGCAGGTCGTAGCCCTTCATCGCGCGGAAACGCTCGAGGAAGCGGTCGGTCCAGGCCGGCTGCGGCAGGCTGGGCTCGTCGCCGAAGAAGCCCCGCAGCGTGCCGCCGAAGTAGGGCGCGAGGCGCCGGGCGTAGGCCTCGTGGGTGACCTCGAGGAACTTCGCGGTCGCCTCGCGGCTCAGGTAGTCGGGCAGCGAGTGGGTCGTGTCCTTGCGTCCGCCCGTGCTGACGGCGCGTGCGGGATGGGACTCGAGCCGTTGCACCAGCACCCGCACGACCCACGGCCCGCCCTCGCAGGTCCATGCGAACGCCCCGTCGGCCCCGAGACGCTCGGTGAGGTCGAGCGGCGCGAGGTCGCCCGTGTAGCCCTCGGGCCGGGCCGCGACGATCCCGACGACCGGCTCGCTCCCCGCGTGCCACGTGACGGCCTCGCCCTCGGCGAGGGCCGCCTCGTGGGCGACGCGGAGCACCTTCGAGCGGAACTCCGGGTGGTCGTCCGTGACGCGGCCGTCGGCGAAGCCGCTCGGGTAGCAGCCCTCGTCGAGGATCCACATCTCGAGCCCGAGTCGGGCGCACTCCTTCGCGATGTGCTCGGCGGCGGCGAGCCACGACTCGCTCAGGTAGCCGTCGACGGGGAGCCCGCGGTAGGCGAAGAGGCTTGGGCCGCCCAGGCGCGCCGCCCGCATCTGCTCGAGCTGGCGGCTGCTCGCGGCATCATCCGGCGCGCAGTTGACGAACCACACCGCCTTCGGACGGTAGGTGTTCGCCGGGTCCGTGAAGCGCGCGTACAGCTCCGGTGCGAGGCGTGACCGCCTCTCCGCCGAGCGCGGCCAGACATCGGCCGGGTCGAGATCCCACATCACCTGGTTCACCGCCTCGGATCGGGAGACCCAGAAGGTCCCCGGGTCGCCGTCATTCGCGTGTACTGCCGGGTGCCGGGCCTCCTCGGAGCCGGCCGTCATCCGCCCGGCCCGCGCGAGGTTGCCCGTGCCCTCGCCGTGGATCTCGAACTCGGCCACCTGCACGTTGTTCGACCCCGGCGCCGTCTCCCACGAGGTCTCGACCCAGAGCCGCACCAGGCGCGCCCGCGTGGGTGGGAAGTCGAACGCGTCGGGCTGCTGTCCCGCGGGCTTGGCGAACGTCCCCACGGTCTCCCAAGCGCCGCCCTCGGGCTGCACGAGGATTCGGAAGTCGCGCGCGCTGTAGCCGTGCGCGAGAGGGCGGGGGAGGAGCACCACGCGCGAGATCACGCGGTCGGCGCCGAGGTCGCAGGTGAGCACCTCGCCCGTGCCGGGCCGGAACGCCGTCTCGGCCCACGCGAGAGTGGAGAGCCCCAGCGCCGCGACGAGCAACGCGGCCGGCCGGGCCGTCCTCCGTGCCATGCTCACCCTGCCTCCGCCTTCCCTGTGCCGGTTGCGACCAGGGTTTCGCCACTGGGGGCCGAAGTCACTCCCCGCAGTCTCAGGAAGGACGGATGCGCGTGCAACGGAGAGTCCCGGACACCCCCCTGGCGCTCGCGGCCGCAGCCCTCGCGCTACTCACCCTCGCCGGCCTGGCGCTTGCTCAGCCCACCGGAGGTGCGACACCCATGCTGACCGATCCCGGCTTGCTCGGCGGCCCCGCGGGCCTCGGGTCGCTGCCGTACCTCACCGATTGCGAGACCCGCAGTATCTCGGCCGAGAACCCCACGGGGGAGAAGGGCAAGGGGGGCATGGCAATCCCCGACCCGACCGATCCCACGCCGGCCGCCTCGGCCCGCGCCGCCGACGACCTGGGCCAGGGCTGGAAGGTCCGGCCCTTCCTGCGGATCGACGCGGGGGAGACGGCGACGCTGATGGATGTCGACGGCCCCGGGATCATCCAGCACATCTGGCTGGTCGAGGGACTCAGCCGCGCCCACGTGCTGCGGTTCTACTGGGATGGCGAGGAGACTCCCTCCATCGAGGCGCCGGCGCCCGACTTCTTCGCGGTGGGCCACGAGATGTTCGCACGCGTGAACTCCGCGGCCGTGGTCGTCAACCCCCGCAACGCGCTCAACTGCTACTGGCCGATGCCCTTCCGGCGCCACGCGCGGGTGACGCTCACCAACGAGGCGGCCGATGACCTGATCCTCGTCGCCTACCAGATCACCTACGCGCTCACCGCGCTGCCGGAGAACGTCGGGACCTTCCACGCCCAATGGCGCCGCGCCAGCACTGAGACGGTGAACCCCTACGTGATCCTCGACGGCGTGCGTGGCCGCGGCCGCTACGTCGGCACCTTCCTCGCCTGGACCCAGCTCCGCACGGGGTGGTTCGGCGAGGGCGAGATCAAGTTCTACATGGACGGCGACCGGGAGTTCCCCACCATCTGCGGCACCGGGACCGAGGACTACTTCTGTGGCAGTTACGGCTTCCCGGAGACCTACACGACGCCGTACGCGGGTACGGTGCTCGCGAGCGACGAGAACGCCCCACCGCCCTGCTATTGGAGCCTGTACCGCTGGCACATCCCCGACCCGATCTGCTTTCGCGACGATCTGCGCGTCACGATCCAGGCGCTCGGATGGGGCCCGGACGGCAAGTACCTGCGCTACGCCGACGACATCGCCTCGGTCGCCTACTGGTACCAGACCGAGCCCCACGCGCCCTTCCCGCCTCTCCCGCCCCTCGAGGCGCGGGCGCGCTGGGCGAAGCCTCCCCTCGAGGTCGAGGGCGCGCTCGAGGGAGAGAGCCTCGAGGTGATCGGCTGCACCGGCGGCACGGTCGAGCCGCAGGATCTGCACTTCGCGCCCTGGGGCTGGAGCGGCGCGGCGCACCTGTTCTGGCTGGATGGCAAGCCGGGCGACACCCTGCGCGTGAAGGTGCCGGTCGCGGCCGAGGGCGCCTACGCACTCTCAGCGCAGCTCACGAAGGCGCCCGATTACGCCGTCGTGCGGCTGCTGCTCGACGGAACGCCGCTCGGCCAGCCGATCGACCTGTACCGCAACGATGCCGCGCCGGGGGGCGAGATCCCACTCGGGACGCACACGCTGGCGCGGGGCGATCACGCGCTGACGGTGGAGATCGTCGGGGCCAACGAGGCTGCCGTGAAGCGCTACGGCTTCGGCCTCGACTACCTGCTGCTCGAGCCGGTGGGGTAGGGAAGGGCGCAGGCCCGCTCAGGCCCGCCCGGCGCGGTTCACCGCGGCGCGGCGCCGCCGGCGGCCCAGTAGCGCTCGAGCACCTCGCGGTTGCCGAAGACGACGTCGTAGGCCGCCAACTCGACCGGGCCCACCCAGGCCGAAGCGATCGACTCGGCGTTGATCCGGACCGCTCCCATCGCCTCCACCACGAAGTACAGGTTGAGGCAGTGGGTCTCGCCGGGCGCGGCGGGGAGGCGGTCCTGGAGGCAGAGGAACTCCGAGGAGACCATGGTCAGCCCGGTCTCTTCGGCGAGTTCGGCGGCGATGGTCTGCTCGACGGTCCGGCCGTAGTCGACCTTCCCGCCCGGCAGGCACCATCCATTGCCGCCGTAGCTGCCGGGGCGGCGCTGCAGGAGCAGCACCCTGCCGGTGTCCTCGGCGACGACGAGGCGCACCGAGGGGACGGGCGTCAGCGCCATAGGATCGCCACCTCCGTGGCAATGGTACGCCGGGGCGGCGGGATTCCCTCCCGGCGCGGGCCAGACGAGGTCCGAGGAGGGCTCAGGGGGAGGGGGGGAGGATGAAGGCCGCCTGCCTTGGGTGGTTGGGACAGTGGGGGGGGACGGCTGGTGTCAGTGGACAAGCG
>CAZRDB010000275.1:0-4682 GCA_964598695.1 uncultured Armatimonadia bacterium
TCCGATCTTGTTCGCCGTCCTCGCGGTGGTCGGCGCGGTCGTCTGAGCCCGGCTACCCGAGCCCGATGAGCCCGAGCAGCCAAGCGGGGACCAACCGCGCGGTCTCCCGGGCGGCCATCGAGTCCATCAGGACACTCACGATGGCATGGAGGAGGACGCCGGGCCAGATGCTCCGGCCCCGCCAGACGACGACGCCGAGGCCGAGCCCGGCGAGCACCGAGCTGACGAACTCGGCCGGTGGCTTGGCGGCATGGCCCCAGGCATAGGGGACCATGGCGACGACGATGGCGGCGCTGGGGGGCATTCGCTTGGCGAACGTGTTGACCATGAAGCCGCGGTAGAAGAACTCGTTGGCGAAGATGATCGAGACCATCACCGCCTGATGGAGGAGGAAGTAGCCGGGCGAGAGCCGCGCGCCGTCCCACAGTGGGTAGAAGCGCTGGAAGTCGCCCTGGCGGCCGGCAAAGGCGATGAGGGGGAGCACCACAAGGGCGCCGGCGCCGATGAGTGGGCCCCAGATCCGCACCCGTCCCCAGCCGAGGCCCAGATCGCGGCAGCTCATCCGGAGCCCGAAGTGCGAGAGGGCGAAGGGGATGAGCACGAGGCCGACCATGTGGGCCGCCCAGTACTGGATCTCGTTCGAGACGGGGCCGAACGGCCGCCGCGCGAATCGCAGCCACATGATGACCGAGACGACGACCGCGATCGTGCCCGCAACCCCCTCGGGACTCCACAGGCACTGACCGGCCAGGCGCAGCTCGTGGCGCAGGTCGAGGCGGTCGGGGCCGTGGTCGTCTTCGGGGGAGGAATCGGCGGCCGCGCGCGCGGTCTCCTCCGTCGGTGGCTCGGGTTCCATCGGGGCGGCCCTCCCAGGTCGCGACTGGTGTGCTCGGCGCGCCGGCCGGCACACCGCGACAAAGTACCATGCCAAGTTGCGGAGGGGGAAGGTCCCCGCCCTCTTTCGCGGGTATGGGAACGGCGAGCCCAACCCGTGAGCGCTTCCGCGCGAAGGAGGTACGTCAGAATGCCGTACGAGGTCACCAAGATCGAGGTGTTCGAGACCCAGGTCGTCGATGGGCCGGGCAAGCTCGGAGAGGCACTCAAGCCGGTCGCCGATGCGGGTATCAGCGTACAGAACGTGTGGGGCTGGACGATGAGCGGGAAGGGCGCGGTCCGGATCGGACTCGCCAAAGCGACCGCGGCCGACAAGAAGAAGCTCGCCGAGGCCGGCTTCAAGCCGCTGGCGGGCGCGGCCCTCACCATCACCGGACCCGACAAGCGCGGCGGGGGCGCGGAGATCGGCGCCGCCATCGGCGCCGCGGGCGTCTCGATGGACGCGATGACGGCGGTAGTCCTCGGCAGCAAGGCGGGCGTCGTGGTCTTCTTCACGGACGGCCCGGCCGCGACCAAGGCCGCCGCCGCGATCAAGAAGATCGGCGCGGCCAAGAAGGCTGTCGCCAAGAAGCCGGCTCCGAAGAAGGCCGCCGCGAAGAAGCCGGCGGTCAAGAAGGCCGCGCCGAAGAAGGCGGCGGCGAAGAAGGCAGCCCCGAAGAAGGCAGCGGCGCCGAAGTAGCGGCGCTCTCTCCGGTACCAGGGCTTACGGGACGATGGGCATCCGACGAGGACCCGCCGACAGGGCGGGTCCTCTGCTATGTGGCGCGCAGGAGTATGGAACGGAGGGGCGAACCGCGCCCCATGCGATGCACACTCCCGCTCCTTGGCGCACTGAGCCTGCTGGTGGTCTCGTGCGCGCTGGCCGACGATCTCCCGCTGCGCTCGGGCACGGCGGCGCGCTGTCCGAGCGTCCCCTCGGTGGACCAGCCGGAGGCGCCGGCCTGGCTGGCGGTGGAACCCCTCGGCGAGCTGGCGGCCCCGCCCGACGATGACCCGCACTCGATGCTGCGCGCCGACGTCCGCGCGGCCTACGACGAGGCGGCCCTCGCACTCCGCATCGTTCTCCGTGGCAGGCTGCGGACGGCGCCGCGGGCCTTCGAGCGCGAGCGCGTCCTGCAAGTGCTCGACCCGCGCTACACGAACGGGGCGTGCCTCGTCGTCGAGGCGCCCTTCGGCGCCGCGCCGGTCGTGCGGGTCGTGAACGGCCCGGCCGAAGCGTTCGCCACGGCGCAGACGGCGGTGCGGAGCACCGCCACCCGCGACGCGTGGACCGTCACCGTCTCCGTGCCCTGGGCCGTGCTGGGGACCACGCCCGACCACCCGCCGGCGCTGGGCTTCGACCTGTTGCGCTTCGCCGCCGACGGAAGGATGCACCGCTGGTCGCGGGCCGTCGGCGCGAACGACGCCGACCCGCGCGTGACGGGCCTGCTGTGGCTCGCGCCGCCCCCCGTGGCGGTGGAGCGGATCTCCTGGGCCGCGTTGCGGACCGGCACGGGCGCCGCTCGCATGGAGCTGCGGAACGCGAGCGGGGAGCCCGCTCGCCTGCTCCTCTCCTCGCGGGTCGAGCGCGCCCTCAGCGCGCCGCGGACCGAGAGCGTCGCCTGCGACCTCGCCCCGGGCGAGAGCCGCGCGGTGGACGTGCCGGTGACGGTGGCGGGCTCGGGCACGGTCGGGCTCGGGCTGGAGGTATGCAGGCGCGAGGCGCCCCAGGCCCCGCTCTTCTCCACCCGCTACACGGGCTCTGCCGAGGCGCGCTTCCCGGTGCGCGGGATCGGCTGGCTCGAGCTGAAGCCAGCCCACCGGCTCGCGGGCCGCGCGCCGCTCACGTTCCGGCTGCGCGCGCTCGAGTGCAGGCCCACCCCGATCTCCCAGCCCCCGGTGGAGGTCGCGCTGACGCTCGAGGGCCCGGACGGGCCGGCCCATGCGGAGCGGAGCCGCGAGGTCCTCACGGTCGAGGCGATCGAGTTGGCGACGCTCGACCGCGACTTCGCATTCCCGACCCGCGAGCTGCTGTCGGGCGCCTACACGCTCCGGGCGCGGGTCGCGCGCGGGACGACGGTGCTGGGGGAGGCCACGCAGGAGGTGCGCGTCTCGCGGGTGATCGAGGACGACCTCGGGTTCGCCTCGGCGGAGGCGGCGCTCTCCCGGATCCGCTCCGACGCCGATGGGCCGCTCGCCGCCCGTCTCGGGGCGGCGACGCTCGAGCTGCGGATCCAGCGGGCGTGGCGCGCGCTCGACGGCACCGGGGCCACGACCGAGGCGGAGTTCATCGGGACCGCCAACGCCGTCCGGGGCGAGCTGAACGAGGCGAGAGCGATCGCGGCCGACCTCGAGCGCGGAGTGCGGCCGTACCAGGGCAAGGCGGGGACCTTCCTGCTGGCCCACCGCTCGCCGGTGGACGACACGCCCCAGCCCTACGCGCTGTACGTGCCGGAGACCTACAGCGACCAGCGGGCCTCGCCCGTCGTCCTGCAGCTCCACGGCTACGACGGCGGCAACGGCGGGTTCGGCTTCCCGGGTGGCGATGACCCGGTGAAGCAAGAGGCGAAGAAGCGGGGATGGCTCGTCCTCTACCCCTGGGGGCGCGGCAACCAGGACTGGCGAGACTCGGGCGACACCGATCTCCAGGCGCTGCTGCGCGACCTGTGCGTCCTGTACAGCGTGGATGTCGACCGACTCTTCCTCACGGGCATCTCGATGGGCGGTCGCGGCGTCTGGCACCTCGCCGCGCGCCATCCGGACCAGTGGGCCGCCATCGTGCCGATCGCCGGCGCCTCCTCCGGGCAGGTCTGGACCGTGTGGCAGGAGGAGCGGCTCAGCGTCAACTACCGCGCGCTGCCCGCCTACATCGTCCACGGGGGCTCCGACTGGCTCGTTCCGGTCGAGGACGCCCGGACCATGTACCGGCGGATGCTCGACGAGGGATCCGACGTCCGCTACCAGGAGTTCGCGACCCGCGGCCACGAGGGGTTCGGCGACTTCGCGCCGACGCTGTTCGCCTGGATGGACGGGATCCGGCGCAACCCCTGGCCCGCCGTGGTCCGCTACGACACCGAGTGGCTCCGCTGGTCGAGAGCCTACTGGGTGCAGGTCGACCGACTGGAGCGCGAGGGGCGCCTCGCGTCGATCGAGGCCCTCCTCGCTATCCCCACGAATGTGACCGAGCGCACCGACCGCGTCACCGGCTTCACGGTGCAGCTCGGCCCGCATCCGCTTCTCGACCGCACGCGGCCCGTCGCGGTCGAGATCGACGGCCACGGCGCCTATCGGGGCTTCCTGCCGCCCGGCGGCGCGCTGTCCTTCGCGCGCGGAGCCGGGGGCTGGGCCGCCGTCGCCTGCCTCGCGGCCGACCCCTCGGCCAAGTCGCCGCTGAGCTGCGGCCCGATGCGGCGCGTCTTCGGAGACCGCTTCCACATCGTGTACGGCACACGGGGCTGGGACGACGACGCGCTCCTCGCCGCCTACGACATGGCGCGACGCGCGGCCGAGCGGTGGGAGTGGTGGATCTGGGGGGCGGCGCGGCCGATCGCCGATCGCGACGCCGACGACGACCTCCTCGGCTCCGGCGGGCTCCTGCTGTACGGCGGGCCCGACGTGAACCTCGTGGCCCGTCGCCAGTGGGAGCAGGGCCTCCCCCGACTCGCGGGAGATCGGGCGTGGCGAATCGCCCGTCCGAGCCGGTGGAACCCCGCCTACCTCGCCGCGACCTTCGACGGCCCGACCGCGGGCTCGCTCCGTGCGGTCGGCGACCTGGGCGAAGCATGGCCGCTCCCCTCGGCGCCGATGGC
>CAZRDB010000276.1:0-4369 GCA_964598695.1 uncultured Armatimonadia bacterium
CGCGGTGCAGATCGGCGACAACCCGATCCGCAAGGTCATCTTCGTGCCTGACAAGATGCTGAACCTGATCGTGTAGCGGCGGTCCCAGCCCTCCCCCTGGGGGGGAGGAGTCAGACTGGCCTCGTAACGCCGTCGGCCGCCACAACTCACCTCCCACCAGCGCCTGCCCCGGCCAGCCGGAGGCAGGCGCTCTTGCGTCGGCCGGCGAAGGCCGGTTGTGCGGGCCGCAGGCGGCCCGGGGGTATGAGGAGGCGATCGTATGGAAGCGCGTCGGACGTACACGTGGCTGTCGGCCCTGTGCGCTCTCGCCTGGGCGGCCTCGGGGCTCGCACAACCCGCGCCGGCGGACCTGGTGGTCCTGCGCGACGGCTCGTCAGCCGTGGGTCGGGTCGTATCGGTCACGGCCGATGCCGTCGTCTTCGTCCGTGAGGGCACGGCGCAGACGCTCCCGCGCGCGGAGGTCCAGGACATCCGCCTGGGCGCGGCGGACGCCACGACCGGCGAGGTCGGCTGGGAGGCGTGGCTGCCGTGCGTGTGGGAGGCGACGGGGGCTCCGAAGACTGGGACCCGGCTGCTCCTCGCGCTCGAAGGGCCGCCGAACGTCGGAATCGTCCGCGGGCGACTGGCTCTCGAGGCGCGGGGCGATACGATCGGCGCCCGGGTGACGGGCGTCCTGCTGCCGGACCGGTCGACCGTCGTTCTCCAGGCCGTGCCCGTGTGGGCGACCGTCGATCGCGGCCCGGCCGTGTACTGGGTCACCCTGTCCATCGGCGCCGACGGCGCCCTGGCCGGCACATGGTTTGCCGCGGACGGCCGCGGCTGGCACCCGCGAGGCGCCCTGCGGGGCGAGGCGGTTGCGCCGGCCCACCTCGTCGATGAGACCGCGCTTCTCGACGGGATGCGCGACCTCTGCACACCGGAGATGGCCGCGGCGCTCGACGCCATCGTCCTCGATGAGAAGCGCGTACGGAAGGCGGACGACGTCAGCGCCCTCAACACGGCCTGCTGGCTCTACGAGAACGACACCGGCACAGCGGCCCAGTCGGTCGCGGACTTGGTCATCGCCCAGGGCGAGGGGCCCGCGGGCTACAGCGGCCCGTACCTGCGTGGAGAGCCCAAGGATCCGTTCACGGGCGAGCCGTATGAGATCCAGGACGGCCGGGTCGTCGGACCCGGCGACGTGGTCGAGTTCCGGAGCTAGGCGACCAATGAGGGAGAGGCGAGCCATGCGGCACGGAGTTCTGTGGATCGGGCTGTGGGGGATCTGCGCGAGCCTGGCGCTCGCGGCCGACGAGCCGAGACCGAAGGCGCCGCCGGAGACCGAGGCGACCCTCTCTCTCGACCCGACGCGCGTCGAGGGCACGGTCGACCCATTCATCTACGGCCAGTTCCTCGAGCACATCTACCACTCGGTCTGCGACGGCCTCTCGGGCGAGCTCGTGCGCAACCGCTGCTTCGTGGGCGAGACCCGCTGGCGGCTCGAGGAGGGCGTCCTGAGCCAGTGCGCCGCCACGACCGACCAGGATGACATCGCGCTCGCGGGCGACCGCCAGTGGCGCGACTACGAGCTGACGCTCGAGGCGCGGAAGAACAGTGGCGCCGAGGGCTTCCTCATCGTCTTCCGGGCGACCGACACGGACAACTTCTGCTGGTGGAACCTCGGCGGCTGGGGCAACAAGTCGCACGCGCTCGAGGTCGAGTCGGGCGGCGCGCGGCGGATCGCGACCGAGATGGTCCCGGGCGCGATCGAGGCAGGCCGGTGGTACCGGATCCGCGTGCGGGTCGAGGGCGACCACATCCAGGGCTGGCTCGATGACGAGAAGCTGCTCGACACCCGCGACGCCACACGGCTCACGGGCTGCGTCGGGTTCAACACCTGGGCCACGAAGGCCGAGTTCCGCAACGTGCGCGTGACCGACCTCGCGGGCGCCGCGCTCCCCTGCGAGCTGCGGCTGCCGCCTCGCGGCGACACCGCCGAGCCGTGGCGGCTCTACCCCTCGGGCGCGGAGGGCGTCGAGCTGGTCGAGGCAGACTCGCCCAACTCGGGCCAGGTCGCCCGGATCCCCCTCGAAGGCCGCGAGCGCGGCATCGTGCAGGACCGCTTCCTCGCCGTGCGCAAGCACCGGTACCACGGCACGGCTTGGCTCCTCGCCGAGGGCACGGTGCGCTCGGCCCGCGCCCTGCTGCTCGGCTCGAACGGCGCTCTGATCGCCGAGGCGAAGCTCCGCACGCCGGCCCCGGGCGCGCCGTTCGGCTCCCGGCCCGGCCTCGACGCCCCCAAGGTCCACTCCTGGATGTTCGGCCAGGACCGCTGGACGGAGTGCCGGTTCGAACTCCGCTGCGAGGTTGACGACCCGAACGCTTCGCTCGCGATCGTGGCCGACGGCGACGGCGCCCTCCTCGTCGATATGGTCTCGCTCACGCGCGACGACTCTCGCGAGACCGCGTGCCGCACCGATCTCCTCGGCGCCGTGAAGGGCCTGCAGCCCACGATCATCCGCTGGCCGGGCGGCTGCTTCGCCTCGATCTACCGCTGGCGGGTGGGGATCGGGCCCCAGCACTTCCGCAAGCCGTTCCACAACTCCGTTTGGGGCGAGTGGGACGACTCGAGCTACGGCACCGACGAGTTCCTCCGGATGTGCGAGAAGATCGGCGCCGAGCCCCTCGTGGTGCTCAATTGCGGGAGCTGGGACTCGCCCGACAAGTGGGAGGAGTATCTCCAGGACGCGCTCGACTGGGTCGAGTACATGAACGGCAGTGTCCACACCCCGATGGGCAAGCTCCGGGCCGAGAACGGCCACCCGATGCCCTACAACGTGCGCCACATCGAGCTGGACAACGAGACGTGGGCGATGGGCGTCGAGGCGTACGCCGAGCGACTGCTCCCCTTCGCCGAGGCGCTGCGGGCGCGCTGGCCGCACCTCAAGCTCTACGCCTGCACCTTCTGGAACAGCGGCGACCCGAAGCTCCTGGAGCTGGTGGGCAAGCAGATCGACTACCTGAGCTACCACCTCTACGACGATCCGAACGCGTTCGCGACCGGCCCACTCGCCCACGAGGCCGACTGGCGGCAGTACCCGGAGATCATCGCGAACAGCCCGAACCCCGCGGTGACGCTCGCGGTCACCGAGTGGAACGCCCAGAGCACCGACTGGCGCACGGGGCTGTTCTGCGGCGGGCTCCTCAACGTGATGGAACGCAGCCCAGCGGTCACGATGGCCACGCCCGCGCTGTTCCTCCGCCAGGTCGGCGCGCCCGCGTGGGACAACGCGTTCATCAACCACGACCACAAGGGCTGGTTCCCCGCGCCGAACTACGTCGTGATGAAGCTCTACCGGGAGCACTTCCTGCCCGAGCGGATCGCGCTCGAGGCCCGGGGCCCGCTCAACGCGGTGGCGACGCGCTCCGAGGATGGCAAGCGGCTGGTGCTGAAGGTCGTCAACCCGACCGAGCGCACGGTCGCGGCGACGGTCAGCCTCGGCGGGGGCTTCCGGCCGGTCGAGGCCGCGCAGTGGGTCGTCCGGGCCGGCCTCGAGGAGCGCAACACGCTCGAGGCGCCCGACCGGATCGCGCCGACCGAGTCGCCGCTCGCGGTCGAGGGTTCGGAGTTCGAGCACGACTTCCCCGCGTACTCGGTCACGGTGATCGAACTGCGGGCGCGACGATAGGCGCGCGGTGGCCGCGCCGACCGGGAGGGATGTTCTCAATGGAGCTGATGGAAGCGATCCTCACGCGCCGCTCGGTGCGCGCGTACACCGATGAGCCGGTGACCGACGAGCAGATCGACGCGCTGCTGAACGCGGCGGTCCACGCGCCGTCGGGGATGAACACGCAGCCGTGGGCCTTCGGAGTCCTCACGGGCAAGGAGAGCCTGCGGGCGCTGAGCCGGCGGGCGAAGGAGCACCTGCTCGCGGGGCTCACCGACGACTCGCCGCTCGCGCGCTACCGGGAGCACCTCGAGGACCCGGAGGCGAACCTGTTCTATGACGCCCCCGCCCTCGTACTGATCTACACGAAGCCGGCGGTGACCGCGCAGATCGACGGCTGCCTCGCCGCGGAGAACCTGATGCTCGCCGCGCACGGGATGGGTCTTGGCACCTGCTGGATCGGCCTCGCGATGGGCCTGCTCATGAGCAAGCCGGTCTGTGAGGAGTTCGGCGTCCCGGCCGACCACAGCCTCGCCGCGGTGCTGATCGTCGGCCACCCCGCGGCAGTGCCGGACCCGGTCGATCACAACCCGCCCGAGGTGCTGTTCCGGGGGTAGGCGGAGGTGCAGCCGGGTGGCACAGGCGTCCCGCCTGTGGCTCTGGGGGCCCGTCGCGGTCTCCGCCCGACTTGCCCCGTCGTGACTCGCCCTGCGGGCGACCTC
>CAZRDB010000276.1:4379-4670 GCA_964598695.1 uncultured Armatimonadia bacterium
TCGGCACCCCCGCGGATGTGCCGGACCGGGACTATCAAAACCCGCCCTTGGTGGTGTTCTGTAAGTTGGGGCGTGTGGAAACTCGCCCACGCCTCAGGAGGCGTCCGGTCCGCTGCTGCCTGCACTCCGGGCCGAACGCTTCCTCGTTCGCGCGCTGGGGACCACCTCCTGCACTGCGGCCACTAGGTCCTTCTGCATCTCGGGGGTCCACTCGTCGGGCTGCTCTCTGGCCTCTAGGGCTACAGGTAGTCCCTCGAGGAAGGTGCGGGCCGTGGAGGCCCGGCATCGCGA
>CAZRDB010000277.1:0-3571 GCA_964598695.1 uncultured Armatimonadia bacterium
CAGTCGGTCATCCCCGTGCCGAGCGCGACCTCCTCGCACGAGCCGTCCGGCCGGAGGACCGAGTCCTTGGCGTGGGCGTGGACGACGTAGGGGACGAGGAGCTTGAGCCCCTCGACCGGGTGGAAGTCCTCCATCGCCCGATCGTAGTCGAACGGCACGCCGTGGCGCTTCGCGACGTGGGGCGGCCACAGCAGCAGGTTCGCCGGGTCGAAGTTCACGCGGAGCGAGGGGCTGTTGACGTCCTCCATCAGCCGGCGGACCACGCGCGGCGGTTCCGGGCCGGTCTCCAGCGCGAGCTTCGCGCCGATGCTCTCGCCGTGCGCGGCGATCTCGGCGAGGCCGTCGCGGAAGAGGCGGTAGGTCTCCGAGGTCTCGTCGTCGGGGCAGATCCCGGCATGGGCCATCCACAGACCGCCGGCCATGTCGACCGCGACCTCGTTCAGGCGCTTGCCCCAGGCGATGTTCTCCTCGCGGCCCTCGGGCTCGCCGAGGTCGACGTTGCCGCCCCAGCCGATGAGGGCCGAGACCTCGAGGCCGTAGCCCTCGATCCGCGCGAGGATCTCCTTGCGCTCCGCGCTCGTGCGGTGCTCGAGGTCCCAGCTCCCGCCGAACGGGGAGATGTGGACGCCCTCGACCCCCAACTCGACGGCGACTTCGATGCCCTTCCAGGGGTCGGCGCCCCCGGTGGTCGGGATGATGGCGATCTTCATCGTGGCACTCCTCTCCGGACCGTGCGGCCCGTCAGGAAGTGGTATTCCCGCTCCGCGCGGGATTCCTCTCTGCCGGTCGGCGAAGACTGCGGGCCCGCCGGACGCCGCGGCTACCCCGCCTGCCCGTAGGGACACGCCTGCACGCAGAGACCGCAGACGGCGGGCACCGGCTTGCCCGACATCGACCGGAAGTAGTCGTGGCACCGGCGCGCATCGTAGCGCGCCTCTCGCGGCTCCTCCGGCGCGAACGGCCGGCCCGTGAACGCTCCCACCGGGCAGGCCTCGACGCATGCCCGACACTCGCCGCACCCCGGCGACAGGGGGCCGCCGGTGGGCTCGAGCGGCGCGTCGGTGAGCACCGAGACGAAGCGGACGCGCGGGCCGCGGTCGGGCGTGATCAGCAGGCAGCTCCGGCCGATCCACCCCAGCCCCGCCAGGTGGGCGCCGAGCTTGTGCGAGAACACCGCGCAGATCCGCTCATCGCTGACGCGCTCCGAGGCCGGCACGGGCCAGGCCCGGAAGCCGGCGCGCTCGACGAGACCGGACACCCGCGCCGCGAGATGATCGAGCCGCTGGTTCGTGACGCGGTACAGGTGGTCGTAGCTCACCGCCACTGCCCGCTCCCGTCGCTGGGGGAGACGGTCGACGATGTCCCGCGTGAGCGCGATCCCGAGCGAGATGCACCGCGTGTAGGGCGCGAGGAGGTCGCCGCCCTGCCGCAGCACCTCCTCCCGCGCCAGCGCGAGGTCGGCGACGCCCGCGTAGCTTGCCCCGGCCTCCTCCGCGACCGCGCGCACCCGGCCCATCAGCTCCATCGTCGGCCTCCCCTACGCCTCGCGCCGGTAGCTCGCGCGAGCCTGGGCGAGGAACTCCTGCACCCGGACCGGTCGGCCCGTCCGAGCGCTCTCGATCGCGCTGAAGACCAGGGCGACCGACTGGAGATTCGCCTCCACCGCGGTCTCCATCGCCGGTCCTCCGTCGAGCCAAGCGAGGAACTGCTCGAGCAGCCACCGGTTCTGCCAGTGCGTGCGCTCTCGGAGAGCGATCGGCTGGCCGAGGCGGCCGCCCGCACGGGGCGGGGCGGGATCGGGGTCGTACGGAAAGGCGGTGAGTTCCCGCCGATCGAGGACGAGCGTCCCCAGCTCGCACTCGGCACGGAGGTACTCCTGCGTCCAGCAGTTGAGTCCGACCGCGTTGGTCTTCGCACCCTCGTAGGTGGCGCGGACCCCGTTGTCCATGTGCAGCATCACGAGGCCCTGCGAGTCGCCCGCGTACTCGCCCCACCGCGGGTTCCAGGTCTCGGCGTAGAGCGTCTCACAGCTCCCGCCCGCCAGATCGGCGATGAGATCGAGGTGGTGGACGGCGCCCTCGACCATCAGGGCGTCGGGGATCTCGTGGCGGAACGTGCCCCAGCTCGCGAACCGGCGGCAGTCGCAGGTGAACCGGCAGACGAGGTAATCGAGCGCGCCCCAGCGGCCCGAGCGGACCTCCTCGCGGAGCGTCGTCTTGTCCTGGTCGAACCGGTGGCTCATCGTGACGCCCATCTTGCGGCCCGCGCGGGCGACGTTGTCGGCGATGCGGCACGAGGCGGCGAGCGTGTCGGCGATTGGCTTCTCGGAGAGGATGTCCATCCCATGCTCGAGCGCCAGGTCGACGATCGGTTCGTGCGCGTCGGGCGTCGTGACCACCGTGCAGAAGTCGGCCTCGCGCTCCGCGAACGCCTGGCGCGCATCGGTGTAGCACTGCCCCGGCGCGAGACCCAGCGCCTCCTGCGCCACCCGCAGGGCCTCCGGGTTGCGGTCGACCGCCGCCACGACCTCGATCGCGCCCGCCTCGACGAACGGCGGGAGCATGTGGCGGCACCAGGCCGAGCCCCAGCCCCCGAGACCGACATGGATCATCCGATACGCCAACTCCGGCCTCCGCTTCCCGCGGGCCCCGCTACAGGGGCGCCACGGCGACGTGCGACTCCGTGCCCGTAACCTCGACCCGGAGCGAGCCCTCCGTCGCGACCATCTCGCGCTCCATGTCGCCAACGGCAACGGCGTAGACGCGCCCCGTCTGCAGCCCCGCGAACCGTACGACCGCCGGGCCTCCCCGCACGGTGACCGAGAGGCCGCCCGCCTCCACCTCGACCGAGACCGGCTGGGCCGACTCGACCGACAGCGGCAGCCCCCGGACCACTGCGGCCTCGCCCTCGAAGGTCACGACCGGTGCGCCGGGCACGACCGTGTTCGTCCCCGGCCCGAAGAGCATGGGCGCCTTGAGGCGGAAGCGACCCGGCGTGGGCGCCTCGAGCCGCGGGAAGCCGTTGTGGTCCACGAGCCGGCTGATCCCGGTGCTGCACTCGGCGCGGGTCACCAGCAACGGGATCGTCTGGCCCCGGCGGATCGGGTAGACGAACGTGAAGCGGTAGCCGCCCGCGCCGTCGGGCTCGACCTGGTAGCCATCCCCACCGTGCAACTGCTGGTCCTGCCAGACGCCGTCGCGCCACAGCAGCGGCACGCCCCAACCGCGGAAGCCTTCGACGATGAGCGGCATCGCGTCGAAGCCGCCCTCCAGCGTGCAGCCGGCGACCTCTTCCTCGGCACGGAGGGTCGCGGGGAAGTCGCTCAGCTTCCGCCCCGCGCTCACCTCGGTCACCCGCGGCAGCCCCATCCCGAACCGCTCCGTCCGCTCCCGCTCCGGCTTGGTCTCCGGCGGCGAGGGCTCGCCGTGCGGCATGAGCATGACCTCGGCCTCGAGGTAGTCGCCGGGCTGGAGGCTCAACTGCTCGCGAGGGACCGTGAGCCACCAACAGCCGTTCTCCGGGGCGAACTGCGCCGAGACGGCCGCTTGATCGGTCTCGACCCCGCCGAGCC
>CAZRDB010000277.1:3581-4661 GCA_964598695.1 uncultured Armatimonadia bacterium
GCGCGCGGAAGCCGCGGACGAGCGCGACGCAGCCGTACCGCTCGCCCGGCGCATGGGAGGCGACGAAGGGTGAGGCCGTCGAGAGGGGCTCGCCGAGAAGCGCCGGAGGCCCCGGCTCCACCGCGACCTGGCGGGTCGCGCCCGAGTCATCGGTGTACAGCAGGGTCGGCGGCGTGGTGAACTCGTAGAGGTTCATCCACCGGAAGCTCTCCCGCGCATCGCCCTCGATCTCGACCGACTTCGTCCAGTCGTACCGCAGCCGCACGAAGGTCCGCATCTCGTCCTTCTGCGGGATCTCCAGGATCCCGACGGTGGCCGTCGCCGCGTCGTCCGAGGTGCGGTAGTGGGCGGTGAATCGCGCGAGGCAGGGGCTGATCGAGGTGAAGTCGGTTCGCTCGTAGACCAGCCGCGCCTTGCCGTGGTTGTACTGGAGGAAGCCCGGCCATTGCTCGCAGCCGTGCTGCGGCTGGCCGGGCCAGAAGGGGCCGCTCAGCGGCCGGAAGTCCGGGATCGTGAACGCTCCGCTCCGCCCGGCCTCGAGCCAGTTGTGGGTGAAGCAGGTTGTCTCCGAGGCGCCCGTTGAGAGGTGCCAGTAGATGCAGAAGAAGCGGATGGAGGAGACCTGCTTGAGCAGGTGGTTGCCCCAGAGCTGGTTGATGTGGAGCACCTGGAACGAGCGCTCCTCGCCCACGCTGAGCGTCAGCGGGAAGTAGGAGTCGCCGAAGGCGCTGTCGTCCGGCTCCTCCAACTCGCCGGCGAAGTTCTTCGCCACGAAGGCCGGCGTGGGGAGCGGGAAGCCGGCATCGTCGGCGAGCACGGCCGCCTCGAGGTTGCCGATGCCCGTGAGGCACTTGACCGTCATCCGGCGCGGCCGCGCGTCGTTGCGCAGCCGGATCCCGGTGGAGACCCGGCGGCCGGGGTTCACGAAGTTGGCCTCGAACCCGTACGCGGGGTGGTGGAGCGTCGCCTGCACGCGGTACAGCCCCGCCGCGTGATCGTAGCCGAGCCAGTAGCCGTCGCGGATCTCGACTCGCGCGGCCTCGAGCGGATCCAGCTCCTCGGCGAAGGCCTCCGCCGGCT
>CAZRDB010000278.1:0-4657 GCA_964598695.1 uncultured Armatimonadia bacterium
CGGCGAGCTTGCCCATGGGGGCCATCAGGCACAGCGCCAGGCCGCCGCCGCCCACGAGCAGCGCGATGACCTGGTGGCCGGAGAGGTGACGCTCCGTGGTCGCGAATCGCTCGATCACGGGGACGAGGAGCCCGAGGCAGAAGGTCTGCAGGAACAGCCCCACCACGAGCAGCCAGCGGTGGCCGAAGATCGCCGCGATCTGGCGCACGGCGCGGAGCGGCGCCATCGGCGCGTGCGGCCGCGGGCTCTGGCCCCGCCGGCGTGCCGCGCGCGCGACGAGAATGGCGGAGAGCGCGAGGGCCGCCGCCCACGAGGCGCTGAGGATGGCGAAGCGGTCGGCCGCGGGTTGGCGCGTGAGGAGGATCATCGCCATCGCGCCGAGCCCCATGCCGGCCAGCCATGCGGTGAAGAGGGTGCCCATCGCCTGGCCCCGGTGGTCTTCATCGACGGCGTCTCCGATCCGGGCGAGGATCGCGGGCCAGATCGGGGCGGCCGAGCAGCCGTGCAGGATCACCAGGGCGGTGAAGAGAGCGGAGTGACGCACGGCGGAGAGGCCGAGCAGCGTCAGCCCCGAGCCGACGATCGCCAGGAGCAGTACCGATCGCCGGCCGAGGCGGTCGACCAGGGCTCCGGCGGGCACCTTGAGGCAGAACTCGGAGAGATAGTACAGGGTGATGCACAGGCCGACGTGGTCGAGGCCCATGCCCAGGACCTCCTGCCCATACTGCGGCAGAAGCCCGAGCAGCAGCCCGCCGTGGGCGAACTCGCTGAAGAACATCACGGCGCAGACGCCGATGACCCTCCGCCACAGCGGCCTGGCGGCCGTCTCGGGTGCGCTCAACGGACCATCGCCTGCACCATCCCCGCGATCTCGACGGCCGCGCCCGGCCGCGCCAAGGCGCGTGCGGATTCGGACATCGTCGACAGCCGCGCCGGCGCGCGCAGCAGCTCGGACAGGATGCCGGACAGCTCCGCACGCTTCCGTGCCGCGAGTCCGGCTCCGTGCTCGACGAGGTAGCGCGTGTTCCACTCCTCTTGGCCGGGGATCGGGCGGTAGATCAGCATCGGCAGCCCACAGGCGAGGGCCTCGGTCACGGTGAGCCCGCCGGCTTTGGTGATGCACAGGTCGGCGGCGCCCATCAGCTCATCGACCTCGGTCGTGTAGCCCAGCACGCGCAGGCGTTCGCCGAAGGGCTCGGCCCGGCGTTCGAGCGTCTTCCGGCTCGCTCGATCGTGGCCGCAGACGAAGACCGCCTGGGCCGCCGGGATCTCCGCGAGCGCGGTCAGGATCTCCTCCAGGCCGCGCATCATACCGAACGCGCCAGCCATCACCAAGACGAGCGGGCGCTCGGGGTCGAAGCCCCACCGGCCGCGTAGCGCGAGGCGGTCCTTCGGCAGGGCGAACTTGGGGGAGATGGGGATCCCGGCGACCCGAACCCTCTCGGGGGCCAGTCCGCGCGCGATGAGCTGCTCGCGGAGGAAGGGCGCGCCGACGACGGTGAGGTCGGTGTGCGGGTGGATCCACTGGCTGTGGACGGCGTAATCGGTGACGATGGTGACGAGCGGAGCATCGACGGCGCCGGCGGCCTTGAGATCGCTGACGGCGCCAGCCGGAGTCGGGTGGAGGCTGAGAACGACGTCGGGCCGCCGCTCCTCGTAGAGCTGCCGGAAGGCCTTGCGGCCAAGGGCGTTGATCCCGCGCTGGGTGCGGGAGTCGTAGCCGATCCGCGCGGTGCGGTAGTAGAAGGCCCCGTAGAGGGCGGGCGCGTGGCGGACGCTCTGGACGTAGATGAAGCCCACGGCCTTGGAGATCGGCCGGCTGACCAGCTCCTCGAAGAAGTCGATCATCTCGAACTCCATCGCGGAGCCCAGCTCCCGGCTGCCCTCGATGAGCGCCCGACAGGCGGCGTTGTGGCCGTTGCCGTACGAGGCGCTCAGGAGTAGGGCCCAGGGGCTGCGCATGGGGATCCACCTTGTCACTCGCCCCATGATAACCGCACGGGAGTGACGGTGGGTAGAGCGGGGGCCGGTCCTCGGCCCCCGCTCGTCGCGATCACCAGGCGATCTCCCGGAGCTTCCATCCGGCGCCCTCACGCGTGAGCTGCATGGTGACGTCGCCCTCGACGATCGTCCGCGGCTCGCTCACGTCGGCGCCGGGTCGGACCTCGGGCGTGCAGCCGGTGACGACCGCGTGGAAGACCACGGAGCCGGTGTCGCCGTCCGGCGTGAAGCGGATCCCTGTCGCCGCGGCACGGAGCTGCGAGTGCCCGTCGAACAGCTCCCGGAGCGGCTGTTCACAGGCCGAGAGGTCGGCGCCGTCGGCCGTGACCGAGTGGAGCAGATCGAGGTTCTCGCGGTTGATCGAGTTCGTGAGCGCCAGCGCGATGGTCTGCGCGATCTCCTCGTCGGTCGCCGGGCGGTCGGTGGTCGTGAGGGT
Source organism: uncultured Armatimonadia bacterium (assembly GCA_964598695.1). Taxonomy (GTDB): domain Bacteria; phylum Armatimonadota; class Zipacnadia; order UBA1398; family UBA1398; genus CAZRDB01. Next base: position 2,438 of record CAZRDB010000278.1, read on the forward strand.
GCCCTCGCGGGAGACCGAGATCACGGTGTCGCCCAGCGCCGCGCCGGCCTCGTCCATCACGTGCTGCGTGCTCGTCGCCTCGGTCCGGTTGCGGGCGGCCATCGAGACGATCCGCTGGACCGCGGGGTCCCAGGTCAGCTCCATCCGGAGCGTCACGGTCAGCACTTGTGCGGTCTCGTCGATCAGGAGCTTCATCGGCCCCTGCGGGGTGTCGGTCGTCAGGCTTTTGGTGGGCACCTTGAGGTCGCGAACGGAGATCTCGGTCTCGCCGACCAGGATGGGGCAGGCCCGCCCGTCGCGCTCCTCGACCCGGTCGAACGCCCACCGGACCTCGTAGGGCGCCGAGGCGGCATCCATCTCGACGGCGCCCGAGGTCGTCCACGTGTCGCCCACGCGAACCGGGTTCTCGGGCAGCACGACGGCCGTCTCGAGCAGCGCCCGGTAGAGCTTGGCCGACGCGTCCTCCTGGCCCAGCCCGTCCACCTCGCCTCGCGTGCGGCCAAGCGCGTCAACAGTCCGCGTCGTGCACAGCCCGCGCGGATCCGCCGTGCCGAGGTCGATGTCGCGGTCGTTCGCCGTGTCGACCTGCACCTTGCCGTCGGTGGTGACCAGCATCCGCATTCCGAGCACGTAGGTGTCCGTCGTGGCCTGTTCGGCCTCGACCGAGCGCGTGCAGGTGACCGAGGCGACGTCGTACTCGATCTCCTGCGGGACCCGCTGCCCGGCGCCCGGGATCTCGATGGTGCCGCTCTCCCGTGCCTGCACCTCGGTCGCGATCGCCTCCCCGGCGGTGTAGCGGATCCGGAACGTGTAGGCGCCGTCGTCGGCCTGCGCGAGCGCCGGGCGGTACGAGAGCGCGACGAGCGTGAGGATCGCGGCGACGCACGCGGTGCGGCGGAGGATCCGAAGGGCGCGATCTGACATGGTCTGTCTCCTTTCCCCACCCAACCGGACGCGCGAGGGATCGACCGGTGACGCGGGAAGGCGCCGTCAGAGACGAGTCAGGGCGATCGCTCGCTCCGCCTCCTCGGCCGTCGCGCGCCACAGGCCGAAGAGGAACCGCTTGGAGGACTCGCCGAACTCGCGACGCAGGGCGGTGAGCTGCTCATCGGTCGGGTTGCCTGCGGGGAAGACGGTCTTGCCCGCCTCGAACACACGGTGGAACAGCGGCCACCAACGGCGGTCGAGCGCATCCTCGATCCCCGCCCCGGGCGTCCACTGGATCATGTGGAGCCGCGGCAGGCTCAGCAGGCTCTCGACGTGGACCAGCGCGTCCGGGCCGTCGAGGTGGTACATGACGTGGTCGAGTCGCTCGGTCATCGCGCGGAGATACGGCAGCTCGAACTCGTCGAACATCGCCTTGCCGATCATCGCCGAGAAGTCACACTGCAGCTTGGCCATCCGTCCCGGCGCCCAGGCCCAGAACACGCTCCCGCCGGTCTCGTCGCGCATGAGATCGTACAGTGGGTCGTAGTAGCGGAAGTAGAGGTCGGTGATCTGCCGCAGGCTCGCGTGGATCCACTCCGGCCGCTCGACGAGATCGAACAGCAGCTCCTCGGTGCCGCGCAGTGCGGCGAGCGTGTCGAGCGCCTCGATCAGGTCGGGGAACTGGCAGAGGAAGCGCCCTCGGCCGAGACGGAGCTGATCGTGCGTCAGGCGCAGCACGAACTGCCAGTAGCCGTTCTCCGCGTCGAACGCGAACCGGGCCTCCTCCGGGGCGGCGATGCAGGGCTCGCACCAGACGGTGTCGGGCATCTCGTGGCCGGTGCAGCCGAGGAACAACGCGAGGCAGTTGGGGGCGAGGTCGGGCGCGACCCGCGGGACCGCCTCGCCGAGGTAGGTCGTGTGGAGGCACTCCCGCTGCGCGAGGTTGACCCGATACTCGTAGTCGGCCGTTGAGTAAGGGCCGGTCCACCCGGGAGGCTCGGGGAGGGCCTCGATGGGCTCCCACGGCTCGGCACGGGGCACATGGGCCTGGATCGCGGGCCGTCCGATGTCCCCCCCCGCCCACCACGTCGTGAGGCGCGCGCGCACCTCGTCCATGTCCTCCCGGTAGCGCAGGCCGGCCATCGTCCGCTCCTCGTCGTCTCGCTAGATCGTCGGTCCGGCCGCGGGGCCGTTCGGTTGCTCGGCGGGCGCCGTGGCGTCCGTGGCCGTGGCGGGGGTCGCGAGCGGCAGGCTGTCGCCGTAGGGGCCGAAGGCGCGCTGGAGGATCCACAG
>CAZRDB010000279.1:0-4655 GCA_964598695.1 uncultured Armatimonadia bacterium
GTACGCAACCCCGTTTTCGGCGGCTTCCCGCTACTCGCACTCCAGGAGTTCCCCGGTCAGTACGAGGCGCTGTGCGGTTTGCTCGACAGCCGCTGGAACCGCAAGGGGATCGTCACCCCCCACGCGATGCGCCGCTTCTGCGGGCCGACCGTCGCGCTCGCCCGCCTGCGCCGGTTCGTCTGGCGGGAGGGCGAGACGCTCACCGCGCGACTCGAGGTCGCCCACTACGGCAAAGAGGCGCTCGACGGGGTCCCCTGCCGCTGGTTCCTGCGCGATGCGGGCGGCGCGGTCGTCGCCGAGGGCGATCTGGGCGCGAGGGACCTCCCTCTCGGCGCCGTGACGGCCGTCGGCGAGGTGAGCGCCCTTCTCCCCGAGACCGGCGCGGCGCGGCAGCTCACGCTGACGCTCCTCGCGGGGGAAGCCGAGAACGCATGGGATGTGTGGGTCTACCCGGCGCCGCCCAGCGCGGACGAGGCCCCGGCTGTGACCGTCGCCTCCGAGTGGACTGACGACCTCGCGGCAGCGCTCGCGCGCGGCGAGCGCGCGGCCCTCTTCCTGCCGCGCGGCTTCCAGGGCGCCCGGGCCGTGCCCACGCGGCTGTTCCCCGTCTTCTGGTCGTTCGCGATGTTCGCGGGCCAGCCGGGCACGTGCGGGATCCTGTGCGACCCGCGCCACCCCGCGTTGGCCGGCTTCCCGACACAGCCCCACGCGAACTGGCAGTGGTGGGAGCTGCTGGACGGCGCGAGCTGCCTCGATCTCACCGGCACGCCGGAGACGCTCCGGCCGATCGTCCAGGGGATCGACGACTTCCACCGCAACCTCAAGCTCGGCGCCGTGCTCGAGTGCCGGGTGGGCGAGGGCAGACTCCTCATCGCGAGCCTCGACCTCGCCTCCGACCTCGACGCCCGCCCGGTCGCGCGGCAGCTCCGCGCAAGCCTGCTCCGCTACGCCGCGAGCGAGGCGTTCGAGCCGACGGTGTCGCTCGAGCCCAGCCTCGTGTCGGAGCTGGTCCGCACCTACCCGCCGCTCCCGACGGTCTCGGAGCCAGAGGGCCTTGACCGCGCCTCCCTGCGGTTGGTGGCGGCAGGCCGCCTCACGGAGCGGAACGTCAGCCTCCCGTGGACAGCCGAGAGTGACGAAGTGCTCGCGCGGGCCGAGGGGTTCGACTACGCCCCGCGGGTGCAGGGGGTGTGGCTCGACGAGACCGACTCGGCGTGGCACGGGGGCAGTCTCGGCGTCGCGTGTGCGGTCCCGACCGGGTTCGAGGGGACCTTGTACGTCCGGTGGTCGGACTGGAATCGCGTCGGCAGGAGCGGGATCGTCCGCTTCGAGGGCCGCGCGTACCGGCTCGGCGACCACGCGGCCGGGCTGTGGAGCGCCTTCCCGGTGACGAGCGCGGAGAGCGCCGACGGCAGGCTCGAACTCAGCGCCGAGTGCCTCTCCGGCCCCAACCTGATGATCACCGATCTGGCGGTGGTGGGGAGGTAGACCCGAACGGCTGGGCCCGATGCATCTTCATTGCCGGCGGGCCTGAACTCATCCCGGATAGCCTTCGCCACGCCACAAACCCGAGAATCATCCATGTTCCCCCAACGCCCGGGGGCGGCGCCCAACTTTCTCCCTCCGCGCGCCGATTCCCGAGCCGGAATCGGCGTCAGCCGGGAGAACAGAGCCGCCGTGCCCTACGGCACGCGGCCGGACGCCACGGAGGCGCCCGGCGATGAGAGGAGACCACCACACCATGACCTGCACACGGCTCGGCCACGGGAGCATCCGCCTGCTGGGCGGCCTGTTCGAGCGGCGCTACCGGCTCGTGCGCGACTACCTGATGAGCCTCACCGACAGCAACCTGCTCCAGAACTACTACCTCGAGGCGGGCATGGGCTCGTGGCACGTGGGCGTTGGCCACGTCGCGGGCCCCGGCTTCGAGGACCGCCACTGGGGCTGGGAGTCGCCCTCCTGCCAGGTCCGCGGCCAGTTCCTGGGTCACTGGCTCTCGGGAGCTGCCCAGTGCTACGCGCGCTACGGCGATGAGGAGCTGAAACGGAAGGCCGACACCATCGTCTCCGAGCTGGCCCGCTGCCAGGAGAAGAACGGCCGAGGCTGGATCGCCGCCTACCCCGAGAAGTACATGGACTGGCTCGCCCAGGGCAAGCCGACCTGGGCCCCGCAGTACGTGCATCACAAGACCCTCATGGGCCTCGCCGACATGCACCTCTTCGCCGGCAACGCGCAGGCCCTCGAGATCGCCGGCCGCTTCGCCGACTGGTTCGTCAACTGGTCGGCGCCGTTCACGCGCGAGCACATGGACGACATCCTCGACGCCGAGACCGGCGGGATGCTCGAGGCGTGGGCCGACCTCTACGGCATCACCCGCGAGCAGAAGTACCTCGACCTGATCGACCGCTACGACCGCAAGCGCCTCTTCGAGCCCCTGCTCGCGGGGGAGGATGTCCTCACCGCGCGCCACGCCAACACCACGATCCCCGAGGTCCAGGGCGCCGCCCGCTGCTGGGAGGTCATGGGAGAGGAGCGTTGGCGGCGGATCGCCGAGGCCTACTGGCGCTGCGCCGTCACCGACCGGGGCACCTTCGCAACCGGTGGCCAGACGAGTGAGGAGGTCTGGACCCCGCCGCACACCTTCGCGGCCTGGCGCGGAAGCCGCAACCAGGAGCACTGCACGGTCTACAACATGATCCGGCTCGCCGACTACCTGCTCCGCTGGACCGGCGAGGCGGTCTACGCCGACTACATCGAGCGCAACCTGTACAACGGCATCCTCGCCCAGCAGAACCCGCGCTCGGGCATGGTCGCCTACTACCTGCCCCTCGAGGCGGGCGGACGCAAGGTGTGGGGCCATCCGACACAGGACTTCTGGTGCTGCCACGGCTCGCTCGTGCAGGCCCACCCGATGCTGCCCAGCACGATCGCGTACGGAGACAGCGAGGGCCTTCGGATCGCCCAGTACATCGCCTCCGAGATCACGACGGCCGCCTCCGGCGCGAAGGTGACGATCCGACAACACATCGAGCAGGCCGCCGGCCAGAACGAGCGCTGGAACGCGCAGAACGCCTTCCGGGGCGACGCGATCGTGGTCCGGCTCGAGGTCGCCTGCGAGGCGCGAGCCGAGTTCACGCTCCGCCTGCGGCTCCCAGCGTGGCTCGCCGACGAGGCCGAGCTGCGGCTCGACGGCCAACCGCTCGCCTACGAGCGGAGCGAGCCCGGTTGGGCGAGGGTCCGCCGCGCCTGGGGCAAGGAGACGCTGCACCTCGTGCTGCCGGTGAGGATCGCCCTCTGCCCGATCCCCGACGAGCCCGAGACCGTCGCGGTGAACTACGGCCCCGTGACCTACGGCGCCCTCTGCGAGCACGAGATCGAGCTGGTGGGCGACCGCAACGCGCCGGAGTCGAGCATCCGCCCGAGCAACATCCGCGAGTGGGGCCACTTCATGCCCGGTCTCCGCGCCCGCGCCGCCGGCCGCACCGTGCAGCTCGCACCCCTGTTCGAGATCGACGACGAGCCCTACTGCGTCTACCTCCCCTGGCGCGAGGAGTAGGCCCGCCACCGCACGCGCCCCGGAGCGTCTCGTGGCTTCGGGGCGCGTGCAGGGGTGCGACTCGGGCTACCAGCCAGCCCGGCCAGGGAAGCGACTCATCAGCCTCGGTGGGGGGGGCACTCCGGCCTGTCGACAGACTGACGCGAGCAGTCCGACGGCTTCCTGTCGTGTGCCATCCATCCACGCTGCCAACTCACCGCTGGCGATGCAGTACCACCCGTCTTCGCCGACGCGGATCTCGCCCTGCTCCACCGCCAGCCGGTAGCGCGCTCGGATCGCTCGCAGGAGGTCAACCGCGGTGTCCAGCTGCTGGCGCCACTCGACGTTCCGCAGCCGCGACTTCCCCCCAGCCTGTGCCAGCAACCTGTCGTCGCGCGAGTACAGGCTGCCGGTGTTGACGGCGGTGATCGTATCCTCCATCGCCCTATCGAACGCCTCCATGCGCCCCTCCTGCATGAACGGGTCCTGGAACGCGGGGCGGTCGAAGCACTTGCAGAAGAACGCGACGAGGTCGCCGTCGCTGTCAGGAGCGGACAGTGGGTCATGCCCTGGGTCGAGCCATGCCGCACTGGCCTCTTCGGACATCTCGCGCCACTTCCGAAGGTCATCGGCTGTGTAGTGGCTCGCATCGGAGTCGACCAGCTTGGCGCAGTTCTGACAGAGCCAGATGCCGTTCCGCCACTCGCCGCGTTCCGCAGAGGAGAGCCGTGGGTCGTAGCGCGGGCCGCCCGGCGACGCCGCTGTCACGTGTGCTGCCACCCCTATGCTGACGGCACCGTCGCCCCCCTGCTGCGCCCCAGTGGTCGGCCGCCGGCAGTTGGGGTTCGAACAGCGGTGGCCTGCCCGAGCGGCGAGCCCGTCCTTCGTCCGCTGGCTGAAGTCGTCTCTCATGCGCCCCATCCTCCTCTGGTAGGTCCCGACATGCCGTCCCGGTGGCCTTGGGCACTTCTCGGCTGCACAGCACCGGACCTGCCGCCGCCCCCGTGGGTATCAGCTCAGGCTCGGTGAGAGCGCGTAGGCGCAGGGCGCAGCCGACGGCACAAGGCGTGACGCCCGGACCGGCCCCGGCCCCAGCCTCGCATTGACGCGCTCGCCCCGG
>CAZRDB010000280.1:0-4629 GCA_964598695.1 uncultured Armatimonadia bacterium
GCCGTCTCCTTGCTGCCGGCCGATGCCGTGCCGATCCTGATCCAGCTCCTGCCCTACGGCGAACTCCTCGCCGGCCTCCTGCTCGGCCTCGGCTTCCTGGGCCGTTTCGGCGCCGCCCTCTCGATGGTCTGCCTGGTGGCCCTCGGGCTGCTGTTCGGCTGGTCCGATCCGGCCGCGCCGTTCAGCCCGCGGCTCATCTACATGAGCGTGGCCGCCTCGGTCCTCCTGCTCGGCTCCGGCATGCTCTCCCTCGACTTCGTGCTCTTCGGCCAGCGGAAGAGCGCGCGGTAGCGGGCGTCACGGACCCAGCAGCTCGGCCACGAGCGCGGCGGTCCGGGCCGACGCCCCCGGCTCGCCGAGCAGCGCCGCGGTCGCGGCGAGATCGGCCCGGCAGCTCTCGCGCGTCGGGCCGTCCCGCAGCAGCGCGAGCAGCTCTGCGGCCAGAACCCCGGGCATCCCGCGCTCGCCGTACCGCTCCGGGATGATCCGGCGCTGCGCGAGGATGTTGGGCGCGGCGATGTCGCCGATCCGGTTCTTTGCGAACAGGTGGTACTGGAGCACGTCGAGCCAGCCACCGGCGTAGGTGGCGACCATCGGCAGCCCGCAGACCATCGCGTCGATCGTGATCGTCCCGCTCTTGGTGAGCGCGGCGCGACAGGCGCACAGGGCCGTTCGCGTGTCCTCGGTGACGATGGCTCGGACGGCCAGCCTCTCGCAGGTCTCCTCGATCCGGCCGCGCTCGACGGTGTGGGCGCACGAGACGACGGGGAGGATCGTCGGATCCTCGCGCTGGGCGAGCTTTGCCGCCCGCAGCAGGAGCGGCAGTACGTGGCGGATCTCCTGGGCGCGGCTGCCGGGCAGGATCGCGACCGGCGTGGTGGGCAGCGGGATCGAGAGCACGCCGCGCGCGCGGGCCTCGGAGGGGCGGTCGGCGTACCGGTCGAGCACGGGATGGCCCACCCAGTGGGCGTCGGCCCCGAGGTCGCGGAGGATCGCGGCCGACCACTCGAAGGGCGTCGCGACCCGCGTCGCCCACTGTGCCACCCGCTCGGCGGCCGTCGAGCGCTCGCGGCGCCAGGAGGCGGGCGGGAAGTAGTAGAGGGTGGGGATGCCGGTCCCCTGCAGGTCGCGCAGGAGCCGCATGTTGAAGGCGGGGAGGTCGATCAGGACGACCGCGCTGGGCGGCGAGGTGCGCAGGTAGCGGCGCAGCGCGTGGAAGACGGCCAGCAGGCGCGGCACCTTGGGGAGCGCGTTGGCGACGCCGACCGCGGAGAACGAGGAGGAGTCGACGTACTGCGCCACGCCGGCCTCGGCCATCGCCGGGCCGCAGATCCCGTAGCACCAGAGATCGGGGAGGAGCCGGCGCAGCTCTCGCGCGAGGAGCGCGCCGTGCACGTCGCCCGAGGGATCTCCGGCGATCAGGAACACGCGGTGGCGTGCGCTCGACCGTGCGGCCTCCTCCGACACCCCGGCTGCGCTCATCGGTCCAGCGCGCGTCCCTTCGCGCCCGTGTCGACGGCGGAGAGGAACTCGACCAGGTGGTCGACCTCGGGGCCGGCAGGCACCTCGTCGCGGATCCGCTGCAGCGCCTGGCTCCGGTTGAGGTTGGAGCGGTAGAGAAGCCGGTAGGCCGCCTTCAGCCCCTGGATCGCCTCCGGCGAGACGCCGTTGCGGCGCAGGCCGATCAGGTTGAGGCCGGCTTCCTTCTGGGGGACGCCGGCGGTGAGGACGTAGGGCGGGCAATCGGTGGTGATCCGGCTGACGCCGCCGACCATCGCCATCGTGCCGATCCGGACGAACTGGTGGACCCCGGTGACGCCGCCCACGATCGCGTAGTCCTCGAGCAGGCAGTGTCCGGCGAGGCCGGCCAGCGAGGTAACGATCACGCGCTTGCCCAGCACGCAGTCGTGGCCGATGTGGCAGTAGGCCATCAGGTAGGAGTCGTCGCCCACCGAGGTCTCGGCGCCTTCGGTGATCGGTCGGTGGATCGTGACCCCCTCGCGGATCACCACGCGCGCACCGATCCGCGTGGTGCTCGGTCGCTCGGGCGGGAAGCCGATCGACTGCGGCAGGCCGCCGAGCGAGGCCTGCGGGTAGACGACGGTCTCCTCGCCGATGGTGGTGTGGGGGTAGACCACGACGTGCGACTCCAGCCGCACCCCGCGCTCGAGCCGCGCGCCGCCGTGGACATAGCAGAAGGGGCCGACCGTGACGTCCTCGACGATCTCGGCTCCGGGATCGATCACCGCGCTGGGGTGGATGCTCATTCCGTGGCCTCTGCCTTCTTCGACGCCATCTCGAGCGCGAAGATCAGCTCGCTCTTGCACACCAGTTGGTCGTCGACGGTGGTCGTGACCTCCGCGCGGCCCAACATGCCCCGGGCCTTGACCATCCGGAACTCGGTCCGCAGGACGTCGCCCGGGATCACCTGGCGGCGGATCCGTGCGCCCTCCACGCCGGCCAGCATCGCGAAGCTGCCGCGGTACTCCTCGGAAGCGAGCAGCACGACGCCGCCGACCTGGGCCTGGTGCTCGAGGATCAGCACGCCCGGCATCAGAGGCCGGTCGGGGAAGTGGCCCTGCATGTGGGGCTCGCTCGCCGTCACGCACTTGATGCCCACGCCGCGGTTGGGGGGCTCGCACTCGATGATCCGGTCCACCAGCAGGAACGGGTAGCGGTGCGGGAGCAGCGCCATGATCTCTCGGATGTCCATTGCGTTCAGTTCCACGTCAGGTCCAACCCCTTGTCGCTCCTGGATTCGGCCGGCGCCGCGCGCGGCGTCCGGCGGCTCTAGACGAGAACGGAGGCGTCGCGGATCGCGGCCCCCAGCGCATGGTTGAGTGCGTGGCCGCCGCGAGCGGTGAAGACGTGCGCCTCGATCGCCGCGCCCAGTAGGGCGAGGTCGCCTACGAGGTCGAGCGCCTTGTGGGCCGCCACCTCGTGCGGGACCCGCTCGGGCAGCGCGTAGGCGCCGTCGACGATCGGCAGCACGTTGTCCATGCTCGCCCCGAGCGCGAGTCCCATCGACTTGAGGGCCTCCCACTCGCTCGCGAAGCCGGGCGTCCGCGCGGGGGCGATCCGCTCGGCGTACTCGGCGTGGAGGTCGGCGAGGTGAAGCGCCTGCGGCCCGACCGGCGCGGGGAACTCCACCCCGACGCTCACGCGGAAGCGGTCGCAGGGGACGGCCATGCCGCGGGCCTCGCGGAGTTCCACGTAGACCGGCTCCCGGAGGCGGTAGACGCGGCGCGCGGCGCCCCCGAGCGCGGTCGCGCCCGCGTCCCGGAACGCGGCAACGAGCGGCAGGGCGCTCCCGTCGAGGATCGGGGCCTCGCCCCCTTCCAGGCGGAGGAGGGCGTTGTCGATCCGCAGGCCGTAGAGGGCGGAGAGCACATGCTCGACGGTATCCACGCGGGCTCCGTCGGCCCCGAGGCCGGTGCAGCGCGTCCCTTCGCACACGCCGGCGAGCAAGGCGGGGATCCTCTGCCCGTTGACCGCGAAGACGAGGCCGTGGTCGGCCGACGCGGGCTCGACCGTGAGCCGAGCGGGCCGCCCCGAGTGGAGTCCGACTCCCTCGAAGACGACCGTTCCGCCGAGCGTGGTCTGGGGTTCGGCGCCGCGGGTGCTCATCGCTCGCGAGTGTAGCGCGTCGGGCCGGGAGGCGCAAACCAGCGGGAGCCGGCCTGCCGGCGGCGCGCCTTGACACCCCTCTCGCGCGCTGCGATGATTCGCGCGCGGTGAGGCTTCGCGGGCGGTTGGAGCGGGGGAGATTCTTCGCCCGCACGAAGGACTGGGCCCGCGCGGCAGCGAAAACCGCGAGGACGTTCGAAGTGAATGCTCCTCGCTGAAGCGGCCTCGCTCCGTTTGAACGGATCGCGGGGGCGGGGCGTTCTGTCATGAAGAGTTGACTTCTTCGTTGATCCGCTTGTGCAGGAGGACGAAGCGATGAGCAGGTACGCAACCGGGCATGTACGCCGAGTTTGGCTTCTCGGGATGATCGCGGGTCTCACGATGCTCTGCGCGAGCAGCTCGTGGGCCTACTGGATGGAGACCCAGTTGGCGGGAGTCCGCCTCGGGGATTCCGCCTACGTTCTTCTCGAGACCCCGGGCTACGGCACACCGGATGGGATCGTGATCCGGTCCAGCCAGCCGGCCCAGGGCCCGGCGAGCAGTGAGTCCTTCGACGGTCGTTCCGGCATCGGCTCGACGTCGACTTCCGAAGGCCCCGGCGGCAGCGGCGGCGGCGCGGCGGGCGGAAGCCCGTTCGGCCCCGCGATGGGCGGCGGCAGCGCGAGCGGCTCGATGGGCCCCTCGGGCGCGCCTTCGATGCCTGGCTCCTCCTCGGGCGGCCCCGGCGGTCCCGGCCGGCCCGGCGCCCCTGGGATGGCTCGCGGGTTCTTCGGGAGTGATCGGCCCGGTACGCTGAACACGCAGGCCGCGATGGGCATGGTGGCGCCGTCGGCGCCGTCGATCGGCGGTCCTCCGATGCCGCCGTCGGCCGCGGGCATGCGCGGCGGCTCCTCGTCCGGCATGGGCATGGGGATCCCTGGGATGCCGAGCCCCGGCTCCAGCTTCCAGGGCTCTCCGGGCTTGGGCAGCAGCGGTGCCCCGGGCGCGGGCGGCGCGGGCATG
>CAZRDB010000281.1:0-4622 GCA_964598695.1 uncultured Armatimonadia bacterium
GCCACGATCAGCAGCACCGCGATCAACTCGAGCGTGAGCACGTTGTGCGCCGCGAACATCGCCTGTCCGATCTGCTGCGGGTGCTCCAGGTTCGCGAGCGCCCGCGCGGGCGGGGCCGGGCTCGCCGGCTGCTCGAGCGAGACGGAGTACCCGAGGACGGCCAGCAACCCGAGAACGGCCACTCCGGCGAGCCAGGCCTCCGGCCCGACGCGACGGATCGCGGCCGGCTCGCGCCCGGCGGCGAACAGGATGATCACGAACAGGAACAGCACCATGATCGCGCCGGCATAGACGGCGATCTGGGCCATCGCGAGCAGCTCGGCGCCGAGGGTCACGTACAGGACGGCCATCGCCACGAAGGTGACCACCAGCCAGAGCGCGCCGCGGACGACGTCGCGCCGGGTGACCATCAGGAGCGCGCCCACCACCGCGACGAGAGAGGCGATGGCGGCAGGGACGAACTCCGGCGCGCCCATCCATGCGCCCAGGTCGATCATCCGTTCCACCTCGCTCCCAGGTCTCGACGGTTCACCGGCGCTCCTCCTCCGGCGGCTGGGCCCGGTCCCGTGCCGGGCGCTCCTCGATCGGCCCCCAGTGCGAGGAGTAGTCGTACCCCCACGCCGAGGGATCCTCGGTGGCGCCGGCATGCGCCTCGAGCAGCATCTCCTTGGTGAAGACCATCCCGGCGCGGGAGGGCAACGCGAAGTTGTAGTTCCGCGACATCCGGATCGCGTCCTCCGGGCACGCCAGCACGCAGAAGCCGCAGTAGATGCAGCGGTACATGTCGATGTCGTAGACCCGCGCGCAGCGCTCGGTCGCGTTCTCCGGCGCGTCGGACGCGGTCTCGGCCGGGACGACGATGATCGCGCCGGTCGGGCAGGCGACGGCGCAGAGCGAGCAGCCGACGCACAGCTCCCGGCCCGCCTCGTCGCGGGCCTGGTAGTGGATCGCCTTCACCCGCGAGCCATGGACCGGCCTCTGCTCCGGGTACGAGATCGTCGTCGGCCGCCGCCACGAGTACTTCAGCGTGGTCGCGAAGCCTACCACGATCGCCCAGATGTCGCTCAGAAGCTGCATCGTGTCTCCCTGCCTACCAGCCGAGCGCGATCGCCGCGCTGACTGCCAGGAAGCACAGGCACGCGGCCGGGAGGAGGCCCTTCCAGCCGAGCGCCATCAGTTGGTCGTACCGCACGCGGGGCAACGTGCCCCGGATCCAGACATACAACACCATCAGAGCGCCGGCCTTCGCGATGAAGTAGAGGCAGCCGAGGCCGAAGGCGAGCCACTCCCGGCCCTCGCTCCGCAGCGTCTCGACGAAGGGCCCCGACCACCCGCCGAGGTAGAGCGTCGCCACCAGCGCGCTCATGTTCCACATCGCCGCGTACTCCGCCATGAAGAACGTCGCGAACTTCATGCTGGAGTACTCCGTGTGGAACCCGCCGACCAGCTCGCTCTCGGCCTCCGGGAGATCGAAGGGCGAACGGTTCGACTCCGCCACCATGGCGATGAGCATCAGCACGAACGGGATCAGACCCAGCGGGAAGTAGCGGAAGACGTTCCACGAGAGGACGCTCCCGCTCTGGCCCTCCGCGATCCGCGCCAGGTCGAGCGAGCCGGAGTAGAGCACCACGATCAGCGTGCAGGCGCCCAACGTCAGCTCGTAGCTGATCATCTGCGCCGCCGAACGGAGCGCTCCCAGCAGCGAGTACTTGCTGCGCGAGGCCCAGCCCGCCAGGAACACGCCATACACCTGCACCGAGCCGAGCGCCAGCAGCAGCAACGCGCTCACCGAGACCCGCGCGGCGTGGCCGTACTCCCCGAACGAGTACGGGATCACTACCATCCCCAGGAAGGCCGGCGCCCCCGCGAGGATCGGAGCGAGGTTGTACAGCCCCCGGTCTGCCTCGGAGGGGGTGATCGACTCCTTCGTCACCAGCTTCACCACGTCGGCGAAGGGCTGGAGGATGCCCAGGGGCCCCACGCGGTTCGGGCCGATCCGCTGCTGCAGCCGTGCCACGATCCGCCGCTCGCCCCAGATCATGAGCGGCACCACCACGGCGATCGCAAAGAGCTGCGCCGCCAGGACCTTGATCGCTACCACAAGCAACGGGTGCATCTCTCGTCCTCTTCGGTCGACCGCGCCGGAGAGCCGCCGCGGCTAGCCGCTCAGGAGTACCCCTTCCGGCGGGACCGCTCCCGCGAACGCCTCGAGCCCGGGGCCCGAGCCGGCGATCGCCCTCCGGAGCGTCTCGGCGTCCCAGCCCGGCGGCTCCGATCCCAGTCGCGCCAGGAGGTGCGCCAGGATCTCGTAGTCCGGCAACGTGTCGCCGATCGGCTCGTTGGTCGGCGCCGAGCGCTGGAGCCGGCCCTCGAAACTCACGAGGCAGTGGTCGGTCTCCGCGAACGAGGCGGCGGGCAGCACCACGGTCGCCGCATCCAGCGCGGCCGTCTCGTTGGTCCCAACCACCACACACGCCCGCAGGTGCTTCGCGGCCGCGCGCACGTGCTCGTCGGCGCTGCCGAACGGATCGCCGCCCACGAGCAGCAGACCGTCGATCTCGCCATGCCGGACCGCCTCGCGCCAGTCGCCCAGCGGAGCGCCCGGGCTCCCACAACCCACGGCGCGCAACCCGCGCGAGTTCGCCCCGCCGGTCAGCACCCCGTGCGGAACCGCGCGCCCCTTCGCCAGACGCAACTCCTCGGCCAGCTCGGCCAGCGCGCCGCGCGCCCGCGCGAGATCCTCCACACCCGCGGCGCCCACGACCACGGCAACGCTCTTCGCGGCGGCCAGTGCCCCCAGCAGCGCGCGCAGCCACTCCCGGCGGACGCCGGTCTCAGCGGCCAGCGCCTCGGCATGGCCGGGCTCGCGCAGGGCCTGGCGGAGACCGGAGAGGAAGGCCGGCACCCGCGTCGCAGCGAGGTTGGCCGACTCCCATGAGAGCCGCTTCTGGTCCGACGCGCAGCCCTCGGGGGCGAGCGTCACCATCCGCAAGCGCCCCTGTCGGGCCCGCCGGTTCATCCGCAGCCACAGGATCGGCTGCTCCTCGAGGAGATCGGCCCCGACCGCCAGCACGATCTCGGAGTACGCGAGCTGCATGACCCCGCCGGAGAACGGCCCGGCCGCGTCGAACGCGTCGCTTACGTGGACCGGCGCCCCGGCGAGGCCCTGCCGCGCGAGGAGGGCGGCCAGGAAGCCGGCCTCGCACCCGGTCGACGGGTCGAGCACCACGGCGACTCTCCGGGCCTTCCCGAGCTGCTCCGCGGCCCGATCGAGCGCCTCGGCCCACGGCGCAGGCCGCAGGGCCACCCCGGGCCGCAGTTGCGGCTCGGTCAGCCGACCCTCGTTGACCCATCTGAGCCCGAACCGAGCCCGGTCGCAGATCCACTGGTCGTTGACCTGGTAGTTCTGGCGGGGCGTCACCCGGCACAGCGTCCCCAGCCGCCCGCCCAGCGTCAGGTTGCAGCCGACGGGGCACAGCGGACAGACTCCGGCGCTGTCTGCGAGTTCCCACGGCCGGGCCGAGAACCGGTAGGCCTCGCTCGTGAGGGCCCCCACCGGGCATAGCTCGATCGTGTTGCCGAGGAAGCGGGCCTTCTCGACCGGCCGACCGTATGGCAGCTCGATCTCGTTGCCGTTGCCGCGGTCGACTAAGCCGAACGACTGCTCGTCGGCCCACTCCGTCTGGAACCGCGTGCAGCGGAAGCAGACGATGCACCGCTCCTGGTCGAGGACGATCCCTCCGCCGATGGGCCGGGCCTTGTCGCGCCGCACCCGGGGCTCGGCGCAGGCCTGGCGGGCGGGCCCGCAGTGCATGGTCATCTCCTGCAGCAGGCACTCGCCGCCCTTGTCGCAGATCGGGCAGTCGAGCGGGTGGTTCGCGAGCAGGAACTCGATGATGGTCGCCCGACCCTCGCGGACGTCCTCCGTGTCGGTGAACACGCGCATGCCCTCGCTGACCTCGAGCGTGCAGGAGGTCTGGAGGGTCGGCATCGGCCGGTAGAGCGGCTCGCCGGTCTCCGGGACGGTCTGTGGTTGGCCCGTCGCCCGGTCGAGGACGGGCAGCTCCACCCGCACGAGGCAGACCCGACACGCGCCCAGCACCTCGAGCATGGGGTGGTAGCAGAAGCGCGGGATGAAGATCCCGAGCTGCTCGGCCGCGACGATCACGCGCGTCCCCCGCGGGACGCTGAGGGCCTGTCCGTCGATGGTGAGCGCGATCATCTCAGCCAACGGGGCGCCCCTCCGCTCCCACCAGGCAGCAACCCCGGGAGATGTGGTGCTCCCACTCGTCGGGGCACAGGGCGAGCGAACTCATCACGGGCGCCGGGATGCTCTCTCCCAGGGGGCAGAAGCACTTGCCCTGGATCATCCCGCACAGCCGCCGGACCATCGCGAGGTCGTCGGCCGTCCCGCGGCCCGCCTCGATCCGCTCGATCACGCGCAGGATCCACCCGCTGCCCTCGCGGCACGGCGTACACTTGCCGCACGACTCATGGTGGTAGAAGGCGACCAGGTTGGCAACCGAGCGGACGATACAGGTGCGGTCGTCGATGACGATCACGGCGCCGCTGCCCAGCATCGAGCCCGCGTCGGCCACCGACTTGAAGTCCATGGGGACATC
>CAZRDB010000282.1:0-3532 GCA_964598695.1 uncultured Armatimonadia bacterium
CCAACTCCACTGCTCATGAATGATCCAGGCTAGTGCGCCCCCGCCGCCTCCAGCTCCTCGAACGCGTCGAGGCCCCGGCTCTGCAGCGTGTGCAGCTTCCAGTACTCCCCGCGTGCGGCGAGCAGCTCCTCCGGCGACCCGCGCTCCACGATCCGGCCTCCCTCCACGACGAGGATCGTGTCGGCGTGGCGCACCGTGCTCAGACGGTGCGCGATCACGAACGCCGTCCGCCCGCGCATCAGCCGCAGCATTGCCTCTTGCGTGTGGATCTCCGTCCGGGTGTCGACGCTGCTGGTCGCCTCGTCGAGGATCAGGATCGCCGGGTCGGCGAGGATCGCCCGCGCAATGGCCAGGAGCTGGCGCTGCCCCTGGCTCAGGCTCCCGCCTGCCTCGCTGAGCGGGGTCTCGAAGCCGTGCGGAAGGTGGCGGATGAACGGCGCCGCGTTCGCCAGCCGCGCCGCCTCCTCGACCTCCTCGTCGGTCGCATCGAGCCGGCCGTAGCGGATGTTCTCGCGCACGGTGCCCTCGAAGAGGAACGTGTCCTGCAGCACGACACCCACGGAGCGGCGCAGGTCGGCCCGACGCACGCGACGGAGATCGTGGCCGTCGACCCGGATCGAGCCGCGGTCGACGTCGTAGAAGCGGGTGAGCAGGTTGATGATCGTCGTCTTGCCCGCGCCCGTGGGGCCGATCAGCGCAATCGTCTGACCCGCCGGCGCCGAGAAGCTCACCTCGGAGAGCACCGGATGCTCCGGGTCGTAGCCGAAGGTGACCTCGTCGAACGAGACCTCGCCCCGCACCGACTCGAGCGCGACCGCGTCCGGCGCGTCGGCCGGAACCGACGGCTCGTCGAGCAGCGCGAAGACCCGCTCGGCCCCCGCGATGGCGGTCTGCACCGAGCCCCAGAGCTGGGCGATCTGGTTCATCGGCATCGTGACGTGCCGGGCGTAGCCGATGAACGCGGCCAGGGTTCCGAGCGAGGCCCAGTCGCGCAAGACCATCCAGCCGCCCACCGCGGCGAGCACCGCGAAGCTCGTGTTGCCCGAGAGGTTCATGAAGGGGCCCATGAGGCCCGAGATCGTGCCGGCCCGCGTCGCGCTGCGCCGCAGCCGCTGGTTGGCCTCGTCGAACTCCCGCAGCACCCGCTCCTGGCCCCCGTAGGCCTGAACCACGCGCTGGCCGGTGATCGTCTCCTCGATCAGACCGTTGACCTTCGCGAGGTCCTCCTGGCGCTGCCGGAAGCTCTGCCGCGCCGCTCGAGCGACGTAGCGCGCGAAGACCATCCCGAGCGGCGCCGTGACGAGCGTCACCAGCGCCATGCGCCCGTTGAGCGCGAACATCGCGTACAGGCCGCCCGCGAGCGTCAGGACGCTCGCGACCAACTGCGAAACCGTCTGGCCGAGCGCGGCGTTGATCGCCTCGGTGTCGTTGGTGAGCCGGCTCATGATCTCACCGTGCGGTCGGCTGTCGAAGAACCTCAGGGGCAGCGCCTGGAGGTGCTCGAAGACGTCGCGCCGGATGTCGCGGAGCGTTGCCAGCGAGACGCGCAGCGTGATGACCGAGTGGAGCCAGGTCGCAACCGAGCCGACCACGTGGCAGCCGATCATCAGACCCACGACCCGTGCCAGGGCATCGAGCTTGCGCGGCACGATGCACCGGTCGAGCGCGACGCCGGTGAGGTAGGGCATCAGGACGGAGAGGCCCGCACTCACGGCGACCAGCGCCGCCACGAGCACGAGGGCGGGCGTTCGCCGCCGGAGGTAGCTCCAGACCCGACGGAGGACGCCGCGAACATCCTCCGCCTTCGCGACCGGCGCGCCGATCATCATCGGCCCGCGCCCGGGGCCGGGACCGTGGCCGCCGAAGGGTGGGGGAGGGCCGGCGGGTCTCCTCTCAGCCATTGGCGGCCTCCTCCGGGTCGATCTGCGACCGCACGATCTCCTCGTACAGCGGGCACCGCGCCAGCAGCTCGTCGTGGGTGCCCTCGGCGGCGATCCGGCCGTCCTCGAGGACCAGGATCTTGTCGGCGGCGAGGGCCGAGCTGACCCGCTGCGCAACGATCAGACGGGTGCAGGGGGGATCCATCGTCGCGAGCGAGCGGGTGATCGCGGCCTCGGTCGCCGCGTCGACCGCGCTCGTGCAGTCGTCGAGCAGCAGGACGGCCGGGCGGCACAGGAGCGCGCGCGCGATCGCCAGCCGCTGTCTCTGGCCGCCCGAGAGGTTCACGCCCTTCTGGCCGAGGATGGTGTCGTAGCCCTCGGGCAGGCGCCCGATGAACGCGTGCGCCTCCGCCATCCGGGCGGCGGCCTCGACCTCCTCCTGGCTCGCGTCCGGCCGGCCGTAGCGGATGTTGTCGCGGATCGTGCCCGAGAACAGCAGCGCGGTCTGGAAGGCAACGCCGACCGAGCCCCGCAGCTCCTCCTGCGCCAACTCCCGCACGTCGCGGCCGTCGAGCAGCACGCGGCCGGCCGAGACGTCGTAGAACCGCGGCACCAGGTGCAGCAGGCTCGACTTGCCCGAGCCCGTCGCACCGAGGATCACCACGCTCTGGCCCGGCTCCGCGACGAACGAGACGTCGCGCAGGCACGGCGAGGCGTCCTCCCCGTCGTACCGGAACTCGACGCCCTCGAACTCGACGCGCCCCCGCGCGGGGCCGAGCGCGACGGCATCGGCGCGGTCCCGGACCTCCGGCTCGGACTCGAGCACGGCGGCGATACGCTCGGCCGAGGCCTCGGCCTGGGCGAAACGCATCGCGAGCATACCGACCATCATCAGCGACGAGAGCATCTGGACGAGGTAGTTGATGAAGGCCAGGAGCTGCCCGACTTGGCCGTGGCCGGCGTCGACCTGCAGGCCGCCGAACCACAGCACGCCGACCGTGCCCAGGTTGACGAGCAGCATCAGGATCGGCCCGACTCCGGCCATCAGCGCGCCGGCGCTTGTCGCGCTCTCCATGAGACTATCGTTGGCCCCGCCGAAGCGCTCGCACTCGTACGGCGCCCGCCGGAAGACCTTCACCAGCCGCACGCCGGCGAGGTTCTCGCGGAGGATGGTGTTGAGCCGGTCGAGACGCGACTGCACCTCGAGGAACAGCACGCGTCCCCGGCGGCTCGCGACGGTGAGCGTCAGCAGGATCAGGGGGCTGACGGCCACCAGAAGAAGCGAGAGGGGGGGATCGGTCAGGACGGCCATGATCAGGCCGCCGATCATCAGCAGCGGGGCCCGGACCAGGATCCGCAGCGCCATCAGGGCCGCCTCCTGCACCTGGTCGACGTCGCTGGTCATGTTCGTGATCAGCTTGCCGGTCTCGAGCCGATCGAGGTTGCCGAACGACAGGCGCTGGATCGAGGCGAACGTCGCGTGGCGGATATCGGCGCCGAAGCCCTGGCCCGCGATCAGCGCGTAGAGCGTGCAACCGGCGCCGCCCACCCAGCCGACAACGGCCGCGCCGACCATGATCGCGCCCAGGTGCAGGACCAGGCTCAGGTTGTTCCGCGCCACGCCCTCGTCGACGATGGTCTGCAACAGCCGG
>CAZRDB010000282.1:3542-4584 GCA_964598695.1 uncultured Armatimonadia bacterium
GCTGCGCGAGGTCCATCGTCACCTCGAGCGCCATGAGCAGCGGCGCCAGGATCGCTGCGCCGCGGTAGGGGCGCATGTAGCGGGCAAGCCGGAGGAGGCACTTCATCGGCCTCCGCCTCCCGCTTCCCGTAGGGTGTCTCGGGAGCGGTTCGCGAGAGTCCCTGCAGGCGCCAGCGGCCAGCGGAGGCTTGCCGAGTGCTCGTCCTTCCGCCCTCCCTGAGCGATCGTCGTCGGGGTCGGCGGGCTCTGGCCCCGACCGCGACCGCCCAGGGTAGCGCCGAGGGGCAAACCTCCGCGGACTGTCGCTCTTCGCTCCTGGGCGCGGGGTCTTGCGAGTACTGCCCTAGCGTTCATCGTTCGCGGTCTCCTCAGTGGCGCGCCGGGCCGCCCGCTCGAGCAGAGCCAGCGCCTCGCGGATCGCGCCCAGCTCCGTGTCGCTGACGTGGCCGAGGAGCAGGAACAGCCTCTGCCGCCTCTGCCGCGCGTGGTCCTCGTGCTCCTGGGCGCCCACGGGCGTGAGCGCCACCCGCACCACCCGCCGGTCGTCGGGGTCCTCCCGCCGCTCGAGCCGGCCCCGCTCGATCAGCGACGACACGATCCCGGTGACGGTGCTCGGCTGGAGCCGCATCTCGGCGGCCAGTTCCGACATCGAGGGGGAGCCGAGCCGGCCCACCGCCCGCAGGCACTCGAGCTGGCCCACGGTGGTGTCGGGCGCCAGCGGAGGCCGCCCGCGGTGGAGGTACTTCCCGACGACGGCGTGGAGCAACTCCTCGATGTGCTCCATCGCGTGCTCGCGCTCACTGCGCGGTGACATGGCGAGAACCCTTCGGAACTCAAATAGTTCGCGTTCCGAAGTAATGGTGCCATACGCCACAGAGCACGGCAAGGGCCGTGTGCATCGGGCCGAGGGGGGTGCCGCCTACTTCAGCGGGCGTGCGACGAACCCGAACACCGTGCGGCCTACGTGGAGGTCTGCCGAAGCCGTATCGTCGGGACCGATCGCCGGAGGCTCGTCGGGCCGGACGCCGCGAGTGATGTCGTG
>CAZRDB010000283.1:0-4516 GCA_964598695.1 uncultured Armatimonadia bacterium
AGACGGGGCCGCCGCAGCGCTGCCAGCCGCCCGCAGCCCGCGCCAGCGGGGCAAGGAGCATCCGGCTCGCGGCCGGGTCGCGCCGGTTGAGGCTCAGCCACCAGGTGCCGCCCGCGCCATCGCCGTCGCCGTGGCACTCGGCGCAGCGACGGCCGAAGACCTCGCCCAGCCGCTCGGCCGTGCGGCCCGCGAGGATCCGGCGGTCGGGCCGGTCGCCCAGCTCGTAACGATCGTAGTAGATCCCGTTCAGGTCGACCCACGAAGCGAGCCGGAGCTGCTCCTCGGGCGAGAGCGCCACACCATGGTGTCCCTCGTCGAGCATCCGCAGGAGGGGCGAGACGCGCGAGCCGTAGGTGTAGGGCGGCTGCGCGAGCACATCCTCGGGGTAGTCCCACCGCATGGCGTTGGCGACCCGGAGGTAGGGCAGCAGCTCCTCGTAGCCGATGGAGAAGCTGTCGGTCAGGTCGTCGGTGAGGATCACGCGGCTGGTGGCGCGATCGTGTGTGTGGCAGGCGATGCAGCGGTCATTGAGCACCGGCTGGACATCGCGGAGGAAGCTGAAGGTGCGCTCGGCGCCCCAGGGCGGCGGCTCGGGCGTGGGCGCCTCGCCCTGGTGGAGCGCGGCGACGTCGCGGTTCACCGGGGCCTGGTTGCGCGGCTCGTGGCAGCCGATGCAGCCCCGGCGCTCCCGCGGCTTGAGGCAGACGACGCTGCGCATGCGCTGGATCTCGCGCTTGTCGGCGTCGAGCAGCTCGAAGTAGAGGTTCACGTTCGCGGGCACCCGGGCGCGGGCGGAGCCGTCCTCGGCGATCGGGACGAGCCCGAGGATCCGCTTCACGGTGTAGGTCGAGGTCCCGGCGGTGACGATCACGCCGCCCGTCGGGACGGAGACGCGGGGGACATCCTCGAGGATCCGCAGGTAGCGGGCCGTGCCGGGCTCGACGCCCGAGAGCCCGATGGCCGCGTCCAGGAGCACCAGTTCGGCGGAGGCGTCCTCGGCGTCGGTGTCCGGCGGCGCCGCGGCCCGGGCCGGCGGCCGGGCGCGGGCGAGGAGCGGGACGGGCTCGGCGAGCGAGATCGACGGGTCGCGGTGGAGCAACGCGAGGTTGCCGTGCGCGTCGGCCACGTAGACCGCCCAGGTCCAGGGGATCCACGGGACGACCGTCGGGGTGTAGGAGCACAGGAAGGTGGTCTCGGAGAGGGGCCAGGGGTCGTTGTACCAGCCGAACCGGCTGTCCTCGTGCTTCTCGCCGGTGACCGGCACGTCGGGCGTGAGCAGCGTGATCGGCTCGAGGCCGTCGATGCCGCGGCCGGTGTCGATCAGCCCCACAGAGCCGTGTGTCTGGCCGTGGTGGGCGGTGAACAGGCCCAGGACCTTCTGGCTGCCGGGGACGGGTCGCGGGAACATGACGACGTTCGGCCGCCAGGTCGCGTTGCCGTAGTAGGGCATGACCATCGTGCCGTCCGGGTTCATGGTGAACGGGTTGTGGAGCGAGGTGACCGATCGCTCGTTGTACTCCCAGCGCGAGTAGAGGATCCGGCCGTCGGGCATCACGGTGGGGTTGAAGTCGTTGAAGACGTTGGCGCTGAGCAGCCGGGGGCTCGCGCCGTCGGCCTCCATGATGAACAGGTTCGGGCCGTGGCGGTCGCCGCCGCACATCACGAAGTGCTCGGAGCGATCGGAGGTGAACCCGAGCTGTCCGGTCGGGAGGTAGAAGGGCTCGCAGTCGTTGTGCGTGCCCTCGGTGAGCTGCGTGAGATCCGAGCCATCGGCCTTCACCTGGTAGATGTGGTAGCTCTGGTCCCCGGTCCACTTGTCGGAGCCGTTGCCGAAGGAGAAGAGCAGGCGGCTCGCGTCCCAGTCGAGGCAGATGTCGCGGTAGATGCCCTCGCCGAGCGAGTCGACCACGGGCGTGAGCGTTCCCTCGGGCCGGACCGGCGAGAGGCGGCAGAGCGCGCCGCCCGGCGGGTTCACGAGGTGGTGCGCGTCCATGAACGGCTGCTCGGAGTCGAACGGCTTGCGCTGGACGAGCAGCATCGTGTCGAAGGTCACCCGACGCAGCAGCAGCTCGTCGCGGAGCGCGTTGGCCTCCTCGAAGAGCGCCGACCACGTGCCGCCCGAAGCAGGCCACTGGGCCACCCGGCGGCGGAGATCGGCGATGCGGGATCGGTCGGCCCGCGTCGTCTCGGGCGACTGGCCCCGCGCGTCGTCGTCGAGGACCTGCTCGGCGCCGTCGAGGATCGCGGCCGCGTCCTCCACGTGGGTGAACAGGGGCGCCCAGTAGCGGCTCTCGCCGGTGGTGACCTCGATGAGGGCCACCCCCCCTCCGGGCTCGGTCAGCGTGAGGCCGAAGCGTTGCTCGGAGCCGGCGCCCGACTCGAGCCGCACCGCGCGGGTCTCCTCGCTCCAGTCGCTCGCGGCCGTGCGGTACCGCACGCGGAGGCTCAGGTCGAGCGGCTCTTCCGAGGCGTTGCGGAGGGCGATCAGCAGCTCGTTCTCCCCGGGCGACCAGTGCGCGCGGGGCGTCACGACCAGCTCGAACGGCGCAGCCACCGGAACGAACCTCAGGAGGGCATCGAACCGCCGCGTGTAGGGGTGGTACCAGCGGTCGGCTCCGCCGCCGCCGGGGTGGTGGTAGCCGAGGGTGGGCTCGGCGGGGTCGGCCGCCGAGACCTCGACTCCGGCGTCCCAGTCGCGCACGGGCACGAGCGACTCCGGGATCGGGTTCGGCCACCGGACGCGTACGCCGTCCGTGGGGACGGGGAAGACCGGCGTGCGCTCGGCCTCCGGCGTTGCGGCCTCCCACTCGGCGAGGATCGCCTCCCAATCGCGGATCGCTCGGAGCGACTCCCGGAGGTACCAGTCCTGCCAGACGATGCCGGGCGCCTCCGTCGCATGGGGATCGGCCCCCACGGCCGACGACAAGGCCATGAGGCAGGGCAAGAGCAGCAGGATGGCAAGCGGCAGTCTCACGGGTGGTCCTCCTCCGGTCGCGCGGGCGCCACCGACGGATTGGTCGGCGGACGGGGGATCTCCTGCCTTGAGCGGTGCGCGGCGTGCAGGTCTCCCGCACGCCGACGGCGCAGAGGGCGAGAGACCGTCACATCCGAGAGGAAGCTCGCTCATGCTCGCACTGCTCGCCTGCCTCACGCTCCCCGTCACGGGCCAGACCCCGGAGCCGATCGGCCCACCCGCGTGGACCGCCCGGTGGATCTGGGGCTCGGTCCACGAGAACGGAGGAACCGGCTACTTCCGCCGTCGTTTCGACCTCCCGGCCGATGCCCCGCGCTTCCTCGTGCAGATGAGCGGCGACGACGGCTACGAGCTGTTCCTCGACGGCCGGCCGGTCGGCACCGGTGGCTTCTGGTGGCACACGACCAACGTCTACGAGCTGGGCCCGCTCGCGAAAGGCCCCCACGTGCTGGCCGCGCGGGTGGAGAACTCGGCGGCCCCCGGCGGCCTGCTCCTGGACGCGACCGCCGTGGGCGAAGGGGTGCTCGTGCATCTCGCGACCGACACCAGCTGGCGGTTCGCGGGCGAGGCGCCGGAGGGCTTCGCCGAGGTCGACTTCGACGACGCGGCCTGGGAGAGCGCCCAGGAGATCGGCCCCCCGCCCGTGGCTCCGTGGGGCGAGCTGCCCCTCCGCTACGCCGGCCCGTTGCTCGGTCTCGAGCTACTGGACGCCGAGGTCACGCTCGAAGGCCGCCGCGTGAAGGCCCGGGCCGAGGTGCGGGTCACGCGGCCGGATCCGCAGCCGCGGCTGCTGCGGATGGAGTTGGTGCGGGGCGGGCGTCCGCTCGCGATGGCGCCCGTGGAGCCCCCGCGGCCCACGGAGGAGTGGCAGACGGGCGACCGGCTCACGCTCGAGGGCTCGGTGGAGGCGGGGCTGTTCGTCCCGGCCGGCGAGAGCCGGGTCTGCCTCGGCCCCTGGGGCGCGGCGTACGGCGAGGACGAAACCCTGGAGATCGGGACGGTCACGCTCACGGCGCGTGAGGCCGACTACCCGCAGGTCGACATCCGGCCGCACAACGGCGCCCCCGCGCTGTTCGTCAACGGCGTGCCCACCTTCCCGCTCATGCTGATGAGCGTGCCGATCATCGGGAGCGACATCGCCGAGGCCGCGGCCGCTGGGATCCACCAGCAGACGATCTACACCCCGAACGGCTGGGTGGGCGTCGACAGATACGACTACACGGCGACCGACCGGGCGGTGCAGACGGCGCTGGAGGCCGACCCGTCCTCCCTGATCCTGCTGCGCGTGGATCTCGACGCCCCGGGCGCGTGGCTCGATGCCCACCCCGAGGAACTCGTGGAGTACGCCGACCCGGCCTCGTGGCAGGCGATGGGGATGAGCGGCCCGCGCCACGCGAGCTTTGCTTCCCGCCCGTGGCGGCAGGATGCGGCCGAGGCGCTGCGTCGGCTGGTGCGCCATGTGCGCGAGGCGGGCTGGGCCGACCACGTCCTCGGCTACCACATCACCGCCGGCATCTACGGCGAGTGGCACTACTGGAACTC
>CAZRDB010000284.1:0-4409 GCA_964598695.1 uncultured Armatimonadia bacterium
TGCTCCCAGCACTTCTCCTTTTTGTGAGCTACACTGTTTTACGGAAGGTCATTAGCCATCGTCGGCTGGGTTGTCTGCGGACCGTGTGCCTGGGTCGCGTTCTTCATGGCCAAGGGCGCGATGGTGCAGTACCCCAACTGCGGGATGACGAAGGCCTCCTACTGGCTCGGCCTGATCCACCTGATCCTCTCCGCGATCGTCCTCGTGATCTACGGCGCGCTCATCTGCCTCGGCATCGCCGGGGGAGCACTCGGCCGCTAACGGCACGGACACGCTGAGCCCGCGGGCCGGCCACTGGCCGGCCCGCGGGTTCGCATACAGGGGGCACGCGGGATGGCAGCCATCGCACTGCCTCAGGGCGGCAGTGGGATTGGGTTCGCGCGGGGATGGATCCTGGCGGCATCGCCGCCCCCGCCTCCCCCCCCGCCGGGACCGCCGCCGTTCGCCGGCCCCGGAGCGGGCAACTACCTGCCTCCTCCGCCGCCCGGGAGCGCGCCCTCAGACCAGGCCCCCAACGGCACGCTGATCCTCGTCCTGGGGATCGTCGGCGTCCTCGAACCCTTCGTCGGCGCGGCCTGCTGCGGCTGCCTCGGGCTGGTGATGACCGCTCCGGGGTGGGTGGCGTTCTTCATGGGGCGCGAGGCGCTCAAGCAGTACCCCACCTGCGGCCTCAGCAAGGCGGGCACGATCCTCGGGATCATCACGATGGTGCTCACCGCGCTCGGGGCCATTGCCATGATCGCCCTGCTCGCGCTGTACGGCACCATGTTCGGGCTTGGGATGGCTCAGGGGATGTCGCCCGGGAGCCCTCCAACCCCGTTCGGCCCCTAGGCCGACCCCGCGACCACATCCGAGATGAACCCGCGCTCGGGATCGCGCGCGACCACGCGGTCGCGGCCTGCTTCCTTCGCCTGGTAGAGCGCCTCGTCGGCGAAGGCGGAGAAGTCCTCCGCGCCCCGCACGCTATCGGTGAGTTCGGCCGCGCCGATCGACACGGTCACGTGGAAGCCGCCGCTCGTGTGCTCGAACTCGAGGTCGCGGAGCCGGTTGCGGATCCGCTCACTGAGACGCATCGCGCCGTGGAGGTTGGTGTCGGGCAGGATCGCCGCGAACTCCTCGCCGCCGTAGCGCGCGAGCGTGTCCTCTTCGCGCGAGGTGCGCTTCAGGATCGACGAGAACGCCTGGAGCACCCGATCGCCCTGCTGGTGGCCGTAGGTGTCGTTGACCCGCTTGAAGTGGTCGAGGTCCATCATCAGGATGCTGAGCGGACGGCCGTGGCGACGGGCGTGCTTGACCGCGGCGTCGAGCCGGGTCATGAAGTGGCGGTGGTTGTAGAGCCGGGTGAGCGAGTCGGTCGCCGCGAGCATCCGGAGCTGCTCGTAGAGGTAGGCGTTGTCGATCGCGACCGCCGCCTGGCTCGCGAGCAGGACGGCCAGCTCGAGATCGGTCTGGGTGAACGGCCGGCCCGACTCCTTGTCGTTCATGTTGAGGACGCCGCGCGTCGCGCCCTGCACGATCAGGGGCACGGAGAGCAGCGAGTGGTTGCCGTAGTAGCGCGACTCGATCCGTGGGTCGAAGCGCGGGTCGCGCCGGATGTCTTCGATGAGCAGCGGCTCGCCCATCTCGGCAACGTAGCCGGCGACGCCCTCGCCCAGCCGGGCCACGGCCGTGTTCTGGATCCACTCGGGGACGCCCCGCGCCGCCCGGATCCGCAGCACGGCCTCGCCCTCGTCGAGCAGCATCAGCGAGCAGCGATGGGCGCCGGTGATCACGGCGGCCGACTCGACGATCGCCCGAAGCAGCCCCTCCAGCTCGTGCATCGCGGAGATCGTGCGGCCCACGGCGTACAGGGCCGACATCTGGGCCGAGCGAACCTGGACGTCGGTGAACAGATGGGCGTTGCGGACGGCGTTGCCCACGTGCGGCACCAGTTCGGCGAGGGCGTTCACGGAGACATCGAGCGGAGCGCGCCCGGGGCTCTCGCCGCCCGCCTCGTCCACCGGCTCGTCGGTCTCCGAGACGATGAGGATCGCGCCGACGCTGCGGTTCTCGACCAGGATCGGGATGGAAGCGACGCCGTCGCTCGGCCACAGGCAGTAGAACGCGGGCGGGCTGGAGGCCGACTGCGCCGCGCGCTCGAGGCACTGGAGCGGGCCCTCGAGCATCCCGCGGGCGCCGGCGCCGAAGGGGCTCTCCGCCACGACCTTGATCCCCTCGACATCGGGCTGGACCAGCACGGCGGCGGTGGCGCGAAGGCCCAGCGCCTCGCGCACGCCCTCGACGAAGACCTGGAGGGCCTCGGAGAGCACGAGGGTGGCCGACATGCGCGCCGTGATCGCCTGCAGCGCAGCCTGGCGAGCGCCCCGAAGACGGACGTCCTCGATCGAGGCGCGGTTGGCGCGCTCTGCGCGGACCTCCCCCACCACCGAGGCGACGCGCGCGGCCTGCGCGGCGAGCGAGACGCCGCTGTCGACCCAGTTGCGGGCGCCGCCGACGGGTAGGGCCGCGGCGGGGCCCGAGGCGAGGATGCGGGGCCGGGCGTCGGCCGGCAGCGTGGCCGACAGCGCCTGGGCGTCGCTGAAGTACTCCTCCTCGACGTCGGCGACGACGACGAGGGCGTTCTGGATCCCGAGGAGCGTGGGGCGGCCCTCCGGGACGACCTCCGGGGAGAGCCCCGCCTCGCGCAACGCTTCAGCGAGCCTGTGGGCCCAGGGATGGTCGGCCGCGGCCAATAGGACATCCGTCATGGCATCCGCCCTCTCGGGGCCCCGGTGCGCCATGGGCGCGGTTGCGGACCCTTTCCCTGATTCTGCCACGGAGACGGCGCCCGCGGACGACCTCGGGCATCTTCGCCATCTGCCGGGTCGCCCGAGGGTTCGGGGGCGGCCCGCACGAACAGGATGTTCCGGGGGTGGGGGGAGTTCCCTGCCCCGGTGCGGGGGCGAAGGAGGAGAGCCGTCGTGCCGGTGCGGAGATGCGTGCTCGCGATCGGGGTGCTCTTGCTCTGCGGGGGCGGCGGCCTCGCCCAGATGGAGCCGGCGTGGATGCCCGCCGCCGAGATCGTGGCGGGCGCCGTGGGGACGGGCCGCGCCACGTTCCAGTCCACGCGAGTCTCGAGCTACGAGTTCGAGGTGCTGGACGTGCTGCGCGGCGAGGCGGGCGTGGCCAGCGCGGTCCTCGTGCGCGTCCGGGGGGCCGAGATCGACCGCGCGGGCGGCATCGCCCAGGGGATGAGCGGCAGTCCCCTCTACCTCGACGGCAGGCTGGCGTGCGTGCTCGCCTACGCCCTCCCGGAGGCCGATCCCCACTACGGCTACGCGATCCCCTACGAGTTCTGCAGGCCACTGCTCACCGGACCGACACCGGTCGTGGCGCTGCCGGCCGGGCTCGTGGGGGCTGTGGAGGCGCGCACCGGGCCCCCGCTCGCGCTGTCGTCAGTGGTGGCGCAGGCGGAGACCGGCGCCCTCGAGCCCGGTTCGCTCGTCGGTCTGCAGGTCGTGCGGGGCGCGATGCACTCGACCACCTACGGCACGGTCACGTCCGTGGTCGAGGGTCGCGCCCTGCTGTTGGGCCACAAGTACCTCCACGAGGGCCGCTGCGAGTACCCACTCGTCCGCGCCTCGGTCGGCGCCGTGATCCCGAGCGCGCGGGCGCCCTACCTCCACGCAAGCCCGGTGGGAGAGCCCATCGGCACGGTGGTCGAGGACCGCGCCTACGGCTGCGCCGCCGTTCTCGGGCAGACCCCGCGCACGGTGCCCCTGAACCTCCGGATCCTCGGCGAGCGTGGCGAGGTGGCCCTGGCGCTCGCCTGCACGCCGACCGAGGAGCTGTTCGCGGAGACGGCCGCCTCGTGCGTGATCGCCGTCGCCGACTCCGCCCTCGACCGGGTCGGGCCGGGGTCCGCGGAGGTGCGCCTCGGCCTGGTCTGTGGCGGCGGCCTGACCTTCGACCGGAGCGAGATGATCTCCAGCGATCGCGACGTGGGCGGCGCCTGCGCGGCCGAGCTGCGCGCCGTGCTGCGCGCTCTGCTTGGCAACGACCGCTACCCGCTGGCGCCGGAGTCGGCCGAGGTCACGATTGCGGCGCGACCCGAGCCCGCGCCCGCCGAGATCCTCGGTTGCGAGGTGACCCCGACGCGGGCCCGACCGGGCGACGAGGTGTTGGTGACCGTTCGCCTGCGCCCATTCCGGCAGCCGATCGCCCAGCAGCAGATCCGGCTCCGGGTGCCGGAGACCGCGGAAGGGGGGCTGCTGACCGTGCGCGTGCACGCCAAGGCCTGCAACGCCCCGTGGACCTACGACGCCTGGGAGCAGCTCCCCGAGGCCGCCTCGGCCGCGGCCTACCTCCACCAGATCGAGCATGCCGGGCTCCGGCGCACGCTGGTCTGCGACCTGCAGGAGAACGTCCTG
>CAZRDB010000285.1:0-4394 GCA_964598695.1 uncultured Armatimonadia bacterium
CCGGCGCCGGTAGTGACTGGAGTTCAGACGTGTGCTCTTCCGATCTCAGCGCCTCGTACTGACCGGGGAAGTCCTGGAGTGCGAGGAGCTGGAAGCCGCCGCAATCGGGGGTGCGGAGCAGGGACTCGCATTCCTCCTTGTAGAGCAGCACCGCGAGCCGGCCCGAGGCGGCCTGGAAGGCCGCGGCCTGATCGAGCATGCCGGCCTCCGCGAGCCGGTCGCGGAAGCCCTCGAGCGAGCGAGGCTCGAGCACGCCGGTATAGGAGCCCAGCTCCTCGTAGCTCGGGTAGGTGACCCACTGGCCCAGCTCGTGGGCGATGAACGGGACCGCCACGGGCCCGAGCCGCTTGGCGTAGTCGAAGTCGGTCGTCGGTCCGTGGGCGAAGTGCTCGCCGTCGCCGTTGATCCGGATCGGCCCCGCTTTGGTCGCGTAGCCCTCCATGTAGTCGGAGACCGGGCCGGGCTCGAGCCGGACGCAGTCGGAGGCGAACGTGTAGAGGTGGCGCGGGTCGAGTGCCTGGAACTCCTCGACCATCGCGTCCATCACGCTGAAGTCGCCCGATAGCTCGTTGCCGAGGCACAGCATGGTGAACGCCGGATGGCTGCCGTAGGTCTCGAGGATCCGACGGCCCTCGGCGCGCATGAAGGCGTCGACCGCCGGGTCGGTGCCCACCGAGGTCCAGACCGGCAGCTCGACCTGCATCGTCATCCCCGCGCGGTCGGCCGCGTCAAAGGCCGCCTCCGGCGGACACCAGGAGTGGAACCGGAGGTTGTTGAGGCCGTACTCGCGGGCGAGGCCGATGATGCGGTCCCACTCCGGCGCGTCCATCGGCGGGTAGCCGGTGAGCGGGAAGATGCAGCACTCGAGCGTGCCGCGCACGAAGAAGGGCCGGTCGTTGAGTCGGAACTGCCGGCCGCGCGACGTGAACTCGCGCAGGCCGACATCGGCGGAGCGGACGTCGCGGTAGGCCTTGCCCTCGCCTTCGACCTCGAGGGTCGCCTCGAGCCGGAGGACGTTGCCCTCCCACTCGTCCCAGCGCGGCGCCGCGCTCGGAAGCTCCAGGAAGAAGTCGTAGGCCGCCTCGCCGTCGGCCGCGAGATCGACGGGCTGGTTCCACTGGGCGAGAACCGAGCCGCCCTCGGGGCCGACAACGCGTGCCGTCAGTGTGCCCCGGACCGCCGGGGCGCCCTGGGAGCGGACCGCCGCGCGCACCTGGAAGCCGTGCATCTCGAGCGAGGGCGT
The DNA here is from genome assembly GCA_964598695.1 of uncultured Armatimonadia bacterium. Classification (GTDB taxonomy): domain Bacteria; phylum Armatimonadota; class Zipacnadia; order UBA1398; family UBA1398; genus CAZRDB01. The sequence continues at coordinate 1,244 of CAZRDB010000285.1, forward strand.
CGGCACGAGGTTCTCGATGCGGACGGGATCGGTGGCGCGCAGCTCGATCCGGCCGATCCCGTTCCAGTTGGTCTGGGTCTCCTCGGTAACGCTGTGAGCCCAGCCGCCGACGTTGATCTCGAGGCGGTTGTCGACGCGGATCGTCAGCCGGTGCCGGCCGGGCGCGAGGCCCACGGGCAGCGGGTAGACGTGCGGGGCGACGAGGCTGTTGCGCATCCCGAGCGGCTCGCCGTCGAGCCACGCGTCGGTCCGCCAGTGGCAGCGCTCGAGGAACAGCTCGAGTCGCTTGCCGGCCCAGGAGGCAGGGAGGACGACCTCGCGCTGGTACCAGGCGGCGCCGAGGTACGTCCAGGGCCGGGTGAGGTGGCCGCGGGCGGGCTCTGCGGTCTTCACACCGACGCGTGCCTCGTCGGTGGTGCCGGGCAGGCGGATCGTGTCGGGGAGGTCCCCCGCGTACCACGCCTCTGCCTCGCCCAGGTCGCTCGGGTCGAGCTGGAAGCGCCAGGTCCCGGCGAGCGGGATGCTCCGCGCAGGGCCGTAGTCGGCCTCGGCCCACGCGGGCCCCGCGAGCGCGAGCAAGCCGGCGAGCCAAAGTACATGAGCAGAGCGGTTCATGGCAGATCCTCTCCCATGCGCGTGCGCTGGGAGAGGATACGGCGTCGTGGGGCGAGCGGCCTGCCGGGGAGAGTCGCCGGCCTCGCCTACCGTGCTTTCGCCTTCGCGACGACCTCGGCCCAGAGGGCTTCCTCGGCCTCGTCCTTGGGGGTCGGGGTGAAGCCGAGGTCGAGGTAGAGCCCGACGGCCGGGATCCGGAACTCCTCGGTGTCGAGCGTCACCCGGGTGAAGCCCGCCTCCCGCATGGCGTGGAGCAAGCGGAGCATCACGTACCGGCCGAGGCCGAGGCCCCGGTAGGTCGGGAGTGCGCCGACCCACTCGACGCGCGCGAGGCCCGGGTGCTCCTCGGCGCCCTCAATCCAGGTGTAGGCCGTCGCGCAGAACTTGCCCGTCGCGGTGTCGCGAACGAGGAACATCCCCTCGCGCGGGAACCGGGGATCGGCCACGATCCTCTCGCGCCACTTGTCGCGCCGGAAGGGGCCGCTCTCGGGGAAGCAGGCGTCGAGCAGGTCGAGCCACGCGTCGAAGAGATCGTCGGAGTAGGTGACGACTTCGAAGCCGTCGGGCGCGGGCGGGCAGGGCGGCAGGCTCTCGAGATCGGGGCGGTCCATGCGGATCAGGCGCGGGGCTGTCCGGACGGGGCGGGAGCCGACCTCGGCGAGAACGTCGAGGACCTCGGCCACCGACCAGGCCTGAGAGACGCAGCCGCGGGGCCAGTGGGGCGGCTCGCCGTCGAACACCTCGCTGATGCTGCCGACGCAGGCGTCGCGCGTGTGCTCGAGCATCGGCTCGAGGAGGTCTCGCACGTGCTCGACTGCCTCGGGGCTGGCGTCGTGGGCGCGGAGGTAGGCCTTGCAGTAGGGGCCGATCAGCCAGCCCCAGACGGTGCCCTGGTGGTAGGCGGAGTCCCGCTCGAACGGCCCGCCCACGCACATCCCCCAGTAGTGGGGGGAGCGCGGCGAGAGCGACCGCAGGCCGTACGGGGTCACGAGGTGCTCCTCGCAGGCGCGGAGCATGCGGAGCGCGTGCGGGCGGTCGAGGAGCGGGTGGGGGAGCGAGCAGGCGAGGAGCTGGTTGGGGCGCAGCGAGACGTCGGGGCCGTCCGGCGTGAGCACGTCGGCCAGGTAGCCGTCCTCCTCGAGCCAGAAGCGGTCGACGAAGCTCGCCTCGACGCGGGCGGCGCGCTCGCGGTACTCGGTGGCGTGCTCGGGCCTGCCGAGCAGGTCGGCGAACTCGGCCGCGATGCGCAGCGTGTTGTACCACAGGGCCTGGATCTCGACGGGCTTGCCGGTCCGCGGGGTCATCACCCAGTCGCCGACCTTGGCGTCCATCCAAGTGAGCTGGTGTCCCTCGCCGCCCTGCGTGAGCAGGCCGTCTTCCGGGTCGACGCGGATTCCGTAGCGCGTGCCGCGAAGGTGCCAGTCGATGCACTGGGTCAGTGCCGGCCAGACGGCCTCGACGAACGGCTTCGGGTCCGGCAGCGCGGCGGCGATCTGGCCGGCGGCGACCATCATCCACAGCGTGGCGTCGACGGTGTTGTAGATCGGGCTCTCGTCGGCGCGGTCGGGGAATCGGTTGGGGATGATCCCCTGGTGCATCCAACGGGCGAAGCTCAGGACGATGCTCCGGGCGATCTCGAGTCGGCCTTGGCGCAGCGTGAGGCCCGGGAGGGCGATCATCGCGTCGCGGCCCCAGTCGGTGAACCAGTGGTAGCCGGCGATCACGGTGTCCTTGCCCCGGCCTCGCTTGGCGAGGAAGCTGTCCGCCGCGACGAGCAGCGCGCGCACGCGGGGATCGTTCGAGGCGCCGAGGGGGGAGGCGGCGAGGAGCGCGCGCTCGTGCTCGCGCGCGGTCTCGACGATCCGGTGGGCCTCCTGGCCGGCGATCGCCTCGGTCGCGAGGACGAGCCCGACGGTCTCACCCGGCTCGAGCGGAATGCGCCAGATGCCGGGGCAGAAGAGGTCTTCCTCGTGCTCGAGGCCCCGCTCCTCCTCGCGGGAGTACCGCAGGTTGTAGTACCACACCTGGGCTTCGACGACCTCGCCGCGTTCGCAGCCGATGTGGATCGGGACGCCGTCGGGGTAGGGCAGCAGCGAGGCGGCGCCGTTGCGGAGCGTGACCGCGCCGTGGAAGCGCTCGTCGACCCGGAGGGTGTGGTGGTAGTCGCGGTTGGAGACGAGGGGGCGCAGCTCGAGCACGGTGGGCTCGGAGCCCTCCCACGCGAAGACGGCGGCGGTCGCGCTGCGGCCCCGTGCCATCGCGACGGTGCGCGTGAGCCTGCCCGCGTCGACCTCCCACGTGTGGGAGACGGTCGTCCCGCCCGCCTCGACCGAGACCAGCCGGCGGTAGCCCTCAGGGTAGATAACGTCGGGGTACCGGTTCGAGTCCAGCTCGATGCGGCGCTGGCCGAAGCAGAGTCCCTCCGAGAGCTTGGAGACGAGGAGGCGGCGCCCGTTGACGGCCACGGCCCGGGCAAAAGGAACCCGTTTAAACGGGGGGTGGGGTGCCCAAAAACGGTAATTTTTAAATAGGCCCC
>CAZRDB010000286.1:0-4383 GCA_964598695.1 uncultured Armatimonadia bacterium
TTACCTCCCGCTTGTTCCACGTCCCCACTGCCGGTACATCCCCCCACGCGTGGGGAAGAGGCCCGTGCGCTCGGAGATGATACCAAGCGCATCGGTACATCCCCACACGCGTGGGGAAGAGATCAAACGACCGTTCGAATCCCTCCAGCACCACACCTGCCGAGACCGCGATCCGCCATCTGCCACGGCACCCGGATGAGCTGCAACCCCTCCAGGTCTACCACCGTGCGGGAGGTATCGCCGTGCGTGCGGATCGCGAACCCCTGCTCGTTGTCGGCCGAGTGGATGAGCATCGCCGCTCCGGTCCCCTTCCGGGAGACGGCCAGCTCCCACAGCCTGTCGCGCACCATCGCCGAGAGTCGCCCCACGAACAGGCCCGTTCGCGGCTCGATCATCCACCGGCTCAGCTCGCCCCGTACCCCGGCCGGGGTTCGCTCAAGCACCAGGACCACCATCTTCCACCCCCTCGGCCGCGCCGGTCGCCAGCTCGCGCGGCGGGGTCCACAGCGGGGTCGGGAGCGCCGGATCCTCCGCCAGCCGCTCCGCGTAGGCGTCATCCTCTCCGCTGTCGTCCAGGGCTCGCCGGATATCCGGGACGATCCGCCGCAGGAGCTTCGACTCCCGGAACCGGTCGCGGCAGGCCAGACGCACAGTCCTCTCCAGGTCCTCCGCCCCCGCGGCCACCGATGAGAAAGCGACTGGGATCGTGATCTCCGTCTTGTACAGGTCGGCCACGTCGTACACGAACGAGAGCTGCTTGCCGGTGTGGATGAAGCCGATCGCCGGGCTGTACCCGCACGAGAGGATAGCCGCGTGGCACAGCCCGTAGAGGCACGAGTTGGCCGCCGACAGCGCCCGGTTCACCGGGTCCGCGTTGCCCCAGTTCCCTCGGTCGTAGCTGCGGCCCGACCAGGCCACTCCGCTCTCACGGCTCGCGCGCGCGTAGGTCTCGCGAACCCGCACTCCCTCCAGTCCGCGCAGCTGGCTGATCGTCAGGCTCGGATCGACCTCCTCCTCGAACCGCATCTCGTACATCCGTCGCGCAACCGCCACCCGGCTGTCCGCGTCGCACGCGAGCAGCGCCTGACGCAGCAGAGGGGCCGCACTCCGGGTTCCGCCCAGCCCCGCCGCGTAGAACCGCACGTTCTCCTCGCCGCACCACACGACAAGGCAGTTGCACTCGGCCAGGCTGCGGATCGCCGCGTGCGTGATCGACGTCCCCGGCCCGAGCATCAGCAGGCACAGCGAGGCCGCCGGGATCGGCGTCTTGCCCTCCGGCGTGTGGAAGGCGACCGACTTCTCGTCTTGCTCGAGCCAGCCGTGCTCGAGGTACAGGTACGACAGCGCGTCGCGGAACTTCGGCAGCGCGTGCAGATCCTCCATGACGGCCCATCCCCTCCCGCTACCGGGCGACCGAGAGCAGCCCGAACCCCAACGCCTTTCCGCTCCCGACCCCCGCGCGCAGCACCTCGGCGAACCGAACCGCGTCGGTCACGTCGAGCCGGCCCTCGAACAGCACCGAGAACAGGCTCATCCGGTGCGTCGCGTCGCCGCCCCCCTTCCGGCCGCGACGGAACCCCTCCGATGTCGCTGTCACCCCCTCGAGCGCAAAGCCGCCCGTCTCGCCCTTCCGTGCGAGCCAGCGGAGCTGGTCTTCCTCCGAGAGCCACGCCAGACGCTTGCCCTCCCGCTTGAACGTGGGGTTGGCTCTCAGCCGGAACCGCAGGCGCTCGCCCTCCGAGAGAGTTGGCTCGTACGGCTTGGTCGCGGGGGGCGCCGCCAGCAGGAAGCCGGCGTTGTGGAAGGCCCAGGCAAAGTCGGGAACAACGACGGACTGCACGAGGATCACCGCCCGCCCCTGCGCGCCGGGTTCGACGCGGTACAGGAACCCCGCCTCCGCGTCGCGCGGCACGCGGGCGTGCTCCTGGAAGTCCTCCGGGCGATAGGGCGCCAGGAAGGCGCCGTCGGCCGCGCGCCGCCCCGCCGAGGGGAAGGCCATGCACAGTCGCTGGTGGACATGATAGGGGTTGCCGAGCCACCGGCGCCCCGGCCGCGGTCGGTCGGGATCGAGGCCGGTGTCGATGAGAAGCTGGGAGAGGAACACCGCTACTCCACCTCCTCGGCCGCGAGGCGCCTCCGGCGGCTCTCGAGCGCGCGGAACCGGATGATCTCGGCCCGCTTCTCGACGATCTGCTCGCGCCACTGGGGATCTTCAGGGTTGATGCGGTCCAGGCCCATGCCGAGGCCGTACTCGATCATGGTCACCGCGTCGTGGCACAGCCGGCACAGCGATCGGAGGTCATCCTGCCGCTCGTGGCCGCCGGCCCGCCGGTAGGTGATGTGCTGGACCGTGGTCGCCGGCGACTTGCAGAACACGCACAGGTGGCTGTCGGCCGCCAGTCGTTCCACCCGCCGCCGCCGGTACTCGGAGTCCCGGTAGTCGGCCCGCGGGCGTGGCGGAGAGGGCGGCCGCGCCTGCGCCGGACGCCCCACGGGGACATCGACCGTCTTCCGCACCACGAGCCGGGGCTCGTGTACGGCCGGCTCGAGCGAGACCGCGCGGTCGTACCAGACCTCGGCCTCCAGCGGGGCGATCGGTTCGGTCTCCGTCGGCCCCCACTCGAGGATGCAGGGCAGCACGATGCGCGCCTGCCGTGCTCCCTCGTCACCGGCCAGACGCGGGCGCCACGGCGTGGCGGCAAGCGCCTCGGCGAGGCTTGCGTGCGTGGATGCCCCCGCAGCCACGGGCACGGCGGGCGGGCAGCTCCGACGGCCGAGGTAGATCGCCCAGGCCGGTTGGGAGAGAGCATGGGCGACGCGACGGACCAGGTCGGTCGCTCCCTGCAGCGCAACGAGGAAGCTGGCGTCGCACAGGTACTCGCGGCGGCTGACGAGCGTCTCAGGCTCCTTCGTGGTCTGTGTGACCTTGATGCCGCCCTCGGCCTTGAGGACCCCGACGCGAGCCCCGACGGTGTGGTAGTCCCACCACCGCGTGCCGGGCCGGTCGATCCGCACCCCCATCGCGAGCGCGTTCAGCTCGGGCAGCCAGTGGCGGGCATCGTCGCGGGTCCGCCCCATCGCGCAGGCAACGAGACCCAGGACCCCGGACTTCGTAGGCGCCTCCATCGTCCGGCGGATCACCAGCTTCGACGTATCGCCCCAGGCCTGGAGCGGTCCCTCCAGGCGGAGATACACCGTGTTCGGACCGGCGTCCATGGCTACACCCCCGCGGCGGTCGTGACGGAGGCCATCAGGGCCTCGGTCAGACCGTCGAGGGTTCCGAAGCTGTCGCCGTCGCACACGACCCCGTGCTCCTGCCCCGACTCCACATACTGGAGCGCATGGCGTCCCGCGGGCGAGAACCACAGGCGCCGAGCCTCCAGGCCGTAGCCGACGGCCAGCTCATGCACGTGCTGCCCCAGGCGCGCGACGCTCTCGCCGACGAGACCACGCGCGGCGCGCGGCGGCACGGGATCCGCGAAGGCGTTGGCATAGCTCACCGGGGTACAGCGCTCCGCCTTGACCTCGACCAGGATCCCCTCCGGCGGGTTGAATGCGGCGAAGCTCGTCTGCTTCCCGGAGGGCGTGGTGAGCGCGGCGGCGTGGAGGAAGTGGCGCACGGTCTTGGCGGCCAGCCCGGCGTCGCCCGCGAGGTTGCCCACCAGCAGTCCCCAGTGGATCGCGAAGTACTTGTAGAAGCAGGCAGAGGCGAACATGCCCTCATTCACGTGGCCCGCACCCGTGCCTGCGGCGAGGTCGTCGACCGCGGTGAAGTAGTCGACCTCGTTCACCACCTCGTGGGTCGAGAGGGCGTGGGCAGCGGAGAGGGCGGCCTCCACGCGGAAGTCGATGTCCTTGAACGCTCCCTTGGCCTCCAGCTCGGTCATCCTCCCGCACAGCGCGATGTCGGGCGCCTTCGCGTCGCGCCGCAGCACGGCGGCGAGGGCCTCGCAGAGCTGGTCGGGCTTGTGCTTGGCGCGGTGGGCCTCCGCTGCCGCCGCGGCCATCTCGTCGATCGCGCACTCCGGCAGGTACCACAGGACGGCTGTCGCGTGGGGGTCCTCCTTCGTGGCATCCCGCTTGGAGCCGCCCTTCTCGAACGCCTCAGCCACGAGCTTGACCAGGGGCTCGGGGGCCTCGTCGCCGTCGCTCGCCCGTCGCGCGATCTCGGAGATGAGACGCCGGGTGCGGACCCCGCCCCCTTGCTCGAGCGCGGCCTGGAACTCGGGGCTGCGTCGGATGCTGCGCTTGAGGCACTGGCTCGAGATGCGGGCGCGTGCGACCCCGCCGAACAGGCAGCTCTTGGGTGCGCCCAGGTCGTCGCGGTTGAGGTTCGCGGGGCTGTGGTTCTGAAGCATGTGGATCTCGATCAGCATGGGGTGT
>CAZRDB010000287.1:0-4287 GCA_964598695.1 uncultured Armatimonadia bacterium
AGGCGTGGAGCCGAGCCCATCACCCAGCAGATCGAAGCGGATCTGATCGAGGCGGGTCGGATCCGCCCTGAGGAGGCGCGCTACCAGGTCCGTGATGTCGAGACCGGCAAGGGCGTGCTCCTCCACGGCGGCTCGATCGCCTGGAACGACTACCGACGCGCGTGGGTCCTCCTCGCGGTGCAGCAGTTCGGCGAGACCTCGCTGCTCGGCGAGGTGTGGTTCGCGGAGGCCGGCTCCCCGCTCGGGCCCTGGCGCTGGGCGCGGAAGGTCGTCACACACGACCGCTACTGCTTCTACAATCCGGTCCACCACCCGTTCCTCGATGAGGACGGCGGCCGCGTGATCTACTTCCAGGGGACCTACACGAAGATGTTCGAGCCCGCGACCCCGCCGACGCCGCGGTACGAGTACAACCAGATCCTGTACCGCCTGGACCTCTCGGATCCGAGGCTCCAGGGGCCGCTCGAGGGCGCGCCGTAGGACCGAGTGGGCCACGCCGCGGCTTCGGCCGGGGCGCGGCCGCGTCTCATCCGGTCGGCACGATCTCGGCGTAGTTGAGCATCGTGTACTGGTAGTCGCCCTCGGCGACCACTCCCCCCGCCTCGAACGTGAGCGAGCCATCGGTGAGCTGAACGCGCGCGGTGCTGACGCGGTAGCCGTCCGGCTCCGTCAGGCCGGGGGAGATCACCTCGACCCCCTCCACGATCACGCGGTGGTGGCGGTAGGAGCCCTGTCGCCCGGCCCAGCCGACCGAGACCGTCACGTCGTAGTCGCCGTTCTCGAGCGCGAACTCGAGCGTGTTCTTGCGGCCCCAGTCGTCGTAGATCACCGAGCGTTGGAGCGGCGAGAGGCTCGGGTCGTCGAGCCACCGGTAGAGCATGATCGAGTCATCGCCGATGTGCTCGCCGTACCAGCCGTAGCCCCGGGCCTCGTCGTAGGCCGACCAGCCGATCTTGAGGTAGGTCTTGCCTCCGACGACGAGTGGGTTGGCCGTTGGCGGTCCGGCCGGGTCCTGGAAGTTGAGGAAGTAGGCCGCCCGCGGGCGGAGCGGATCCTCCTGCCCGATGACCGGCACGTCGGTCCGCTCTCCGGCGATGTACCGGCCCAACTCCTTGCGGAGGTCCATGAAGCGCTCGGAGTCCTTGGTCCAACTCGTGAGCGAGGGGACGGCGGAGGTGACGGCGGCGTCGACCGGGGAGGCCTCTCGGGCGCCGGGCTTGCGACGGCCATTGGCGATCCAGAGGTACTCGTAGTCCTCGAACGCCTCGCGCAGCAGCTCCAGCCGGATCGAGGGGATGAACCGCGTCGGGGAGGAGGTCGAGCCGCGCTCCGGGTAGAGGAGGAAGCCGTCGCCGTTGTTGTCGGCCAGCCAGGGGTTCGCCCATGGGTCGCCCCAGCCGGTGAGGCTGTAGTAGGCGTAGCCGTCGATTCGGTGTCCGAACGCGGCGAAGCCGAGGAGGCGCGATTCGAGGCCCCGGTGGTCGATGGTGATGGGGTTGAAGTAGGGCGGTCGGTCGCCCCACAGCGAGTACCAGAAGACCTGCTCGCCGTGCTCGGCCTGGCGCTCGCGCGCGGTCTCGGGGTCTCGGTCGTAGTGCGGGATGCTGGCGATCCACAGGTCGTACCGGGCGCCCGGGTAGGTCGCGTTGTCGAAGATCTCGGCCTTGGGCTCCTCGGAGATCGCGAGCCGCAGGTGGGGCGCCGCGGCCCGCGACAGCCGCGCGAGGTGGGCGGCGAGGTTGTAGTCGGCCTGGTCCTGGGGCTCGTTCATCACGTAGTAGTAGGCCTTGTCGGCGTAGTCGTGGGCGACGAGGTACGCGTCGAGCGCGGCGAGCATGCGTTGCCACTTCGCGTTGTAGGCCGCCGTGCCGTAGTGGTCGCCGCGCGCGATCCCGCAGAACGTGTCGGGGCGCGGGGTTGAGTTGTTCGTGAACTGGAACGCCTGGAAGCTCGGGAAGCCGACGCCGTTCCAGCCGACGCCGTCGACGTACTTCGGGCCGAGCTGCGAGAAGCTGTACGCGCCGCCGTCGCGGTCGTCGAAGGTCTCCCGGGCGCAGTCGTAGGTGATCCCGCCGTTGTAGTTCAGGCCGGCGGGCCACGCGACGCCGGTCGGGGTCATTCGATGCTCGTGGAAGAAGGTCTTGATCTGCTCCACGCGGGCGAGCGAGCTGCCTCCGCCGAGCGCCTGGTGCGAGTAGTTCATCTGCGAATCGAGGTGGATCTCACGCGGGAGCGCGAAGTCGAAGACGTGGAGCCGGACGGGCACGCGGTAGGTCGAGCCGCCGATCGTCAGCCCCAGCGTGGCCGTTCGGTCGCCCGGCGGGGCGGTCTCGGGTAGTCGAACGGTGATCCACAGCGGCCGGTTGCGGCCCGCGGTCAGGGGGATCGACTCTCCGGCCGCACGGGGGAGCAGCGGGTCGGGCCACAGGCCGGTCGTCCCGCTCGAGTCGCTCGCGCGGGTGACGTTGACGTACTCGACCGAGTGAAGCGTCACGGTCTCGCCGATCCCGAACGAGGGGAGCGAGACGGAACAGGCGCCGTCGGTCGGCGACCAGACGACGACCTGGAGGGGCTCGAACTCGTTCGCGGCCGCGCAGAGCTGGAGGTGGTCGCCGGTGCTCTCCGGGATCGGGCTGCGCGCCGTCTCGGGGAAGACTTTGGCGCAGGTGGGCGTCGTCCACAGCCGCACGCCGCCGCTCGCCTGGGTGAGCGAGTAGGTGTAGTCGGCTGCCGTGCCGGTGACGGGAGCGGTGGTCGGGTCGCCGCCCCCTCCGCCCCCGCCGCCCCCTCCGCCGGGAGTGGCCCCCCCGCAGCCGCAGACAAGCGCGAGCACCGCGCACAGGAACGCGGCCTCGAAGACCCTACGCATCGTCGCCACTCCAGACCCCGTGAGGTGTTCCGCCGCGGAAGCGGCCACTTACAGCATTCCTCACCGGGGCTCGGGCCAAACGGGGGCGCGGAATCGATCGACGCGCGATCGTGCCCGGAGGCCGGCCGGTGACGCGCGGGCGGCCGGCCTCCGGGGGTTGGCGTCAGATGATCTCGAGCGCGTCGCGGTCGGGGAATGCGGGGAAGGGCTGGTGGGGCAGCGTCTGGTACCAGTAGGCGACGGAGCTGATGTCGTGCATCCCCGGGTAGAAACGCCCGCCCTCGCGCCAGCCGAGGGACTGGATGGTGACGCGGAGGTCCTGCTCGAACCGGATCGGGTCCATCACGTGCCAGCGGTACATGGCGTGGCGGTGCTGGACGTTGTAGGTGCCATCGGAGCGGATGACCTGGTGCATCCCGAGGAACGGGGTGGAATACTCGTAGTAGACGCCGTCGACCTCCCAGTCCCAGGCGCCGCCGAAGTAGTCCTCGGTCCCCGTGCCGCAGATCGTCGGGTACTCCCCGTCGCCATCCATGAAGAACTTGATCTCGCCCTCGCCCCACCAGCCGTTGTTGTTGATCCCCCAGCCCATCGCCGTTCCGACGTAGTGGCCCCGTCCCTCGACGCCGTCGAGGATCGTGTAGACCTCGCCGTACGGGAGCGGGTTGACGCGGCGGAACTGGGCGTGGAAGTAGGCAGTGTCCTCGGGGACCTCGGTGAGCGCGTAGTTGATCTGGTAGTAGACCGTGTGGCGCTTCTTGGGGCAGGTGTTCTCGAGCGTGATCGTGCAGTGGCCGCGGAACGGCATCTGCCAGAAGCTGTTCATGCCCCGGTTGGGGTTGACCGAGATCGGCAGCGAGTTGACGCGCATCAGCGGGCCGCCGGAGGTGCCGGTGCTCTGCCGGGCCCACGGGAGACAGAAGAAGTCGGGGAGCGGCGCCTCGACTGAGGGGTGCTCCGACCCGTCCCAAGTGATCCGGAGGATCAGGTCGCGGTTGACGTTGCCGGTGATCCAGATGCTCTGGATGGCGCCGGGGCCGTCGATGTCGGCGAGGGTGGCGGTCTCGCCGGGGCCCAGGATGATGAAGGGCCGGCACTTCCAGCCGCGGCCCAGTTCGCGGGCCGGACCGTCCGGGAGCGGGTCGGCCATCGCGCCGGCCCCCTTCGCGCCCGTGGGGTTCTCGGCGCTGATCGAGCGCGTCCGGGCCGGGGAGAGCCGCGCGAGGTTGCCGAGGTTCAGGTTGAGTCCATCGAATGCCATGGGGGGATCACGTCCTCAGGTGGGTTGCGCGGGCGGCGGCGCCACGCGGAGGCAGGTTGTTCGCGGGGAGAGGGGAGGGTTCCTGCGGGTGGCCGGGCCCTCCCGCCCGCTCCGCTCGCGCCGGGGGGCGTTTGTCGCGGCTTCGCATAACTGCTAT
>CAZRDB010000288.1:0-4118 GCA_964598695.1 uncultured Armatimonadia bacterium
CGTCTCGGGGATCTCCTGGGTGCCGGTGGAGCCGGCGTTGCCGCCCACCCCCGGGGCGGAGTCCGAGACCGCGCGCAGGGGGGCCGCGGCGGCGGGCATCGCGGCCTTCTCGGCCGAGGCGGTGACCATGGGCGCGCCGGCGGTTTCGTTGCTGCTCTTGGCGCAGCCGGCGGCGAGCGTGATGCCGATGGAGCAGAACGCGAGGAGAAGGAGCGTGGGGAGGATGCGGTGGCCGTTCGGCATGGCGGACCCCCTTGCCTTCGGGCGGCCCGCCTATCCCAGATCGGCCAGACGCCGCCGGATCCGACCGACGACCACTTCCGGTAGTCTCTTTGTCGCCCCCGGGTCGGGGGGGACAGGGATCGGCGCGGCGCCGTACGTGCCGAGCCCCTGCTCCTCGGCGCCCGCAGCCTCGGCGGCCCGTGCACGTGGGCCGGCGCCCTCGACCGGCTTCGGGATGTACGGCTCGCGCTCGAGCAAGGCGTGGAGGAGGCAGAGCGCGGCTTCCTTGTCGGGCACCGCGGCGCGGCTGGTGGCGTCGGCCCGAGCGAGGTCGTAGTCGGGCGCGCCGACGCAGGACGGGCAGCCGTCCTCGCAGGGGCAGGCCGCGACCAGCTCGAGGCAGGCCTGGAGGAGGTCCTCGAGACGCTCGTACGAGCGCTGGGCGAAGCCGGCGCCGCCCGGGTACTCGTCGTACGCGAAGAGGGTGGGGGTGCCGAAGTTGGTCGAGTCGATCGTGGCGCCGATGTCGCCTCGGTCGCACATGACGTAGAACGACATGACGCTCGCGAGGACGTTGGAGATCCCGAGGAGGCCGTCCTGGGGGCTCCGTCCGTGTCGGCGGACGCCGGCGAGCGCCTCGGGGGGTGGGATCAGCCACATCGCCACGGTCTCGAGAGGGTAGGGGGGGAGATCGAGGTTCCCGAAGCCGATGGAGTCGCGCGATCCGAACTTCATCTTGCGGAACATGTAGACGAGTTCGGTGACGGTGACATCGCCGAAGCCGACCTTGCTCACGCGCCAGTCTCGCTCCCGCTCGATCTCGTCGACGCGGATCTGCACGCGATCGACCGACTGGGTGTAGTAGTCGAAGTCGCCCTTCTCGATGTAGGCGTGCTTGCGCTCGATGTTCAGCTCGCGGACGAAGTAGGTCTCGCCCTGGTGGAGGTAGATCGCCTGGGTGTGGACCATGTGGTAGGCCGAGAGTTCGTCGATCTCGCCGATCGTGTTGGGCTCGGGGCCGGAGACGTCCATGATCTGGTAGACGTTGTCGGTGCCGAGCCGCAGGGAGAAGTCGCGGGCTGGGTACGCGCCGGGTCTGGCCCAGAACCACTGGTTGCCGCGGCGGCGGACCTCGCTCTTGTCCTCGAGCAGCTCGAGGAGGTTGTAGAGGTAGGGGCCGAACAGCTCCTCGTCGCGGGCGTTGACCGGCAGCTCCTTGGCGGCGCAGCGGAGGTGGAGTGCGACGACGTGGGGGTTGAGGCCGTCGACGATCGCCTCCTCGGGCGTCCGGCCGAAGATGTAGCTCGGATGGTTGACGAGGAACTGGTCGATCGGCTCGTTGTAGGCGAAGAGGATGGCGAGCGAGTCCTCGGTCCCGCGGCCGGCGCGGCCGGCCTGCTGCCAGAGGCTGGCGACGGTGCCCGGGTAGCCGACAAGGAGGCAGGCCTCCATGCTGCCGATGTCGATCCCCAGCTCGAGCGCGTTGGTCGAGACGACGCCCAGCAACTCGCCGGAGAACAGCTTCTGCTCGATCTCGCGCCGGGTGGAGGCGATGTAGCCGCCGCGGTAGGCCCGGACGGAGTTCGCGAGCCGTGAGCCATCGCGCAGGAGCCGGTCGTGGGTCATCCGGTAGAGCATCTCGGCCGTGACGCGGGCCCGGACGAACGCGAGGGTCTGGCAGCCCTGGCGGACGAGGTCGCAGAGCATGTAGTGGGCGTCGGTCGAGGGGCTCCGACGCTCCATCTTGGCCTCATCGAGGTGGGGCGGGTTCCACAGGAGGAAGGTCTTGCGGCCGCGAGGCGAGCCGTCGTTGTCGACGGGGGTGACGGGCAGGCCGAGGAGGTTCTCGCCCAGCTCCTTCGGATTGCCGATCGTCGCCGAGCAGAGGATGAACGTCGGGTTCGAGCCATAGTGGCGACAGACACGCCGCAGGCGCCGGAGGACGTTGCCCACGTTGGCGCCGAACAGCCCGCGGTAGGTGTGGACCTCATCGACGACGACGTACTCGAGGTTCTCGAAGAAGTGCGCCCAGCGCGAGTGGTTGGGCAGCACGCCGCTGTGGAGCATGTCGGGGTTGGTGAGGATGATCCGGCCCTGCTCGCAGAGGGTGCGGCGCTCTGATTGCGGTGTGTCGCCATCGTAGGTGCCGCACTGGATCGGCAGGCCGCCGGGTCCCTCGGTGAACCGCCGGAGGCCCTTGAGCTGGTCCTGCGCGAGCGCCTTGGTGGGGAAGAGGTAGATCGCCCGGGCCGAGGGGTTGCTCACGACGGCCTCGAGGACGGGGATGTTGTAGCACAGCGTCTTGCCGCTCGCGGTGCCGGTGACGACGATGAGGTTCTCGCCCCGGCGGACGGCGTCGAGCGCCGCGGCCTGGTGGCTGTAGAGGCGGTCGATGCCGAGGCGCGCGAGAAGCAGGCGCACCGGCTCCGCGATCGGCTCGGCGGGCTCGGCGTACGAGGCCTCGCGGGCGGCGAGCAGCTCCTCATGGACGATCTGCTCGCGGTAGTGCCGCGAGTGGATGACGGAGTCGACGAAAGCTTGCACGTTCACGGGTGCGCGATGTCCTCACGTGGCGCGCGTCTCGGCCGGGCGCGACACGGCACGGCTGCGCGGGCGGGATACGGAACAAGTGTTCCGTGTCCCGTCGCAAGCTCCTTCTGAAGCTCGTCCGCCTTCGCCCGGCTTCTCGCGAGAAGGACTCCCGACGGTCGCGGCCAAAGCGAGCACCGAGACCGGCGCCCCGTCGCGCCGGCCCGGTCTGGAGGAGTCCTGATGCGCCCCCTACGTCCGCTCGCCCTCGCTCTCTCGCTCCTGGCCGTGCTGGCCGGCGCCGGCCCCGCACGTGCCGAGGTGGCCTGGACCGACTGCGCCCCGGCCAGCGGTGCATTCACCTGCCGGCTCCCGGAAGGCTGGACCGTCGAGGAGAGCGGCTCCACGCTCGTCGCGCGCGCGCCCGACAGCGGCGAGCAGATCGTGGTCGCCGTCGTACCGAGCGAAGCGCCCATCGGCGCGGCGACGATCGGGGCCGCCGTGATCCGGAGCCTCCAGCGCTCGGCGCCTGATCTCGCCGCCACCGAGTGGAGCGAGGTCGCCGACGCGAACGGCCAGGCGGTCACGACGACCTTCACCTACACCGAGGAGGGGGTCGCGCGCGTGGGCGCCGCGGTGGTGGCGAAGCTCGTGGACCGCGCGATCTGGTTCTCCTGCACCGCGCCCGGCGAAGGCCTCCCCGAGGGCCGCATCGCCGAGCTGCTCGGCGGGGTGGTCGCGAGCTTCCGGCTCCCGGAGGGCAGCGGCCCGGTCGAACCTCCGCCTCCGCTGCCGCGACGCGTCGAGCGCGACGGCCGGGCCTTCGTCTTCGTCCTCGCGTTCGCTCTGAACGCGCCCTTCCCGATGTCCTCCGAGGAGGCCATCCTGCGGGCCTTCGCGCAGGGGAGCGAGGAGTGGGGCGATGCGCAGTGGCGGCAGAACGATTCCTACACGGGCCTCGCGGCAGAGATCGTCCTGGCCGAGCCCGACCGGCTCGAGGCGCTTCGGCTGCAGCTCGCCGAGGGGATGCGTGCGTGGCTCGCCGAGGCGCCGGCCGACGATGCCGCGGCCACGGCGGTGCGGGCGCAACTGGAGGCCTGTGGCCAGAGCCTCAGCGAGGGCGACCCCCCGCTGCCCCGGGCGGCCGCCACGAGCTACGCCGAGCTGCGGCTCTACCTCGGCGCCCTCAACCAGCGGCGCGCGGTCTCGCTCGACGAGATCGACCCGCAGGTGGCGACGGTGATCCGGGACTCGGTCGTGCAGGCGTGGGGCGACTCGCCCGCGGAGGAGCGGCGGGCGGTGCTCGCCGCGCCCGCGATCTGGGCCGCTGTCCGCGGCACGAGCCGCTACGGCCTCCGGTCGGAGAG
>CAZRDB010000289.1:0-4091 GCA_964598695.1 uncultured Armatimonadia bacterium
CGGCCGACTTCTCGATCGGCAACAACAGCGGCGAGGACTACGAGAAGGCCAAGGTCGCGCTGCTCACGGGGGGCGTCCGCCTCATCGAGCAGGTCGTCGCACTCCAGGAGAGCGCGGCCGGGGAGGAGCGGGAGATGGCAGCGCGGTTCTCCCGCAACGGGGCGCTCGACCGCGGGGAGGGGGCAGCCCTCGCCGACGGCACGAAGGACCTTCCGGCGCCTCCGGGGTCGGGCTACCACGGGATCGACGCCTCCATCGCGATCGCGGCCGCGACGATCTCCGAGCACGAGCGGTACGCGCTCGACACCGAGCTGGCGCTCACCAACGGATGGGTGACCCGGCTGCGGTTCACCGAGTCGAGCACGGTCGCGCCCAGGGTGCTCGCGCGGCTCCTCCTGTTCGGGGAGTCGGCCGCGACGCGGATCGTCAAGGTCAAGAACGACAAGGAGCACGGTCTGGGCACGGCCGCCTTGCCGGCGGGGCCGGTCACGGTCTTCAAGCGCGATCCCGCCGGCCGCCTGATCTACCTGGGGGAGAGCAGCCTTCCGTACGCCGGCGTCGGCCAGGAGGTTGAGATCTCGGCCGGAGCGCTGCCCGATGTCGTCGTGAAGCCGGAGATGGTCGCCACGCGCAAGCGCGACCTCACCTTCGACGAGAAGACCGGCATCGTCACCGGCAAGGTCGTCGAGAGCGACTACAAGGTCGTCGCGACCAACCGCGACGCGATCGCGCGGACGCTCGAGCTGATCCAGGCCCGTCCGGGGATGCCGAACGTCTTCCTCGGCCCCGAGTTGGGCAAGCGCCGGGCCGACCGGATCACCTGGGAGTTCGCGCTCGACGCGGGCCAGGGCGCCCAGCTCGAGCACGCGTTCCATGAGTACTACGGGCTCGCGGTCAACGCCATGCCCAACGAGACGCCGTAGCCGGCGGGACGGGGCGCCGGGCCGAGGCCCGGCGCCCCGTCCCCGCTATGCGTAACGCCCGACGCGGTGGGCCGTCTCGTACATGGCGAGCACGTTCTCGGTGGGGGAGTTGTCCTGCAGCGCGTGGGTGGGCGCGAAGCAGTAGCCGCCGCCAGGCATCATCGTCGCCAGGATCTCCTCGCAGTCGCGCACCGTCTGGTCAACCGTCCCCGAGGCGACCGGTCCCGCCGTGCTGATGCAGCCGTGGAAGGCCAGGCGGTCGCCGAAGGTCGACTTGAGGTAGGCGGGCGACATGTTCGCCGCCTCGGGCTGGAGGGTGTCGACGACGTTGACGCCCATCTCGGCGAAGTCGTCGTAGGCCCAGCTGCTCGAGCCGCAGGAGTGCATCATCACCGGGATCCCGTAGGCGCGCGCGAGGTCGATGAAGCGCTGGTGGCGGGGTCGGATGTGCTTGCGGAAGACCTCGAGGCTGATCAGCGGGCTGCGCTGGGTGCCCAGGTCCTCGCCGATCCACAGGAAGTCGATCCGCCCCTTGGCCGCCTCGAGGGTGCGGCGGGTGACCTCGAGCATGATCTCGAGCCGCCGGTCGGCGAGCAACAGGCCCGCGGGCTCGTCGGTGAGGAAGTCGATCAGCACCTGCTCGGTCCCGCGGAGGAAGCCGTTGCCGTTGAGGAAGTCTCCGCCCCCGGCCCCGCCCGAGAACAGCGCGTAGGGCTCGAGCGCCGCGCAGTGGTCGGCGATGTGGGAGTAGTCGTAGTCGTCGGGCGAGGGCATCGGCCAAGCGGCGACGGTCTCTTCGTCGGCCTCGGCGAGCGGGAAGTCGCAGTAGTCCCAGTAGCCGCCGCTCTGGTGCTCGACCCAGCGGACGCGGATCCCCCACTCGTTGACATGCCGCCCCTCGATATCCGGGTGGAGCTTCGGTCCGACATAGGGCGCGCCGATCCCGCGGAAGTCCACCCCCAGCGCCTGGCAGAGCCCCTCGCCATCGTGCGGCGCGAGCCCGAAGTGGTCCTTCAGGCGCCGGTCGATACCGGGGTTCGAGAGGTAGTTGATGGGAACGCGGTCGGGGACCTGGCGCGCGAACGCCGTTCGCACGCGCTCCCGCGGGGTCATCGTTGCTTCCGAGCCAAGCTTCTGCACGTTGGTCCTCCTCCGGCCGGTGGGCCGGGCGTGGGCTTCGACGCGGGCTCCGCCGATCCCTCGCGCCTCGCGGTAGGCCTCTGCGCCGACTTGGGCGAACAGCGTCGTCTCACACCGGAGGAGGAGTGCTCGCATGAGATGTCCCAAGACTGCCTGGCCGGTGGCCGCACTGGCCCTGGCCTCCCTGATCGGGGCCGCTTTCGCGGTCCAGGCGCCCCTGCCGCAGGGCGGCTGGTCGGCAACGCCGCTGGTTCTGCTTCAGGGCTTCCGTGTCCCCGAATCGGTGGTCGTCGCCGATGACGGTACCGCCTACGTGACCAACATCGACTCCGCGCCCAACGAGTGGAACGCGGTGGACGGCCTGGGCGCCGTCTCGCGGCTCACCGCGGAGGGCGAGATCGACGCGCTCCGTTGGATCGACAGCTCGCCGGAGCACCCCATCAGCTCGCCCAAAGGGATGTGCATCCTCGACGACGTTCTCTACGCCACGGACATCACCCGGGTGCTGCGCTTCCAGCTCCCCGGAGGCGAGCCGCTGGCGCCGATCGAGATCGAGGGCGCCGTCGCCCTGAACGATGCCGCGCAGAACGGCGAGTCGGTCTTCGTGACCGATACGGCCGGCAACGCGATCTACCGGCTCGCGGAGGACGGCGCGACCAAGCTGCCCTCGCCCCCCTCGCCGAACGGGATCGCGTTCCACGGCGACGAGGCGTATGTCGTGAGCTGGAACCTGCACGAGGTCTACACATTCGATCCCCAGGGCGAGGAGGAGCCGGAGCCGCTGGGCCTCGCCGAGCACTTCACCAACCTCGACGGCGTCGAGATACTCGACGATGGCACGATCCTCGTCTCCGACTTCTTCGGCAACAAGATCTCGGCGATCGCGCCGGACCATGCGACGGTCACCACGCTCGTGGAGCTGGAGTGCCCGGCCGACATCGGGCTCGACCGCGAGAAGGGGATCCTCTGGGTGCCGCAGTTCCTGATCGACACCGTCTCGGCGTACCAGCTCGAGTCCTGGTAGGCCGTCGCCCGCGCGACCGGACGAACGAGAGGAGAACGGCGCACCGTGATCACGATCTCCGCCTGTATCGAGATGCTCTTCAGCGAGGAGGGCGACTTCCTCAAGCGGATCGACCTTGCGGCCGCGGCCGGGCTGAAGGCGGTCGAGTTCTGGGGCCACTCGGGCAAGGACCTGCCCGCGATCCGTGAGCGGGCCGACGCCAACGGCCTCGCGATCAGCAGCACCGTGGTCGAGCGCCAGCCGCTCGCCGACCCGGGCAACCTCGGGGGCTACCGGGAGGCCGTCCGGGCCGCCTGTGCCGCCGCCCACGTGATCGGCGCGCCCGTTGTGATCGCCTGCACCGGAAACGAGATCCCGGGCGTCGCCCGGGCGGAGCAGCAAGCGATGATCATCGACGCGCTGCGGGCCGTCGCGCCCATCGCCGAGGGCGAGGGCATCACGATCGTCCTCGAACCGCTCAACATCCTCGTCGATCACAAGGGCTACTACCTGTGGTCGTCGCTCGAGGGCTTCGAGATCCTCGACGCGGTCGGCAGCCCGAACGTGAAGCTGCTGTTCGACATCTACCACCAGCAGGTCTGCGAGGGCAACCTCATCGCGAACATCACCGGCAACATCGACAAGATCGGCCACTTCCACATCGCCGACGTGCCGGGTCGCCACGAGCCGGGCACGGGGGAGATCCACTACGAGAACGTGCTGACCCGGATCCGCGACGCGGGCTACAGCGGCTTCGCGGCGCTGGAGTGCAGCTCGACCAAGCCGTCGTCGGCCGAGGCGATCGCGCCCTTCCTGGCGATCCGCGATCGGCTCGGGCTGGCGTAGGGGAAGGTCTCCCCCCGCCGGCCGGGCATGGGGACACGGGGGTGCGGGCGCCACGCGGGGCCCCTCCCCCTCCCCGGCCCGGCGTCAGGCCGGCACGGGCGCGAGGCCGAGCCGGTGGAGCAGCGGGTGCGGGGTCGCGGCATCGCCGCGCGGCAGGCCCAGCGCCTCGACGACCTCAA
>CAZRDB010000290.1:0-4083 GCA_964598695.1 uncultured Armatimonadia bacterium
AGGGGCTCGCGATGACCGCGCAGGCGCAACAGGCGCCCCACAAGACCGACTGGTTCCGCGACGCCGGCTACGGCGTCTTCGTCCACTACCTCGAGGGGCTCCAGAACAACCCGGACACCGTGAACAGCCTCGGCATGCGGACGAGCTGGGACGACTGCGTGCGGGAGTTCGACACCGAGGCCTTCGCCGAGCAGATGCACGAGGCGGGCGCCGGCTACGTGATCTTCACGGTCATGCAGATCTCCCGCTTCCTGATCGCCCCGAACGCGACGTACGACCGCATCACCGGCTACCGTCCGGGCGAGGCCTGCGCGACGCGCGACCTGATCGAGGATCTCCACCGGTCACTCTCCGCGCGCGGGATCCCCCTGATGCTCTACTGGACCGGCGATGGGCCCCGGGGCGATGCGCAGGCCGGGCCGGCGATGGCCTGCCCGCCGGACGGCCAGGTGACCGAGGAGTTCGTCGGCAACTGGGCGAGCGTCGTGCGCGAGTACGGCGAGCGGTACGGCGACAAGGTCCGCGGCTGGTGGTGTGACGGCTGCTACCCGTTCATCGGCTACGACGAGGCCAAGCTCGGGATCCTTGCCGAGGGCCTCCGCGCCGGTTACCCCGACCGCCTCGTCGCGCTGAACGTGGGCGTCGAAGCGAACGTGGGCGCCTACTCGCGGCACGAGGACTACACCACCGGCGAGCAGAACGACTTCCACGACGTGCCGCTCGAGCGGTTCATCGGGGGCGAGCAGTGGCACGTCCTCTCCTATCTCGGCAACTGGTGGGGCGGCGCGGGAACGCGGCTGGGCAAGCAGCAGCTCGCCGACTACGTCTGGGCCTGCAACGCCGTGGGCGGCGTGGTCTCGATCGATGTGCTGCTGTACCGCGATGGCACGATCGACCGCTCCCAGCTCGAGGTGCTCAAGCCGCTCCGGTCGCGGCTCGCCGCCTGCCGGGCCGCCGCCGGCGCGTGGCGCGAGGGCAAGGCGGTGCCGCCGACCAACAAGGCCTGGCGCAAGTCGGCCGCTCTGCTCTCGCTCGACGGCTCCCGCCGGCTCCCCCCGAGTGTGGGCGAGGTGCATGACGCCCGTTGCGGGGTCGACGGCGACCCGGGGACGTGCGCCCAGGGCTCGCAAGAGTGGGCGTGGAGCTACCAGGTCGATCTCCAGGAACTGGGGCCGGTCGGGAAGGTGGTCGTGACCTTCGGCCCCTCGTTCGCGACGGAGTTCGAGGTCTGCCTCTCGTCCGACCGCACGACCTGGCGCACGGTCGGCAGCCGTGCCGGCCACGATGGCGGGCGCGTCGAGTTCACCTTCCCCGCGGAGCCGGCGCGTTTCGTGCGCGTGCGCGGCGTGAAGCCGGACGCCGAAGGTCAGCCGGGCGGGCAGATGTCGATCGCCGAGCTGGAGGTCTACGAGTAGCGGCCGGCCTCAAGGCAGGATCCGCACCTCGGCGCCGTTCGGAACCGAGTCCCAGATCTCCTTGACGTCGGCGTTCTCGAGCGCGACGCAGCCCGCGGTCCAGTCCGACCGGGATCCGCCGCCGTGGATCCCGATCTGGCCGCCGAGCTTGGTCTCGCCGCTCGGCTTCCGCCGCTGCTCGTCGGCCTGCACGATCGCCTTGCACTGCGCGGCGGAGATGAGGCCGTCGGCCAGTCCCCGCCGCGCGTCTTCGGCGTTGGGGTAGCTGAGGCCGAGCCACAGGTGGTAGGGGCCCTCGGCGTGGCGCTCGCAGATCCGGTAGACGCCCTCGGGGGTCAGCCGGTCGCCCTGGCGGCGCTTCGGCCCCGCCGTCGCCTTGGAAACGCCCGACTTCTCGCACCCCAGCGCGACCCGGTAGCTCTTGAGCACCTCGCCGCTCACGAGCAGGTCGAGCCGGTGCTCGGCCTTGCGGACCACGATCCGGGCCTCCCGGAGCGGGAAGGTGAGGCCCCGACGGTGGGCCAGCTCGCGGAGAGGGACCGGCGGCGGCGGCTCCGGTGCCTCGGGCGGCTCGGTCTCGATCGACTCCGGCGGCTCTGGGGGCTCCGGCCGCGTGGCGAGCGCCGCGGCGGGCGGCGGCGGCTCGGGCGGCGGCGCGCCGCTCCTGAGACAGCCGGCGCCCAGCAGAGCCATGAGGAGAGCCGACGCCACGGGGAACGTGCGGCGGGTCGGGCGCATCGTCATCCGCCTCCTGGGAAGGGTGCTCACGGCCGCCATTGTGGCATACGAGGCCCCTGCCCGTCGCCCCGGCCCGGCCCGAACATCGCGGCGCTCCGCGCCGTTCGGTACCAGGTCGAGACATCGCGGGGCGCGACCCGGGCTGCACGCCAGGCCCTGCGGCGCGAGGAGGCTGGAAGGCAGGCAGTTCGTTGGTGCTCGAGGCGCAGTCGCTGCCACCTGTGGTGCTGTGCTCCGTCGCGTGGACGGGGGCGCTGTACCACGCCGTCCTCTACCCGCGGAGGCGCGAGCGGCGCGAGTTCCTCACATTCTCCTACCTCTGCACCGCCGTCGGTCTCTATGGCCTGTGCTGCGCGGGGCTCTACAGCGCCGGCGATCCGGGCCTCGGCGCCGAGTGGCAGCGGATCCAGCTCGTGGTCCTCTGCCTGGTCGCACTCTCGGCGATCTGGTTCTTCGCGGACTTCATGCGGCTGCGGCCCCGTCCCTACGTGCTGCCGGCACTGAGCTTCGGCTATGTCGTGCTGGCGTGCGCGACCGCCTGGGGCCCTCTGGGTTGGTCGGTCCTCGACACGCCCGCGGTGAAGCACGTCTCGATCCCGTGGCTCTCGCTCCACGCGGTCTACCACGAGTGCGAGTTCGGCGTCCTCGGCAACGTCGTGACGCTCTACGGCGGCCTGATCATCCTCTGGATGGCCCGGCATATGCTACGGCTGTCGCGCCAACACCCCTCGGTGCGCCAGCGGGCGGTCTGGGGCTCGCTCGCGGTGATCGCCGTCGGAACCGCCAACGATTGGCTGGTGGCCGAGGGCCATATCCACTCGTTCTACCTCACGGAGTGGTCGATCCTGGGCCTGCTGCTCGTGATGGCGCGGGCGCTCTCGCTCGAGTTGGTCGGGGCGGAGCACCTCCGGGCCGAGCTGGCCGCGAGCGAGCAACGGGGACGAGCGCTGATCGGCGCCTCGCCGGCCGGGATCCTGCTGGTCGACTGCCGCGCGGGGACGGCGATCCTGGACTCAGCCAACCCGGCCGCAGAGCGGATGCTGGGGATCGTGGCCGACCGCGACTGCGGCAACCCGCTGCACTCCGTGGCGCCCGACCTCGAGGAACTGGAGCTGACGGCCCACTGCCTCGAGGTCGCCGAAAGCGGCGGCGTGTGGGTCGGCACGCATGCGCAGTACCGCGAGGGGCTGGTCCGGGGAGCGCTCGAGTTGCACGTCTTCGGCGCCACGCCGGGCCATGTCGCGATCATCGCGCTCGACACCTCCGACCGCCTGCGGGCCGAGCAGGCGCTGCGCGAGAGCCGAGAGCGCTACCGCGCACTCGTGCTCGCCTCGCCCAACCCTGTCGTAACCGTCGCCGACGAGATGATCCTGTTCGCGAACTCCGCGGCGGCTCGCTCGCTCGGTTGTCAGAGGCGGGAGGACCTCCTCGGCCTCCAGCTTCGGGAGATCACCCATCCCGAGGACCTCGCGCGGCTTCGCGCCTACCTTGCGGAGAGCCTCCAGGCCCCCCCGGACGATGTCCGACCCGTCGTGCTGCGTCTCCGCACGGCTGCGGGCTACCCGGTCGAGGCCGAGTTGATGGCCGGCGCCACCACGTACGACCAGCGCGCGGTCGCGATGCTCGCGTTCCGCGATGTCACCGAGCTGCGACGCGCCTCGGAGCAGCAGGCCGCGATGATCCACGGCCTGCGGACGGTCGTCTCCATGGCCGACGACCTCGTCGACAGCCCCGACCTCGACGCGTTGGTCCGCCGCGCCGTCGAGCTGGCGCGCGAGCGCCTCGGGGTCGGGCGGGCCGCGATCTTTCTCTGGGAGGGCGGGACCCGGTTCCGGGGCACCTACGGGACGGACGCGGACGGCAACACGACCGACGAGCGCGATGTGAGCTTTGCCGACCCGCAGGCCGCCGAGAGCCTGAACGCGACGGC
>CAZRDB010000291.1:0-3863 GCA_964598695.1 uncultured Armatimonadia bacterium
AGAACTTCGCGATCGCCTGCGATGTCGACGAGGGCCAGCTCGCGGGGGCGCTCAAGCGCGCCTCGGACGCGGGCCAGTCGCCGAAGACCTACTACGACTACCGCGCGATGTTTGACGAGTGCGCGGGGGAGATCGACGTGGTGCTGATCTCGACCCCGGACCACCACCATGCGCCCGCGTCGCTGCGAGCGATCGAGCTGGGCAAGCCGGTGTTCGTCCAGAAGCCGCTCGCCCACAACATCCGGGAGTGCTACGAGCTGGCGGCCGCCGCGCGGCGCAACAACGTGCTGACGCAGATGGGCAACCAGGGCCACTGCAGCGAGTCGTTCCGTCGAGCCTGCGAGTGCCTCCAGGCCGGGGCTGTCGGCACGGTGACCGAGACCCACACGATCCTCGGCCGCGACTTCGGTGGGACCGGCGGCCGGCCGGAGACCAAGCCCGTGCCGGCGGGCCTCCACTGGGACGAATGGATCGGCCCGGCGCCGTTCCGGGAGTACCACGACGACCTCCATCCGTTCAGCTGGCGCTCGTGGCGCGACTTCGGCACCGGCACCATCGGCGACATGGCCTGCCACAATGTCGACTGCCTGTACTTCGGGCTCAAGGTCAACGAGGCCAAGACCTTCACGGTGGAGTGTCTCGCGACGAACGGCGGCAGCGCGGAGATGTGGGCTCAGGGCAACATCGTGCGGTACAGCATTCCGGCGCGCGCCGAGATGCCCGCGCTCACGGCGTATGTCTACGACCACTCCGGCCTGCGGTCCGACGTGATGAAGGAGGTCGAGCAGCAGTTCGGCTTCGAGATGGGCGAGGACACGATCTACCTCGGCGACAAGGGCGTCTACCGCACCACGGGCCACGCCGGCGAGGCGATGATCATGTCGCCCGAGCGCAAGGCCGAGTTCGTCGAGCCGCCCCAGACCCTCCCGCGCGCCCACGGCGGGCCGATCGAGGACCTCTACCACTGCATGCGGAACGGCGGGACCCCGGCCTCGAACATCCCGGACGCGGCCGGCCCGCTGACCGCCTTCGTGCTCGCCGGCCACCTGGCGCAGTACGCGGGCGTCGGCAAGGTCGTGGAGTGGGATGTCGACAAGATGGAGTGTACGAACATGCCCGAGCTGAACGAGCGCATCGGGCGCAGCTACCGCGCGGGCTGGGAAGTCTAGAGCGTTCGCGTGAGTCCTCGCGGGCAGCAGTGAAGAGCGACAATCGCGGAGAGAGCGCGGAAGGCCGAGCGCTCGACCGGCCGCTGCTGCCTGCAGGGACTCTCGGCAACCGCTCCCGCAGCACTCGGCGGGAGGGGCGTCGCCGGTGGGCTCGCGGCGCCTTTCCTGGCCCACCCAGCGCCGCTTACGCACGCCACGCCCTCCGATGCCGCGTGGAAGCTCCGGCGCCAGAGGCGGGTCCGTTCCCTGCGCGTGACGACGGGTTCGACGGCTGCGGCCCGCGCCCGACGCCGCACCACACACGGGGGTAGTCCATGCAGCGGATGCTCGTCATCGTCGGGGCTCTCTCCTGCCTCTCGGCCGCGGGAGCCGCCGAGACCGTCTCCTCGGTGCGTCTGGTCCTGCCACCCGATGGCGACGCCGTCGTGGGGCGCATCGTTCGTGTCTTCACGCGCCACGTCGAGAGTCGCTCCGGCGCGCGCGTGGTGACCGAGGGCGATGCGCCGCTCGTGGTCGAGCTGGCCGTCGAGCCGGGCATCGGGGCCGAGGGCTTCCGGATCTCCGACGGCGCGCCGGACACGGTCCGCGTGGCGGGCAACGACGTGCGGGGCCTCCTGTACGGTGTCGGCAAGCTGCTCCACACGTCGCGGTACTCGCCCGAGGGCTTCACCCCGGGCGCCTGGCGGGGTGTCTCCGTCCCCGCACTGCCCGTGCGCGGGATGTACCTCGCCACCCACTTCCACAACTTCTACCAGGTCGCCCCGATCGCGGAGGTTGCCGAGTACATCGAGGACCTCTCGCTGTGGGGCGTCAACAGCTTCCTCGTGTGGTTCGGCATGGAGGAGTTCACCGGGATGGACGACCCCAAGGCGCAGGCGATGATCGCGCGCCTCCGCGAACTCCTGGGGGTCGTCCGCGCCATGGGGCTCAACGTCTGTCTCGGCTGCATCTGCAACGACGGCTGGGCCAACAGCCCGGTGGAACTCCGCGCCGACGACAGCACCGTCGACCACAAGGGCTACCACACGCGGATGGGGCCGCGCATCTACAACCTCGGCAACGAGCTGTGCCCCAGCAAGCCGGGCGTGCCGGAGATGGAGCTTGCCTACTGCCGCGAGAAGCTCGACGCCCTCGGCGGCCTCGGCGTCGACTACTGGTTCGTCTGGCCCTACGACAACGGCGGCTGCACCTGCGCACAGTGCGCGCCCTGGGGCGCCAACGGCTACCTCCGCATGGCCGAGCCGCTCGCGCGGGCCTACCGGGAGCGGTACCCGAAAGGCAAGGTCATCCTCGGCACATGGTACTTCGACCGGTGGGCCGAGGGCGAGTGGGACGGGATGGCGGCGCAGTTCGCGGCGCGCAAGCCCGACTGGCTCGACTACATCATGGCCGACAACTTCGAGGAGTATCCGCGCTACCCGCTCGAGCACGGGGTGCCGGGCGGCTTCCCGCTCCTCAACTTCCCGGACATCAGCATGTGGGGGCAGGATCCCTGGGGCGGCTACGGCGCGAACCCGCACCCCGGCCGGCTCCAGCAGCGATGGGACGAGACGGGGAGCAGGCTCTCCGGGGGCTTCCCTTACTCCGAGGGCATCTACGAGGACCTGAACAAGGTCATCTGCGCCCGGCTCTACTGGGACCCTGACCGCCCCGCGACCGAGACGGTGCGGGACTACGCCGCGTTCGAGTTCTCACCCGACGTCGTCGACCCGGTCGCGGCCGCGGTCGCGATCCTCGAGCACAACCACCTCCGTGGCCAGATCGACGAGAGCGCGGTCCATGCCCGCGAGCTGCTCGAGCAGGCGGAGGCGAAGCTGACGCCGCAGGCCCGCGCCGCGTGGCGCTGGCGGCTCCTCCGGATCCGTGCGGACCTCGACCAGGAGCTGTACCGGAACAGCCAGGGCTGTGGTCGCGCCCAGGTCTTCCGCGAGGCCTACGAGGAGCTGATGGCGATCCTCCGCGCGCGGGACACCTGGCCGATGCTGCGGCCGGTGCTGATCGCCGCCGTCGACACCGTCGGCCCCGAGCTGGCGGCGGGGTACGCCGAGGCGGTCTCGGCCTCGCGTCCGGTGGCCTGGTGGCGGATGGATGCCCTGCAGGGCCGCGCGCTCGTGGACGCCACGGGCCACACGAACGAGGCCGCCTGCGAGGACGGCGTCACCGTTGTGCCCGGCGAGCGGCCGCGGGGGCAGACCCACGCCGCGGGGCTCGCCGGTGGGCGGATCCGAGCGGCCCTGGAGGGCCTGCGGGGGGCGTACAGCGTGGAGTTCTGGTTCCTGAACGCGCTGCCCAACACGGCGCGGCCGGTCACGGGCTACCTGCTGTCGCGCGGCCCCGAGGGTCCCGAGGGCGCGCCCGGCGACAGCCTGGGCCTCAGCGGGACCAGCGCGCCCGACACCGTGGCCCCGGGCCGGCTGTTCTTCTACAACGGCGATGCCGCCGCACAGGTGGTCGGCCGTACCGAGATCGCCCCCGAGAGCTGGAACCACGTGGTGGTCGTGCGAGACGGCCTCCGCCTTGCCGTGTACCTGAACGGTGCGGCGACGCCGGAGCTGGTCGGCGATCTCCCATCAGGCTCCGCCGATGGGGCGGCGCCGCTCTTCGTCGGGGGCAGGAACGACGGCTTCGCGAGCCTCCAGGGGAAGCTCGCCGAGGTCGCGGTCTACGACCGCGCGCTCACCGGCGAGGAGGCCG
>CAZRDB010000292.1:0-3734 GCA_964598695.1 uncultured Armatimonadia bacterium
AAGCGACCCAGGGCCTCCTCGATCCGCTCCCAGGTCGCCCAGGTCGGCATGTTGCCGACGAGCAGGCCGAGGTTCTCCGCACGGGGCAAGAGCCACTTCGAGGGCAGGTGGGTGTCCTGGGCGCGCCGCAGGATCGACCGGCGGCCTGAGTCCCAGTCGCTGTAGACGCGGATCGCCCCATAGGCCTCGCGTACGTAGGCGAGTGCGGGGTACAGCATCGCCTCCGTGCGTTGCCGCAGCACCGACTGACCCGTGTCGAGGCGCCAGCCCCGAAGAGCCAGCTCCGCCTGCTTGCCCAACTCGTCGAGAGCGTTGAGGGCCTCGTCACCCTCGACCAGGCCCGGACCAACCGGGAGGAAGGGCACCCCCCCCGCGTAGTCATACCACGGCAAGAGATCCTCGCGCGGCTGCTCCAGGACCCGGGGACCAATCCCCTCGGCCTGCACCTCGCAGCCGCCACCGGCCCGGCCAAGTGCCAGGACGTGCCGCAGTGGCAGGGGACCGGACACGCCGAGCCCGCACGGTGGCAGGACCGCCTCCAACCGCAGCGGCTCGCTCGTCCCGTTATAGAAGAGGGTCTCCACGCCGCCCGCGTCCCAGATCCCGGCCTGGAGGTCCTGCGCGCACGAGGCGAGTAGAGCGAGCGCGTCGACGAAGTTTGACTTCCCCGAGGCGTTCGTGCCGATCAGCACGTTGAGCGGGCGCAGCTCGAGCGTCTGCGGCTCCGGGCCGAAGCTGAACACGTTCTGGAGTGTGACGCTCTTCAGGTGGACGCCCACGGCGCAGCCCCTCCTCCGGACCACATGCTACATCCTCCCGCCGGCCCACCAGGCGCCGAGGGCGGCGAGGAGGCCCACGGCGACGCCGACGGCGCCACGCCTGCGCTCGCCCGCGACGATCGCCGCGCCGGAGGCCGCCGCGCTCAGGATCCCCAACGAGACCAGCGCCAGCAGCGCCGCCACCAGCGCGAGGGCCGAACCCGTCCCGAGCGCGATCAACGCCGCGCGGCTCGGGCTTGGTTCCTCCACCGCACCGGCCTCCACCGGTGCTCCCGCCCTGGGGCGAGCGAGGAGCCCGGGGTGTGCCAGCTCGGCGAGGAAGGCTCCCGCATCGGGCAGATCGCCGCGCAGAGCGCGGGTGAGCGCCTCGACCAACCGCGGCGGCAGGCTGGTCGAGGCCGGCAGCAGGGCGGGTCGGACGCCGATCGCGGCACAGAGCAGCCCCGCGGCGGCTCGCACGTCGTCGCGAACGCGGTCGGCGCGCTCGGTCGGGTCGACCGGCAGGTCGCGACTCACACCGAGGAGGGCGATCCGTCCGGTTGCCGAGAGGACCGCGTAGCTCGGGTCGAGGCTGCCGTGGTAGGCGCCCTGTCCGTGGGCGTACGCAAGCGCTTCCAGGACCTGACGGACCGCGTCGACGGCCGGGGCGGGCGCGAGCGGACCGGCCAGCTCGAGGTTGTCCGAGAGCCGCCGGCCCTCCGGGCGCTCCAGGACGAGGAAGGGATGCCCCTGCTCCTCGCGCAGATCGAGCAGCGCCGGAAGTCCATGGTGCGCGAGTCGCGCCAGCACGCGGCCGGCCGCGACGGTCTCCGCCTCGACCCCGGGCGCGCGCAGCACCAGCACCTCACGCTGCAGGTGCTCATCGGTGGCCTCGTGGAGCACGGTCGCCCCCCAGCGAGCCAACTCCGCCCGCGGGAGGTAACGTCCCAGCCTCTTGTCGGCCATGCGGCATCGCTCCCCGGCGTGCCGCCGGGAGGGGCCCGGCGGGAGGCGGTCACAACTGCTCGGCGTATTCGCGGAGGAGGGCGTGGATCTCCTCCAGGCTGCCGAGGCGGTGGGCGCGCTCGCGGAAGCGCGCGGCCTGGGGCATCCCCCGGGCGAGCGCGCCGAGCGCCGAGCGGGCATGGAGAACCCCGAGCTGGGGGCCGTGGTACTCGGCGAGCCCCTCGCACAGCCGACAGCCGAGGGCGAGGCGCTCGGGCCACGTCGGAGAGGGCGGCGCCTCCGTGCCGCGGAGCGCCCCGGCTAACTCCCCTAACACCCACGGTTTGCCCCTGGCTTCGCCCCCGACCATCACGCCGGCGCAACCCGTCTGCTCGAGCATCCGCAGGGCGTCGTCGCCGGTGTGGAGGTCCCCGTTCCCGATGACGGGCAGGGGACACTCGGCCACGAGTCGCGCGATCCATTCCCAGTTGGCGTGGCCGGTGTACATCTGCTCGGCGGTCCGGCCGTGGAAGGCGACCGCGGCGACTCCTGACTCGGTAGCGATCCGGCCCACCTCCGGGAAGCAGACCGAGCGATCGTCCCAGCCCGCGCGGATCTTGACGGTGACGGGAGTCGGCGCGGCGGTCTCGACGGCGGCCACAAGCACCTCCCGCGCCAGGCCGAGGTCGCGGAGGATCGCGGCGCCGGCGCCGGACTTGCGGACCTTGGGCACCGGGCAGCCGAAGTTGAGGTCGACGATGTCGGCGCCCGCCGCGACGGCTTCCCGAACTCCGGAGACCGCCACCTCGGGGTTGCCGGCCGCGACCTGGAGTGAGACCGGCCGCTCGGCCTCGCGGGTCTCGAGCATGCGCAGGCTTCGGCGGCTCGAGAAGTGGAGCGCCATCGCGGAGACCATCTCGCCACAGACGAGCCCCGCGCCCAGCTCCCGGCACAGGAGCCGGAAGGGGGGCGAGGTCACGCCGGCCATTGGGGCCAGCACCAGCGGTGGATCGACGGACACGCCGCCGATCGAGAGAGCGCGGAGCAAGGTTGGATCCGTTCGGTGGACGCGACTAGGGCGAGGACTCCGCGGGGAACTCGATGCTCGCGGTGTTCAGGTCGCCCACGAATGCGGTGTCGGCGGTGGTGAAGTGGAGCACGCCGTTCGCGTCGGCCGTCGCGGTGAGCGAGACGTTGCCGCCCGCGCTGAAGCTGACCGCGAGATTGCCGACCTGGTCCGGGGCGGCGCCTTCCACACGAAGCTCGGCCAAGCTCCGGAGGGCGCCCCGCAGGGGGACGACCAGCCGGGCGGTGGTGGGCAGGTTGGTGTCGGCGAGACCACGGTTCTGGAACTCGAGTGACAGCGACTTGAAGGTGAGCGAGTGGTCGTAGCCATCGGAGAGGGTGAAGACCGATCCACTGGTGGACGACGACAGCGTCACGGCGGTCGTGCCGGTGCTGTTGATGACCATCGGGGTGTCCACCTGCAGCCCACCCATGTCGAGGCGCGGTGTGGCGCTCGCGCCGTCGCCGCCGTCGGCCTCGGAGACCGAGAGGGTGGCGCCCGACGGGCAGGTGAGCGTTGCCGGGGCTTCGGGAACGAAGGAGGCCGAGACGATGGTCGTCTTGCCCTCGCTCCCTGAGACGCGCACCGTCGCCAGCAGGACGGCCGTTGCCTGCGTCACCCCAGGGCCGCTCCCGCAGCCCATCACGAGGCCGACCAAGGTCGACAGCAGCGCGACGCCGAGCACGATCCACACGAGCCCCGGCACTCTCGCGCCGGAGCGAGGTTGGGTCGTCATGCCTCACTTCCCTCCGATCGAATCCGTGGGTTCAGACGCCTGGCCCGAACCTCCGTTGCGGGCCTCGTCGGTTGCCCCGCGGCCCTGCAGCTTGCAGGTGGCGCAGACGCCACCCGGTTCCTCCGGGGCGGTCAGGGCCCCACACGCGCGACACGGCCGCCAGCCTCGCCCGAGCCGGACGCGATCGGCGCGGATGTGCGCCTCCACGCTCTGCCGGACCCAGCCTCGC
>CAZRDB010000293.1:0-3525 GCA_964598695.1 uncultured Armatimonadia bacterium
CCCTCGGGCTCGAGGGCCCCATCGAGGTGCGGACCGAAGCCTGGGTGCTCGGCGGCTTCCTAGGCTTCGCGGGCCTCGAGCGGCTTGCCATCGGCGACCTGTACATCGAGGCCAGCACGCCGTGTGAGGTGCTGCTCGACCCGGTCGAGCAGGCAGCACGGATCACCGCCGCGGCGCCGACCGAGCTGTTCCTCGCCACCGGCGAAGGGCGCGAGTCGGCACTGCTGCGGCCGGGCGCGACGTTCGACACGCCGTTCGCCTACGCACCCGAGATCCACGCCGCGTTGGTCGAGCGAGCGCGGGAGATCGCGCCGGAGGAGGCGTTCGCGCATGAGGGCAGTCACCGCGGCGATGATGCGGGAGATGGACCGGCGGACCATTGAGGAGCGCGGCGTGGCGGGGGTCCTCCTGATGGAGCGGGCCGGCGCCGGCGCGACGCGCGTGGCGCTCGAGCTGCTCGGGGAGCCCGGCAAGCGCGTCCTGCTCCTCTGTGGCAAGGGCAACAACGGCGGCGACGGCTTCGTCATCGCCCGCCTGCTCGCCGAGGCCGGCCACCGGCCGCGCGTTCTGTGCTCCTTCGACCCGGGCGAGGTCCGGGGCGACGCGGCGCTCGCCCTCGAGGCCCTGCGCGCGGCCGGCGGCGTGGTCGAGCGCCCGACAGCGGAGGCCCTCCCTCCCGCTCTGCTCGAGGCGGACCTCGTGGTCGACGCGCTCCTTGGGACGGGGCTCTCCGGCCCGGTCGCCGAGCCTCTCGCGGCATGGATCCGGGCGACCAACGCGGCGCGACGGCCTGTTCTGGCCGTCGATCTCCCCTCCGGCCTCTGCGCCGACCGCGGCGTCGTGCTCGGGGTCGCGATCGAGGCCGCCGTGACCGTGACCTTCGCACTGCCCAAGCTCGGGCTGCTACACCACCCGGGCGCCGCGCACGCGGGCCGCGTGGTCTGCGTCGACATCGGGATCCCCCCCGACCTGGTCGACGAGGGCGCGGCCGAGCTGCTCGAGCCGGCGCGCGTCGCGGCGATGCTCCCCCCCCGCTCCCCCGAGGCACACAAGGGCGATGCCGGCCGCGTGCTGCTCGTCGCCGGCTCCACCGGGCTCACCGGTGCCGCCTGCCTCGCGGCGCGGGGCTGCTGCCGGGGCGGCGCCGGGCTCGTGACGGTGGCCGTGCCCTCCTCAGTCTGCGCCTCGGTCGAGACGCGCCTCCTCGAGGCGATGACCTGGCCGCTCGCGTGCTGCCCCGCGTGGCTCGACCGCGCTTCCGTCCCGGCGCTCCTGGAGCGGGCTGCGGGCTGTGACGCGCTGGCCGTCGGGCCAGGGCTCGGCCGGATGGCCGATACCCTCGCCGCCGTTCGCGACCTGCTCGACGATGCGCCGTGCCCCGTCGTGGTCGACGCCGACGGCCTGCTCGCACTGCCCGAGTGGTCGCCCGGCGAGTCGCCGCGGCCGGCGACGGTTCTGACGCCCCACCCCGGCGAGATGGCGGTGCTGCTCGACTGTACGGTCGCGGCCGTGCAGGCCGACCGCGCGGAGGCCGCCCGCACGGCCGCCGTGCGCTACCGGGCCGCAGTGGTGCTGAAGGGCGCCCGTTCGGTGGTTGCCGCGCCGGACGGCCGCGTGGCGATCAACCCCACCGGCCACCCGGGGATGGCCTCCGGCGGCATGGGTGATGTGCTCACGGGCCTGGTGGCGGCGCTGCTCGGGCAGGGCCTCGGGGCCTACGAGGCGGCCTGCGCCGGCGCCTACCTCCACGGTTGGGCGGCGGCCCTCGCGGCGGAGCGGCTGGGCGGGGAGATCGGGATCCTCGCGGCCGACGTGGCCGACTCCCTTCCGCGGGCGCGGTCGACGATCACGCGGGGCGCGGGGCCTGCCTCACCGGTGGAGCGGCGCCCGATGCCGGAGGCCGCTCCCGTCCGGTAGGCTCCCGTCGGCCTACTCCTCGGGCCGCATGAGCGGGAAGAGGATGACCTCGCGGATCGTGTGCGTGTCGGTGAGGAGCATCAAGAGGCGGTCGATTCCGATCCCGAGCCCTCCGGAGGGCGGGAAGCCCAGCTCGAGCGCCTCGAGGAAGTCCTCGTCCCACGGGTGGGCCTCATCGTCGCCCGAGGCCTTCTCCGCGGCCTGCTGCTCGAACCGCTGGCGCTGGTCGAGCGGGTCGTTCAGCTCGGAGAAGGCGTTGGCCAGCTCCATCCCCGCGACGAAGCTCTCGAACCGCTGCGTCAGCTCGGGCCGGTCCGGGTGGCGCTTGGCGAGCGGGGAGATGACCACGGGATGGTCGGTGAGGTGGGTCGGCTGGATCAGGTGGGGCTCGACGAACTCGTCGAGCAGCTTCTTCAGCACGCTGCCGACGGTCGGGGCGGCGTCGAGGTTGAGATCGCGCTCCTGGGCGAGGCGGGCCGCCGAGGCGTCGCAGTCGAGCCGGTCCATCGTGATGCCGGTGTACTCCGCGAGCGCGTCCGGGATGCTCAGTCGGCGCCACGGAGGCGTGAGGTCGATCTCCTGGCCCGAGCGGGTGATCGTGAGGCCGCCGTTGACCGCTTGCGCGGCCCGCGTGACGATCGCCTCGACCAGCTCCATCACCCCGTTGTAGTCCGTGTAGGCTTGGTAGGCCTCCAGCATCGTGAACTCGGGGTTGTGGTTGCGGTCCATGCCCTCGTTGCGGAAGTTGCGGTTGATCTCGAAGACCCGCTCGAAGCCGCCGACCACCAGCCGCTTGAGGTACAGCTCCGGCGCGACCCGCAGGTACAGCTCCAGATCGAGCGCGTTGTGGTGGGTCACGAACGGCCGCGCCGTGGCCCCGCCGGCGATCGGCTGCATCATCGGGGTCTCGACCTCGAGGAAACCGCGCTCGGCGAACAGCCGGCGGATCGCGTCGATCATCCGGCCGCGCTGGAAGAACAGCTCCCGGACCTCCGGGTTGGCGACCAGGTCGAGGTAGCGCTTGCGGAAGCGGACCTCCACATCCTTGAGGCCGTGGAACTTCTCCGGCAGCGCGCTCAGCGCCTTGGTCAGCGGCGTGATCTCGGTCGCGCGCACGCTGATCTCGCCCCGG
The DNA here is from genome assembly GCA_964598695.1 of uncultured Armatimonadia bacterium. Taxonomy (GTDB): domain Bacteria; phylum Armatimonadota; class Zipacnadia; order UBA1398; family UBA1398; genus CAZRDB01. The sequence goes on from CAZRDB010000293.1 coordinate 3,050, forward strand.
CGCGTGCGGAAGACCTCGCCCGTGATGCCGATGAAGTCGGCGAGGTCGAGCAGGTCGAGATCGGCGTAGCGCTCCTCGCCGAGCGCATCGAGCGCGGCGAAGACCTGCAGCCGGCCGGCCGCGTCGGCGAGATCGAGGAAGGTCGCCTTGCCGTGTCCCCGGCGCGCGACGAGGCGCCCCGCGAGGCGCACGGTCGAGCCCTCCAGCTCCTCGAACCGCTCGAGGATCTCGGTCGTCGTGTGGCTGCGGTCGAACGAGGTCTGCGCGAACGGATCGCGGCCCTGCCGGCGGAGCGTCTCGAGCCGCGCGAGCCGCATCTCTCTCGCGGGGATGGTTTGGTGGTCCCCGGGGGTCCCGCGGGGGTCCAGGGTTTTTTGGGGGACACAGTTTATTAAGGGTAAAATGGGTTTTTAAATTATTCTCCGCGCCTTCTTCGAGCGCCAGCGCGCGCTCGGTGGCCTCGCCCACCTGTGTGA
>CAZRDB010000294.1:0-3458 GCA_964598695.1 uncultured Armatimonadia bacterium
ACTCGATCATGGCCGCGCGCGACATGGCCGCGCACGATGCGGTCGGGACCCGGATCATCGAGGAGGAGCGCGCGCGCCGTGGCATGCCCAGCCTCGCGGAGGCCGGCCGGCCCCCCGCCTATCTCCAGGTCGCCCAGGAGCGCGGCGTCGGGATCTCCGACCTCTCGAAGATCGAGACCAACGTCATGGAGAACGCCTAGCGCCGGCCGCGAGCCGGTCCACGACGTTTCGGAGGGCGCCCTTGCCGGCGCCCTCCGCGCACTTGGGGAGGGTCGCCCGGCGTCGCGCCGAACATAGCGGGGCCTGCCGGGCATCCGGCAGCCGACGCAGGAGAGGAGGAGGCCGTTGTTCGACCCGTTCATCGAGCGCGCCCGCCTCGGCACGCTGCACCTGGCCCGTTTCTGCCCGGGGGATGACCTCTTCGGGGCCCTCTGCAACGCGGCTTCCGTCAAGGGCGTGCGCCGCATGGTGGTGGTCTCGGGCGTCGGCTCGGTCCGCGACGTGCAGCTTCGCAGCCTGCGCGAGGGCACGACGCTGCCGCTCGACGCCTCGGCCTGGCAGAGCACCGAGGAGGCCGGCCCCTTCACCATCCTCGCGCTCTCCGGCAACTTGGTCCCGCTCGGCGGCACCGACAGCTCGCTACGGCTCCATGCCGTGCTCGGTCGCTCCGACGGCAGCGTGATCGGCGGGCAGCTCGACGCCGCCACCGTCTTCGCAACCGCCGAGGTGTTCTTCGGCGAGGTGGCTGACAGTTGGGTCATCCGCAAGTTCAGCGAGGAGACCGGCCTCGCCGAGATGACCGTCGCCAGCTTCCGCAAGCCCGTCTAGACGGTTCCCCCGGGAGCGTCCCATGGCCCACTCCGCGACCGTACCGAAGCAGCACCGGCAATCGGTGCTCCGTCGCTCGCCCGTCGTCGACGCGGGGATGCTCGACCGGCTCCGGGGCCATCCCGTGACCGGCGATCCCATACGACTGGTCGGCGACGATGGCGGGTTCCTCGCCTGGGGCCTGTGGACGGGGGAGACCCGCTTCCCCGTCCGCCTCGTGAGCTGGGAGCCGGAGGACACGATCGACTTCGGCTTCTTCGTCGCCCGAGCCCTGGCCGCCGCCGAGCGCCGCCTCGCGCTCCCCTTCGCCGCCGAGAACGATGCCTACCGGGTCGTCTTCGCCGAGTCCGACGGCTTGCCGGGGCTCATCGCCGACCGCTTCGCCGACTGGCTGGTGGTCACGCTCGAGTGCGAGGCCCTGCGCGGGGCGCTGGCGCCCGTCGCCGAGGCCCTTTGCGCTCGCCTCGGCCTCGCCGGGGCCGGAGTCCGGGAGGAGAGGGGCCTGACGCCCCTGTGCGGCACGGAGGCCCCTGAGCGAATCGAGATCGTCGAGTACGGCCTGCGCTTCCGGCTCGACCCGCGCCAGGGTCAGAAGACCGGCTGGTTCTGCGACCAGCGCGAGAACCGGCGGCGGATCGCCGACCACGCGACGGGACGCTCGGTGCTCGATGTCTTCTCGTACACCGGCGGCTTCAGTGTCGCCTGTCTCCGGGCCGGCGCGAGCCACGCCACTTTGATCGATTCCTCGGCCTCCGCGCTGGCGCTCGCCCGCGAGAACCTCGCCCTGGCCGAGTGCGCCGAATCGGCGACGCCCGTCGAGGCCGACGCGTACGACGCCCTACGGGCGCGCGGACGTGCGGGGGAACGGTACGACCTCGTGATTCTCGACCCGCCGAAGCTGCTCCCGCCCGGTGCGGGCCGCGAGGCCGCGGAGCAGGCCTATCGAAGTCTCCAGGGGCTGGCCGCGCGGCTGGTGGCGCCGGGCGGGCTGCTCGCGACCTTCTCGTGCAGCGGGTCGATGGATCGCGTGAGCTTCGACCGCATCGTCTTCGAGTCGCTCGCGCGGCGAGAGGGCCGGATCGTCGAGCGGCTCGGCCAGCCGGCCGACCACCCGATCCTCGGCTCGTTCCGCAAGAGCGAGTACCTCAAGGGCCTGCTCCTGCAGCTCGATTGAGCCGCCTACCGCATGATCCCGAAGCCGCCATCGACCACCAGGAACTGACCGATGATCATCGACGCCTGGTTCGAGACGAGGAAGGCGACGGCGTTGGCGATGTCCTCGGGGACGATCACCCGTCCGGCCGGCGTGCTGCGCAACGCGCTCTCCAGCATGAGGTCCGAGCCGGGGATGCTGCGCATCGAGCGCGTGTCGGCGACGCCGGCGAGGACCCCGTTGGCGAGGATCCCGCGCTCGGCCAGCTCGACGGCGAGGCTGCGCGTCAGGCTCTCGAGCGCGCCCTTCGCGACGCCGACGACGCCGTAGCCCGGCAGAACCCGCTGGCCCCCCTCGCTCGTGATGCTCACGATCCGGCCCCAGCCGCTGCTCATCAGCGGGAGCGCGAGTTGGGTCATCGCCAGCAACGAGTAGGCCGAGGCGTGCATGGTGACTTCCCAGTGGTGCGCGGTCGTCTCGGTCAGGCTGCCCGGCACCCCGAACGCGGCGTTGGCCACGAGGATCTCGAGCTGACCCATCTCGTCCCGGATCTCGCCGAACAGCTTCTCGAGGCTCTCCTCGCGGCCCACGTCCCCGCGCAGGGCGATCGCCCAGCCGCCGGCGGCCTGAATCTCCTCGACGACGCTGAGGGCCTCGGTCTTGGAGCGCCGGAAGTTGACGACGACCTTGACGCCCTCTCGGGCCAGGCGCATCGCGATCGCCTTGCCGAATCCGCGCGTGGCGCCGGTGACCAGGGCGTGCTTCCCCGCTAGCTCGGGGTACATCGTGGGGTTCCTCTCACGTCGCGCACGGCCATCCCACCCCCAGGTTCTCCGACGGTGGCGTGGTTTGTCAACCCGAACCCCGGCAGTGCGAGTTGCCCCTTGACATGCCGGGCAGCAATACAGCACTAATACTATCAGAAAGATGATGATTCGCGTGCTGCAGATCTCCCAACGAGCCCACTACGGCCTTCTTGCCCTCCTGGAGCTGACGATCCGGGGCGAGGCGGGTCCTGTCCCCGCCAGCGAGATCGCGGAGGCGCGGTCGATCCCGCCCCGCTTCCTCGCGGGGATCCTCCACGACCTGCGCGTCGCCGGCCTCGTGCAGTCGGCCCGGGGCAGCCGCGGGGGCTACCACCTCGTGCGTGACCCCGGCCAGGTGACCTTCGGCCAGGTGGTCGAGGCACTGACGGGCCGAACGGAGCGCGAGGGCGGCGGGGCCGAGGCCGAATCGGAGGGCTGCATGCGTCCCGGACGCTGCGCGGTGGGTGAGGTGCTGGCCCGGGCGGCCCAGGCCGCCGCCGGCGTGCTCCACGCGGTGACCCTGCGGGAGCTGGCCGAGCGGGAGCGGGCACTGGCCCTCGCCGGAGCGCCGGACTTCACCATCTAGAGCAGTTCTCGGAAGTTCCCGCGGGCAAGGGCGAAGAGCGACAACCTGCGGAGGGTTGCCCCTCCGCACCACCCGAGGCGGTTGC
>CAZRDB010000295.1:0-3458 GCA_964598695.1 uncultured Armatimonadia bacterium
CCACGGCACTCTCGAGCGCGCGGGCTGCTGCGGCCGTGTCGGGCGATGCGCTGGTGCTCACGGGGCCGTTCGATGCGGTCTGGGGCGCGGACCCCGACCGGAACCTGGCGCCTGCGGGCGCCGCGCGCGTGGTGCTCGATGCGGCCACAGGGGTGCCCGTTCGTGTGGAGCGGTGAGTGGAGCCGAGGCTCCTTGGAGGTGACTGCTATGCTGCGCTCGCTGACCATCGCCGCACTCGCAGCCCTGCTCCTGCTGGGCTGCGGCGGAGGCGGCCCACCCGGTTCCGACGCAACCGTGAGCTACGACTTCGGCACGGTGCGGATCGAGGGCGCTTCGGGGCTCCAGCACGTCCAGATCGGTTCGCCGAACATCTCGCCGCTGCTGTTCACGGGCTACTACGGCGCGCAGATCACGCGGCTCACGACCGTGGGCTACGGCCGTCTGGCGTTCGTCAGCGCGGCCGCCGGCTCATGCGATGTCTACGTGATCGGAGAGGACGGGAGCGGCTGGCAGCGCCTGACGACGTGGCCCTACGACGAGACCAACCCCCAGTACTCCCGCGATGGCGCACGAATCGTCTTCTCCTGTCAGGTCAGTGGGACCAACACCGAGATCTACAGCATGGCCGCCGACGGCAGCGACATCGTGCGCCTGACCCAACACCCCGCACACGACGACTACGCCGACTTCTCGCCCGATGGGAGCGCGATCGTCTTCGAGAGCGACCGGACGGGGAACTACGAGATCTGGCGCATGAACGCGGATGGGTCGGCGCCCGTCAACCTGACCAATGCGGCGGGATCCGACGAGCGGCTGCCCCGTTGGTCGCCTGACGGGCGTCGCATCGTCTACGGAAGCACCCATGGGGGGCAGGAGGACATCTGGATGATGGGTCGGGACGGCGCCCGCCCCACTCGCCTGACCGACACGTACGACCCCGACGGGCACGCCGCGTGGTCGCCGGACGGACGCCAGATCGCCTTCGTCTCCTATCGCCACATGGAGTCGCGGGTCTACACCATGTCCGCCAATGGAGCGGGTGAGATCACCCGCAGCGAAGCCCTGCCGAACCCCGCGTCGCCCTGCTTCTCGCCGGATGGCACGCGTCTCGCCTACAGTGTGGGGACGGGGGCGATTCGGTCGCAATCGCTGATCACCGGCGAGTACCAGGATGTCCTCGAGGTCTTCGGCGACGGCGGCAGTCCGGCGTGGTGCCCGCGGCCCACGACGCTCCGCTGCCTTGTGGGGTCGACTCGCTCCGATGGCGGCTCCGAGCCTCCCTTTGGATCGGCCCGACCGCTGGCCATCGTGGGGGTGAGCCCCGATGGCCTTGTTGAGGCGGTAACGGTCGATGTCCTCTCCTCCATGTGGTCGAGCATCTCGATGGTGGCCCTCGAGAACACGGGCTCCTCATTGGCCGGCGTCGAGATCGAGGCAACGCAGATCGACGCGGTCCGGGAGGACGTGGGCCGCGGGGTGTCCCCGCGGGTGTGGAGCACCCCGGGCCGGACGGCCACGCGGTCGGCGATCGTCATCTTCAACGCGACGACCGGACGGATCACCTCCGTGTTGGCGTCCGCCGTCGCCAGCGGGGCGGCGACCCGAGCCGTGACGAGCGAGGCAGGCACGCTGGTGATCGCTGGGCCCTCCGACGCGGTCTGGGGCGCGGACCCGGACCAGAACCTCGCGCCGGCGGGCGCCGCGCGCGTGGCGCTGGACGCTCGAACTGGGACAGTGCTCGAGATCGTGCGGTAGCGGGTCGGTCCGAACGTCGGGGGAAGTCAGGGCGCCGCGGCGCTGCCGCGGCGCCCTCTTCGTGCGCTCGGCGGCTGAGGGCAGATCGCGTGAACCGACGCGGCGCTCGTACTGTCCGTGCACAGTGGAGGCGCCTCCCCCGCACTTACCGACTGGCCGCCGGGCGGCCCGACCCCGATCCGCGCCCTGCCCACCGTCGAGAGGGTTCCGCGATGCTCGCACCCGACGAGGAGCTGCTCGAGAGAGTCCGGCAGCGCGACGTGGAGGCGTTCGACGCCCTCTGCGAGCGCTACCGCACACCCCTCCGGATGCACCTCGTGCGCATGTTGCGCGACCCCGAGGCGGCGCGCGATCTCACGCAGGAGACGCTGCTCCGGCTCTGGACCCATGCCGACCAGTGGCAGGGCCGCGGAAGCTGCCGGGGATGGCTCCTCCGCGTCGCTACCAACCTCGCGCTCAATCACGTGCAGAGCACCGGCCGTCGGCGCGCTCGCCTCGGCGAGGTGTCGCTCGAGGGCGATGACATCGCGCTCGAGCCGGCGGCCTTCCTCGGGGGCCGCGAGGCGCTGCCACAGGATGCCGCGGAACAGGCCGAGGGGACGCGTCTGCTCGAGGGCCTCATCGACGGCCTCCCGCGGCCCAAGCGTGAGGTGGTGCGCCTTGCGTTGCTGCTCGACAACGACCTCGAAGGCGTCTCCGCCTCGCTCGCGCTGCCGCGGGGCACCGTCAAGTCGCGCCTCCACTACGCACGGAAGCTGCTTGCCCAGCGATGGAAGGAAGTGTCCTCCGAATGGGAAGACTGACCGCCTCCGAGTACGGCGCTCCCTGGCACGCCGAGTCGTACGACCGGCTGCTCGACGAGACCCTCCCCGGGCTGCTGGCTCGCCGGCTCCCCCTCCGGCAATACGCGGTCGAGCGCACGACGCCCGGATCCGCCCGGGTCCGCCTCGCAGTCGGGGCCGGCTCGATGGCCTCCGCGACCTACGAGCTGCCCGCTCCCGTGCTCGACGGGACGCTCGAGCTGGCTGGCGCGCGGCGCGTTGTCGTGCCGACTGCCTCCGGGATCGACCTCGCCGGGGCCGAGATCCGCTGCATCGGCGAGCAGGTCCTCTCGTACATCGAGCGCCGGCTGGGCGAGGCGCCGGAGGAGCTGCCGTGGGACGACGCCCTCCTTGGGGCCTGGCTGCCGCTCGAGCGTTGGCTCCGCGAGTTCCTGCTGCGCGAGCCGACGGCCCAGGTTGTGGATGGCACGAACTGGCTCTCCCACCACACGCATCTGCGCCGTCTGCTGGTCCTCGGCGCCAAGCCCGGGGTGCACGGAAGCCACGTGGGCCGCGTCTGCCCCGTTGAGGCGCCGGAGGGCCCCAACTGCGGCAAGGTCTTCACGATCGCCCTGGGGGCTCGGATCGACGGGTGCCGTCTGCTCCCGACGACCGAGCCGGGCGGCCTTGGGCTCGCCGCGAGCTTGGCGCCCCTGCTCGAGCACACCGACCCGATCCGCGCGCTCATGGGGGCAAACATGATGCGCCAGTGGCTGCCGCCCGAGGTCCCCGAGCCGGCCGATGTGCGCACTGGGCGCGAGCCCGACGAGCCCGGCGTCTGGTGCGGCCGGAGCCTGCTGACCGCGTACATGCCGTTCGGCGGCGACACGTTCGAGGACGCGATCGTGGTGAGCGAGTCGTGCGCCGCCCGCCTCGGTTACC
>CAZRDB010000296.1:0-3306 GCA_964598695.1 uncultured Armatimonadia bacterium
CCGCGGGCTACGGCCCGGCGCTCGCCTGCCGGAACAGCGCGGCGAGCGCTTCGGGTGTGACGATCGTGATCCCCCGAGCCTGGAGTTCCTCGGCGAGCGTACGGCACTCGGCCGGGTCCACGCTCCAGTTGCTGAGGAACACGTGGAGGAACAGCGGTCTCGCGCCGGCGTCGGTCACGCGCTGCACATCGCGCAGCACCTCCTCCTTCTCCACGGCTCGGCTCACGGAGTGGAACGCCACCATCGGCCCGACCTCCTCCGCCGTCTCCGCGGGATCGGTCGTCTCGCGCCCGTAGCCACCCATCAGCGCGGAGCCTCCGACCAGTCGGGCGTATTCCCGGAGTCTCTCCGATCCGGGGCCGCCGTAGTCCATGATCCAGCTCCAGTGCTCGCCGGCGTACGCCATGTACCGCGAGGTCAGATCGACGTACTCGCGCACGACTCGCTCGCGCTCGCCCCCGAAGTTCTCCGCGTAGCCCGACATGTACATGCACCCGACGCCCGAGACGGCGCAGCCGATGCTGTCGGGGGGCTCGAGGGCGTCGTTGACGAGGCTCGCGGCGAGTGGGTTCAGGTCGACGATCGACGGACCCAGGGTGTACGACACGCCGAAGGTCCGCGGGCCGTCCCCGCGCATCCGCCGGAGATAGGAGAACATGAAGGAGTCGGGCCCCGTCCAGAGGACCAGGTTGTCGCCGTCGGAGAGCACCAGCGCGGCGTAGACCTTGCCCCGATCGAGCGGAGGCGCCTGATGCTTGGGGATCGTGATCCGCCCTCGGGCGTGCGGGTAGGCCGAGAGCAGCGAGAGGTTGCCCACGTGGTCGGTCGGGACCAGGAACTTGCCGCAGCGCGAGAACAGCGCGACGCCTCGGTTCTCGCCGATTCCGTCCTCCGGCTCCACCTGCGGGTACCCGAGGATCGGGATGTTGACCGGGAAGTCGGCCGACAGGACGCGCTCGAACCACTCCTCCTCCGTCCACCGATGCGGGGCCTGGCGGTCGGTACCGCCGATCCAGAAGGTGAAGGCCCGGTGCGCCACGGCGTAGTCGTAGAGCGCCGGGCGTTTGGAGGGAGCGCACATCACGAGTACCTGCCGGTTGAACCGGCCGCGGTACCGGCCGTAGACCTCCCGGTAGCCTTCCAGGGCCGTCTTCCACCGGCCGCGAAGGTCCTCGCGGACCGTGAGGCCGTAGCGGGCCACGAGGTCGGGATGCGCCGTCACGAGCCCCTCCATCGCGCCGATCATCACGGCGAGGTTCTCGCTCCCGTAGCACGCGGGGTCGTAGATCACCGCGTCGCGCTTCGGGTAGCGGGCGAAGAGCGCCTCGGCGTCCGGGATCTCGGTCACGCCGTCGGCCCAGCCGAGACGCACGGCCTCCGCGCGAAGTCCCCCGACGTCGCCGTCGTCGCCGATCAGCAGCTCGTTGCGCTCGCGGTTGACGAGCCCCTGGAGCGTTCGGAAGAGGATCCGCTCCTCCATGGTCGCCCCATGCGCCGCGAAGTGGAAGAGGCGCCTCTCGGGCCTTCCGAGTTGGGGATAGAGGCGCGAACGCCGCTCGAGGAACGTCGGGGTGATGTTGGCAACGGCCGGGGCGGGGAGATCGAGCAACCGGCCGCGGACCGTGATCTCCCAGACCTTGCCGCCCCAGCCATCCTCGGGCTTGGCGTCGCCCACGCGGAGGTAGACGAACTGCCCGCTCGCGGCGTAGGGCGTGAGGTCGAGGGTGAGGTCCGCCCGATCCCGCGAGGTGGAAGCGGCGGCCGTCTCGTAGTGCCGGCCGTCGCTCGAGAGTTCGACGAGATACTCGCCCGACAGCCCGATCTGCAGCGTCGCCCGTGTTGCCGGCAGGAACGCGAACCGGTACACAACGGCGGTGTGGCCGTCTTGGAAGCGCGTGTGCTCCGAGCGGATGACCTGGGAGCCGAGATCCCGGTACAGGTACCGCCACTCGAGTGGGTCGAGAGGGCGAAACCGGACCTCGCGGATCGGGGCTGCCTCCGGGCCCGAGTCCGCCAGTGCCGTGAGGGCGCTACCCGTCGCGACGAGTGCCGAAAGGGCGCACAGCAGGCGCATGGTCTCTCCTCCGCAGGTGGCCGAGGCCCCGCGAGTGCTTCACCGCCCAGCGCACGGCTCCCTTCGCCCCCGGCACGGAGGGAGGTTCGCGGCGCGCGTCCAGGAACTACTCCGGGCCGGGGCTCGTCGCGAGCCCCGGATGCCCGACTGCGAAGGAGCCCAACGATGAAGCGCACCGCACTCCTGTCCCTCGCCGTGCTGCTCGTGCTCGCACTGGTCGCGGGCTGCGGCCCGAAGCCGGCGCCCCCGGCCCCCGCCACCCCCACGGCCGGCACGCCCGCGGCGGCGCCCAAGACCGGGCCGGCCGCCAAGCCCGCCGGCGGCGGCGTCATCGGGATCTCGGTCCTCACGCTCACGAACCCCTTCTTCAAGGAGATCGCCGACGCCGTGACCGACGAGGCGAAGAAGGGCGGCTACGAGGTCCTCGTCACCTCGGCCGAGTTCGATCCCGCCAAGCAGCTCGAGCAGGTGAAGGACTTCGTCGTCCGCAAGGCCGTCGCGATCATCCTCACCCCCGCCGACTCGAAGGCCGTCGGCACGGCGATCCAGGAGGCCAACAAGGCCGGGATCCCGGTCTTCACGGCCGATATCGCCTGCCTCGCCAGCGACGCCAAGGTCGTCAGCCACATCGCCACCGACAACTACAGCGGCGGCAAGCAGGCGGCCGAGGCGATGATGGAGGCGCTCGGCAACAAGGGCAAGGTCGCGATCATCGACCACCCCGAGGTCGAGTCGGGCCAGCAGCGGACCAAGGGCTTCCGCGACGCGCTCGCGGAGGCCAAGAGCCCGATCGAGATCGTGGGCGCCTGGCCGGGGAAGGGCTCGAAGGATGAGTCCTTCAAAGTCGCTCAGGACATCCTCACCGCCCACCGCGACCTCAACGGCATCTTCGCGATCAATGACCCGACCGCCCTCGGCACCTACGCCGCGCTCGAGAAGGCCGGCCGGACGAAGGAGATCAAGATCATCGGCTTCGACGGCCAGAAGGAGGGCAAGGAAGCCATCCGCGACGGCCGGATCTACGCCGACCCGATCCAGTACCCCGACAAGATCGGCCGTACCGCGGTCGAGACCATCCTCAAGTATCTGGAGGGCGAGAAGGTCGAGCCCGAGGTGCTCATCCCGACCACCCTCTACCGGAAGGCCGATGGCGAGAAGGACCCGACGCTCAAGAACGGCTAGGTCATGCTGCGACGTCTTCTCTCCGAGTACGGCATGGCACTGGTCCTGCT
>CAZRDB010000297.1:0-2584 GCA_964598695.1 uncultured Armatimonadia bacterium
GCCTGTTCGGCCACGGTTTTCGCCATCGTGGTAGTGTAGCAGTGGCGCGGGTGGCCGTGCGCGAGGATGATGCCCCGGTGGTCGATCACGTAGGCGATCCGACCCTCCACCGTCCGGGCCTCGACGGCGTCCGTGATCGGCTCGGTGGAGGTCTTGACGATCAGAGCGCCCCGGATCGAACCGTCGACGACAACGGGCGCTGCCGACATCAGCCCGCTCACCTGGGTGACGGCGCCGACGAGCCAGTCACTCGTGCAGGACTCCCCGGCAAGCGCGCGGCGCACGTACTCGCGGAAGGTGTAGTCGACTCCGAGGGTGTCCGGCAGGCTGGTCGCGCGGCAGACCCCGACGCCATCGACGACGAACACGAGGAGCACCTCGGCCGTGAGCGCCTCCTGCTCGCAGAGCCAGGCGTTGCAGGCGGCGACGTCCGCGGGTGAGGCGTCCGGGTTGCCCAGGAAGCCGCGGACCTCCTCGGTCGCGGCCAGGTGTCGCGCGAGTTCGCGGTTGGCGCCGAGGTAGGCGTCGATCTGGTCGGCGAGCCGCTGGCACGACTGCTCGAGGCGCGACTGCTCCTGCTCGACGGCGGCTTGCCGGTCGCGGAGGTACTGCACGCAGCCGAGACCGGCCGCGGGGACGGCGGCGACCATGCTGATCGTGACGAGCAGGCGGGTGAAGATCGTCCCGCCCGGCATGCGGGGGGTCGCCGCTCGTCTCTTCACCCGGGCACCTCCCGAGTCGGCCGCCATTCGATCTCCCAGCGCGAGGAATGCCCGCGTACCCGGGACTTCGCCGCGCGTCCCCCGATGCCTTCGCCTTCAGGCGGGCGCTGCTCGGTCCTCGACGGAGTCCGGGCGCCCCCGGCCGGACTTCGCCGCTCCGGCCCGAATAGCCCTGTAACCTCTGCCCACCGGGCCGCGTATCGAGTGGCAGACACGGAGGAAGCCGGTTGAACGAGCTGTCAGACCAGGCCTTGGTCGGCCGGGTGCGTCGCGGGGACCGCGAGGCCTTCGCACAGCTTGTGGATCGGCACCGGGCGAGGATCTTCGGGATCCTCTACCGGACCGTGGGGGATCGTGAGATGGCAGAGGACCTGACCCAAGAGACGTTCGTGAAGGCCTACGAGAGACTGGACGCCTTCAGCCCGGAGATCGCGCGGTTCCAGTCGTGGCTGATCACCATCGCGACGCGCACCGCGATCGATTCCCACCGCCGGAAGAGGCCGAGCGAGTCGCTCGAGCAGCTCTCGGCGGACAAGGGCTGGGATCCCCCCTCGGAGGCGCGCACCGAGGCTGGGCTCGAGAGCGAGGAGACCTCGGAGCAGGTCCATCGCTACCTCCGGAAGCTTCCCGAGCGTCAACGGGTCGCGGTGACTCTCAAGCACATCGAGGGCCTGCCGTTCTCGGAGATCGCCGGCATCATGGGCTGCTCCGTGAACTCGGCGAAGGTCCACGCGCACCGGGGTCGGCTGACGCTCGCGAAGTACCTCGGCCACCTCAGGGAGGAGGCGCTGCGATGAAGTGCTCCGAGTCGGAACGCCTGATGAGTGCACTGCTCGATGGAGACCTCGAGGGCTCGCCCCGCCTCGACGCCCATCTCGCGGAGTGTTCCGCCTGCAGCGAGCTGTTCGAGGCCCTGCTCGCGACCGTCGGCGACCTGCACGAGCTGTCGGTCCCGGAGGTCTCGGACGACCTGACGGCGCGCGTCCTCGCCGCTCTCCCGGCGCCCACGCGCTCGGCCCTGTGGATCAAGGGTCTGTCGATCGGCTGGGGCGCCACGTGCGCGCTCGCCGCCGTCGGCCTGGCCCTGGTCGGACTGTGGCGCATCGGTCTGCTCCCGTACCTGCTGACCACGCTGCTGGCCGGCCTGAACGAGTGCGCCAAGATGGCCGTCTCCGCGCTGGCAGCGCTGGGCTACGGCGGCCCCGGTTTCGTCGTGAACCTGTGGCTGCTGAGCGGGTCGTCCGCCGCCGCGCTGCTCCTCATCGCTGCGGCCACGCGCGCCTACTCGATCGTCACCTCACCCACCGGAAAGGGTGTGCGCCAATGACCCGTCGTGCCCATCCCCTCGCGTTCGCCTTGGGGCTTGTGTTCCTCTGCGGGCTGGCCGCGGTCGCGCTGTGCACCGCCGCCGGCATCGCCTCCGCCGCCGGAACGGTCACGGTCGTCCGCACGAAGGATGGCGCCGAGGCGGTCTCCCCGCAAGCCTTCGAGCAGCAGGTCGACGGTCAGGACTACCTCGCGGTCGCGCTGGGCGATGTCCGGGTCGACGGCGCGGTACCGCAAGGCGTCGCGGTCCTCGGTGGCTCGCTCGAGCTGACCGATGCCGCGGTGGTCAGCGGCCCGGTGCTCGTGATCGGGGGCGAGCTGAAGCGCGCCGCCCGCTCCCGCGTCGGCAAGAGCGTGGTGGTGCTCCCGGAGGAGTGGGTCGCCGAGGCCGTTCGGGCCTACTACCAGGGCTCTCCGGCGCCCGATGCGCCCGAGGGAAGCCTCTGCCAGAACCGCGGGATGCTCCGGATCCACGCCGACTCCGTGACCACGGGCGACGTTGTGGTCGTGGGCGCGGCGCTGACCATCGAGGGACG
>CAZRDB010000297.1:2594-3154 GCA_964598695.1 uncultured Armatimonadia bacterium
CGAGGGTTCCGTGATCGCGCTCGGATCGACCGTCGACCTGCGCCCAGGCTCCGAAGTGAGCGGGAGCATCGTGACGACCGACCGCGGCCGATTCCTTAAGCAGGACCCGGCCGCCGTCGTCCGTGGCGGCATCCACAAGCTCGACCAGCCGCGTGTCGCCGCGACGGCGCCTCCGCTCTCCGAGAGCGAGGCGGCGGCGGCCGGGGTGATCGTCGAAGCGCCGGAGGGCGCTGAACCCGCCGTGGAGGCGGACGAGGGCGAGCCCGCGCGGGAGGAGGAGCCCGCACCGGTGGAGGTCGATCTGGACGCGCTCAAGGTAGTGCGGACGGGGCCGCTCACGGGCGACAGCTTCCGCGTGGCCAAGGGCGAGCGCTGGGACGATCTCTCCGTCTTCGGCGGCACGGTGACCCTCGACGAGGGCTCCGGCAGCATCGGCGACGCCTCCATCGTCGGGGGCGACGCGCGCATCGCCGGCTACCTGCAGGGGGACGTGTCGGTCTTCGGCGGGAACATCACGGTGGTGCGCAACGGTGTCATCGACGGCGACATCACGGTCTTCG
>CAZRDB010000298.1:0-3129 GCA_964598695.1 uncultured Armatimonadia bacterium
CGCCCACCGCCCCCCCCCCCCTTTCCCTCCACGACGCTCTTCCGATCTTCTCCCTCGAGGAGCGCGTTGGTCGCCTGGGTGGTCGAGTGGGCGAGGAAGACGATCCGTTCCGGCTCGATCGAGCACTCGCGCAGGAGCTTCTCGAGCGCATCGACGATTCCCCGCGCGACGCCCTCCTCGGCCCGGTGGGTGGTCGGGAGACGGACCTTCCCGACGACGTGCAGCTCGCGGGCGTCGAGGGCGACGGCATGGGTGAAGGTGCCGCCTACGTCGATCCCGACCCGCACCGTGGCACTACCGGCCATCCTGCTGCTCCCCCTCCCGCAGCGGGAAGAGGATCCGAATGTGCGTGACGCCCCGCAGCGCCGAGGCCGCGCTCGCGGGGAGCGTGTCGCGCGGGAGATCGACCACTGGCAGAGCCTGCCAGGGGCCGTCCTCCACCCGGCAGTCGACGAGGAACGAGCCGAGACGCGTCTCGGGCGTCTCGCCGCCGGTCACGAGCGGGCGGATGTAGCGCGCGAAGAGTGGGGCGATGCCCTCCCACGAGGGATCGAGCGCGGAGACGGGCCCGACGACCATCCACTGGGTCTTCTCACGCGCATAGCTCATCTCCGGGCTCATGCCGTGGTTGGCGGGGACGATCTGGAACCCGCCCAGCTCGCGGAGCAGCGAGACGCAGACGCAGATCACGCCTGGATGCGCAGCGCGGATCCGCCCCGGTCGCGCGAACGGGGAGCCCTCGAAGCGGCCGACGCCGGCCACCGGCTGCAGCACCTGGCCGATCGCCCGCTCGAGGCCGCCGGGGTAGCCAAGCGTGATCAGCCCGCCATAGCGGTTCTCGAAGACGAGGCTCACCGGGTAGGGGATGGGCTCCTCGACGCGGATGCGGAGGACGTCGCCTGCCTTGGGGACGTATCCCGCCGGCAACCGGCGCGTTCCCGTTGCCGTCTCGAGCGAGACGGCGCTGCCGCTGAAGGGCGTCCACTCGCCCCCGAAGACGCCCTCGCCGGCGCGGATGCTCGTGTAGATCGTCGAGGTCTCGTTGCGGTAGCTGCGCCAGTCCTGGGGCAGGTTGGCCAGGTCGGCGGGGATCAGCGAGAAGACGATGCCCCGGCCGTTCTCGGCGTTGTTCGCGACATGGATGTGCATCGCATTCACCGCGACCCCGCAGACCGCGCTGTCCTCCGACCACTTCGAGGCCGTGTAGCCGTTCGGGTCGACCGTCGCGCATGGCACGCGCACTTCGCCGAGGCGGACGACCGATCCGTCGGGCCGGAGCGCCTCGATCCGGCCGTCGACCCGGTTCTCGATCCGCAGGTCGAAGAGGGGACGCGTCGCCGGACTCTGCTCCGCGGCGATCTCGGGCGAGGGGCCCCGCTCGCCCGTGACCGCCAGGGCGCCGGCCTCCAGGCCGAGGAGCAGGGCGAGGCTGAGGAGAGTGCTGAGGCTGGTCCGGTCGCTCAACGTGTGTTCCACCTGTTCGGAGACGCTCCCTGTGGCCGACCGCGCCAACCGGGCGCGCCCCGGTGGGGTCCGCGGCCCCTACGCTCCCGGGAAGGCGCACGCGGCGCCGATGACGAGCCCGACGAGCGCCAGCCCCCAGGCATAGGGCAGCGTCCTCTTGAGGATATCATGCACATCGACGCCGAGGTTGGAGGCGACCCAGACGTTGTGCGTGTTCGTCGGGTCGCAGATCCCCTGGACCTGGCCGACGGCCATCAGCCCGGCCATCGCGGCGCCGGCCGGGAGAACTCCGCCCGCGACCAGTACGCCGGCGATCCCGATCCCCATCCCCCAGACGTTGAGCGGGCCGCGCCACAGCGCGAGCGGCGCGAGCGCGCCCCACAGGACGACGAAGACCCAGGGGGAGCCGATCCGTAGCAGCGCGAGGGGTCCGCTCGCAGCCCCGGTGGCGGGATCGACGTGGATGAGGCAGTTCTTGACGGGCTCCGAGGTGACCGAGAGGAACAGCATCCCGATGCCGATCATCAGTCCGACCGCGGGCGCGACATCCTTGATGCCTTCGACAACCGAGGCCGTGAGAAGCTGGACGCGGCCGGCCTCCGGGCGAGGGGCCGTCGCGACGCCCCAGAGAACGCCGATCAGCATGGCGGGGACGATCGGGAACTCCCAGCTCGCGGCCTCGCCGTACACCTCGGCCACCGTCGAGCCTGCCCGGGAGGCGAGAAGCCCGAGGACGATGCGCACGAGCGGCATCGAGAGGATCAGCAGCACCGGCAGCAGCGGCGTGAGGTAGGCGAGCACCGGCACGCGCGGCGCGGCGGTCTCGGCCCGGTCGGCCCACATCGTCCGGCTGCGCTTGCCCGCGATGGCGAGCAGCACGTAGAGGACGACGGCGACCACGCCGGGGACGAACAGCAAGAGCGCGAACCGGCGGACCTCGGCCTGCTCGATCTTGAGCGTGTCGATGTAGAACTGCCAGTTCGCGACGTTGAGGATCCCGCCGACGCTCATCGACAGCAGGAACAGCCCCGCGGCGGCGAGGGGACGCACCCCGACCGCCAGCAGGACGGGAAAGACCAGCGAGGCGACCAGGATGACCGCGCCGATCCCGCCCAGCGCGATGAACAGCACGACGCAGGCGAGGCCGAGGGCGAGCGAGACCCACAGGGCGCTCTCGCCGGAGAGCTCGGCCGCCCGCTTCACGAGCGATTCAGCAACGCCGGCCCGACGGACGATCTGGGCGAGGATGCCGCCGAAGATCGCTGCGGCGATCGCGCCCTGGAGCCGCATCGCGCCCTTGTCGAGGACACTGTCGAGCAGCTCCCGGAAGCCCATGCCGGCGATCAGCGCGATGACGATCGCCATCGCGGGCAGCGCGAGCAGCGCCGGGACCTTCCGCGTCATCATCAGTCCGGCGGCGAGCGCGAACGCGAGCAGGATCAGAACCGGTTGCAGGGTCTCCATTGCGAGAGGGCACACTCCCTTACGCCCGGGAGCCCCTGAGGGAGGGCGCCGCCTGGGCCCCTAGGTCTTCGCGCGGCCCGGTCGCGAGCCCTGCCGAGACGGCAGGCCCGGCCTCGCCCGGCACTGCGCGCAACCCTCTCCGTCCCCGCCTGCGCGCCTTCGGCCCTTACGGTCCCACCACCACCGGCACATCGACCCGCG
>CAZRDB010000299.1:0-2945 GCA_964598695.1 uncultured Armatimonadia bacterium
GGCGGCAGGGATCTAGCGGAGTTGGGCCGAAGAGCCATGGCCTGGGGGTGACTCCGATGCGCGTCGAAGCTCAGGGCCGTCTCGAGGCCCAGCCGCCGTTCCAGCATGTGGGCTACGTCTCGGGCGCCCCGAAGCCAGGGGTGGATGTCTCGGTCGGTCGCGCGGGATCGGGCCTGCTGCTGATGGCCGTCGGGGTGGTCCTGATATGCCGGGCAGTGCACCGGGAGGGCCACATCTGGCCTGCGGTGGCTGCCCTCGTCCTCGGACTGGCCGTACTCGTGGCGTCGGGGATCCCGCGCCCGCCGGTGACGCCGAAGGTAGGCACCGCGACTGCGCCGGCGCCACCCTCCGCTTGGCACGACAGCCCAGGCCGAGACGCCAAGTAGCCTGACGTCGCCCATCGCGGCCCGTCGGGCGCCCTACGCCCCACCCCCGCACACGGCGCAGCTTCGCTTGATCGTGCGGAAACCGAGGAGATCGACCTCGGGGCTGCGGTAGCCGGGCTTGGCCGGCTCCTCGCGCATGAGGTCGGTGCTGAGGTACTTCTTGTTGCTGTCCGGGAAGCAGGTGACCACGACGGCATCGTCGGGCAGCGTGTCGGCCACGCGGAGCGCGCCGACCAGGTTCGCGCCCGAGCTGATCCCCACGCCCAGGCCGAGCCGGCCCGCGAGCTTCTGCGCCATGAGGATCGCGTCGCCGTCGTCCACGGTGATGATCTCATCGAGGGCGTCGAGGTCGATGATCGGCGGGATGAACTCACCCGAGATCCCCTGGATGCGCGTCGGGCGGCACGGGCAGCCCGTCGAGAGCGTCGGCGACTCGGTCGGCTCGAGCGGGTGGATCTTCACGGAGGGGCACATCCGGCGCAGGTAGCGGCCGACCCCCATGACCGTCCCGCCCGTCCCGACGCCGGCGACGAAGGCATCGGGCGTGAGGTCCCACTCGGCGAGCTGCGAGAGGATCTCCGGACCGGTCGTCTCCTCGTGGGCGCGGACGTTGTGCTCGTTCGCGAACTGGCGGGGGAGGAAACAGCCGGGCGTCTCGGCCGCGAACTGCTCGCAGCGCTCGATGCAGCCGGCGACGCCGCCCTCCTCCTTGCTCACGAGGTAGACCTCGGCGCCGAGGCTGCGCATCAGGTCCTTGCGCTCATGGCTCACCCAGTCGGGCATGAAGATCACGACGGGATGGCCGAGCGCGCGGCCGATGGCAGAGAAGCTGACGCCCGTGCTGCCGCTGGTGGCCTCGGCGATCGGGGCGCCGGGCGCGAGCGCGCCCTCGTCGTAGGCCGCGCGGACGATATACAGCGCCATGCGGTCCTTCATGCTCTCGGTCATGTTCAGGTTCTCTGCCTTGGCGAAGACCACACGCCGGCGTCCGCGATCCTCGCACTCGATCGCGAGCATCGGCGTGTTGCCGACTAAGTAGCAGAGTTCCCCCAGTCTCTCGCGAAGCGCGTCGATGGCCGATCTTCCTCTCCTCAGAGGCCCAGGCGGGCCTTGCACTCCTCCAGCATGTCCCGGGTGCGGCTTGCGCCGACCCGCGTGACACCGATCTGACGCACCTCGAGCAGCGCGTCGAGCGTGCGGATCCCGCCGGCCGCCTTCACCTGCACGTCGGCCGGCGCATGGGCCCGCATCAGCCGAAGATCGTCGAGCGTTGCGCCGCCCGTGCCGTAGCCGGTCGATGTCTTCACCCAATCGGCGCGCAGTTCGCCACAGATCTCGCACAGCCGCACCTTGTGGGAGTCCTCCAGATAGCAGTTCTCGAAGATGACCTTGACCTTCCGGCCCGCGCCGTGGGTCGTCTCGATAACGGCTCCGATGTCGGCGCGGACGTAGTCCCAGTCCTCGCTGAGGACCTTGCTCACGTTGACGACCATGTCCAGCTCCTCGCCGCCGTCGGCGATGGCCCGCTCGGCCTCCGCGACCTTCACGGCCGTCGTGTGGCCACCGTGGGGGAAGCCGATCGTCGTGCTCGAGCGGACGGTGCTGCCGGCGAGGATCTCGGCGCAGCGGTCGAGAGCGTAGGGCAGGATGCAGACGCTGGCGACGTCGTAGGCGAGCGCGAGCCGGACACCGTCCTCGAGTTGATCCGCCGACAGCGACGGGTTGAGCAGCGAGTGGTCGATCATCTTCGCGATCTGTTCGTAGGTGAAGTCCATCGGTCTCCCTCCGGGCCCGTTCAGGCCCCGACCGTGCCGCCGCGGCTCGCGAGGACGAGCGCGCCCAGGACCCCGGCATCCTCGCCGAGGGCCGAGGGTTCGATCCGGATCCCGTCCGTGGGGATCATCGTCACGCGCTCACGCACCGTTGCCCGGACGGTGTCGAACAGGATCGGGCCGATCCGGGAGACGCCGCCACCCAGCACGACCAGATCCGGGTGGAGCGTCACGATCACGTTCGCGACCGCGATGCCGACGAAGCGGGCGCAGCGGACCAGGACCTTGCGGACGGCTTCGTCTCCCGCCGCGGCGGCCTCGGCCATCGCGCCGGGGTGGAGCCGGTTGAGGTCGCCCTCGATGATCGCGTGCAGGTGGGGCGCCTCGCCGTTCTTGACGAGCCGGACGCCCTGCGCCGTGATCGCACTGCCGGCCGCGACGGCCTCGAGGCAGCCGTGGCTGCCGCAGCCGCACCGCGGACCGTCGGGGAGCACCGTCATGTGGCCCAGCTCGCCCGCGGCGCCGAGCGGGCCGAGGCGGAGCTTGCCATCGATGACGACCCCGCCGCCGATCCCGGTGCCGATCGCGAACAGGACCATCGTCCCGGCCGCCTTGCCGTGGCCGAACACCAGCTCGGCGAGCGTCGCGGCGCGGACATCGTTCACAAGGTGTACCGGGCAGCCGACCAGGGGTCCGAGCGTCTCCGCCACGGGCACGCCGGCCCACTTGTCGGGGAGGTTCGGGAGACGGAGGGTAACGCCGCGCGTGAGGTCGGCGAGGCCGGGGA
>CAZRDB010000300.1:0-1601 GCA_964598695.1 uncultured Armatimonadia bacterium
CGTCCACGTCTAGTCCCAGGAGTCCCTCGATGTCGTCGGTCTCGTCCGGCCGCATCGCCTGCGTCACCCTCTCGCGTGGAGTCGTCCGCCGAGGAGGTTCCGCGCGCGGCGTGGCACACCTGCGGCCGAGCTAGCTCTCCGTCCGGTCGCGCCCGCGCTCCAGCGCCGTGCGGAGCGCGCCGTCGAGCGAGAGCCGGCCGGGGCCGAGGAGCAGGATGCACGCATAGGCGGCCAGGTAGACCACCGCCAGTTCCTTCTTCTGCCACGGGTCAGCCCCATGCACGACGAAGCCGGCAACGGCCATGTTGATCAGCACGGGGATCGTCGCGAGCCGCGTCAGGAGGCCCAGCGCGACCGCGCCGGCAGCGAAGAACTCGGCGAGGACCACCAGCGCGAGGCTGAGCTGTGGGCCGAGGCCGATCGGGTCGGCGAAGTTCGGCGCCATCTCCGCGAAGCCCGCCAGCTTCGGCGCCCCGTGGGTGATCAGGCCAAGGCCGAAGGCGAGCCGCAGGACCAGAAGGCCGATCTCGTGGAGCATCTCACGGCGACCGGGGGGGAGGATCCGGTCGGACAGGGTGAGGAGAGCCGCCATGGGGCTCCTCCCTTCAGCGTCCGTCGCGCCGTCCCTGCCAAACGAGACAACGCGCCGCAACCGAGGTTGCAGCGCGTTGTCGTGGTCTGTCGCGGAGGGGCCTACCGCGGGAGGCGGGAGGCGAACTCGTACGTGCCCGAGTCGACCGCGAGCACGAGGCGGTCGCCCTCGCGGCGGAGGACCCGGACGCCGGACGCTTCGGAGAGCGGCAGCCCACCCTCGGTCGCGCCGTCGGCCTCCACGGCCGGGAGGGAGACCGTCGCGGTGGTGTTCGCCGGCACCCGCACGTGGAGCGTGAACCGGCCCTCGTCATCCCAGCGCCACTCGCTCTCGATCCGGCCACGGAGGGAGTCGTAGTGGGCGCGCACCCACGAGAGCTGCCCGACCGGCTCCGGGCGAAGGAAGAAGTGCGCGAAGCCGGGCTGCTCGGGATCCGGCCGGATCCCCGCGAGCGCCTTGTAGAACCAGGCGCCGACATCGCCGAACATGATGTGGTTCCGCGAGCAACTGCCGTTCCACTGCTCCCACAGTGTCGTCGCGCCCTGCTCGATCCACCAGCCCCAGCCGGGCTGGTCCTTCTTCGCGACCATCTCGAAGGCGACGTCGGGGCGGCCGTTCTCGGTGAGGGCGTTCAGGATGTACTTCGCACCCAGGATCCCCGTGTCGATGTGGCCGTCGTTCCGCTCGATCGCTCCCACGAGGTTCGCGAGCACGCGCTCGCGGTCCGCGGGCTCGACGAGGCCCTGGTAGAGCGCACAGCTCAGTGCGGTCTGGCTCCCGTTGTCGTAGAGGCCGGTCTCCGGCTGGAAGAAGCGGGCGTTGAAGGCCTCTCGGATCTGTGCGGCGAGCGCCGCGTAGTGCGCGGCGTCGGCCTCGTTGCCCCGCGTGCGGGCCGCGAGGGCCACGACGTTCGCGGCGACGTAGTAGTAGGCCGTGTCGGTGATCGCGGCGCCGGTCTGAGATCGGAAGAGCGTCGTGTAGGGTAAGTGTGTTGTTGGGGGGGGGGGGG
>CAZRDB010000300.1:1611-2894 GCA_964598695.1 uncultured Armatimonadia bacterium
CGTGTCGGTGATCGCGGCGCCGGTCTGGGTGTGCCAGGGCGCCCAGTCGTTGAGCCCGATCTCGACGATGCCCCCCTGCGCACGACCCGTGAGGTAGTCGACGTAACGCTTGAGGCTCTCGTAGCGCTCCGTCAGGCATGCCGTGTCGCCGTAGTAGACGTACTGGTAGTAGGGCAGCAGGAACAGCGCCGCGTCCCAGGCCGGCCCGTTGCCCCAGGCGTAGCCCCAGCCCCCGGTCGGGACGATCCCCGGGATCTCGCCGCCGGGGCGCTGCTCGTCCATGATGTCATCGAGCCACTTGGCGTGGGCGGCCGCCGGCAGGAAGTTGAACTGGGCCTGCTCGCAGGCGATCTGCGCATCGCCGGTCCAGCCGTTCTTCTCACGGTGGGGGCAGTCGGTCGGGATGCTCTGGAAGTTGCTGAGGAAGGCCCAGACGGTCGCGTGCTGGATCTTGTTGAGCAGCGGCAACGAGCACTCGAACGAACCCGCGGCCGGCATGTCGGACCAGCAGGGGACCGCCCGGATCGCCTCCAGCGTCGGCGTGCCGGGGAAGCCCGTCACCTCGACGTACTGGAAGCCGTGGTAGGTGAAGCGCGACCGCCACCGCTCGACCCCGTTCCCGGCGAGCGTGTAGGTGTCGGTCTGGAACCGCTTCTCGGCCCCCTCGCCGCGCATGTGCTCGTCGATCTCGCGAACATCGAGCGAGCCGTCGGCCGCGACGCGCTCCCCGTACCGCAAGCGCACCTCGGCGCCGGCGGGGCCACTCACGGTCAGCTCGGCCCGCCCGGCCATGTTCTGGCCGAGATCGAAGACGAAGACGCCCGGCGAGGGCTCGGTGAGGCCCACGGCCGCGTGGGGCGCGGCATCGCGGATCGGCGGCGCCATCTGGGCTGCCAGCGCGCCGGCGGGCGCCGGGACCACGAGCGCGGGCGCCCAGCTCGCGTCGTCGTAGCCCGCACGGTCCCAACCCGGCTTCTCGAGCCGCGCATCGTAGGACTCGCCGCCGTAGATGCTGTCGTAGGTGATCGGGCCGGTCGCGCAGCGCCACGAACCGTCACTGACGACGGTCACGGTGCGGCCGTCGGCGCACTCGATCTCCAGCCGCAGGAGCATCCGGGGCGCCATGCGCCACGGCGCCTCGTGAAAGCCCCACACGGCGGGCGTGTGGACGTTGAACCAGCCATTGCCGAGGATCGCGCCGATGGCGTTGGCGCCCTCGCGCACGAGGCCGGTCACGTCGTGCGTCACGTAGAGCACCCGGCGGTCGTAGCGGGTGTAGCCGG
>CAZRDB010000301.1:0-2815 GCA_964598695.1 uncultured Armatimonadia bacterium
ACCGGCCGGGGCTGTACATGGAGCTGACGCGCGAGCTGGCGCCGTACTGGAAGCAGGGGACGTGCCCGGAGCGGTTCGGCGGGGGCTAGGCGCCTCCCCGCAGGCCCCGCCGCCTCGTCTGCCGAATGCTCCTCCCCACAACCCAACCCGTACAGGAGGCCAAGATGGCTGAGACGCGGTACTCCATCGGCTTAGACTACGGCACGAACTCCGTGCGCGCCCTCGTCGTCGACGTGGCGACCGGGGAGGAGATCGGCACCCACGTCCACGACTACGAGACCGGCGACGCCGGCATCCTCACCGACCCGAAAGACCCCCACCTCGCGCGCCAGCACCCCCGCGACTACCTCCGAGGCCTCGAGGACGCGATCCGGACCGCCGTCGAGGCCGCCCGAGCGACGCCGGGCTTCGCCCCCGAGAAGGTCATCGGCCTGGGCGTCGACCACACCGGCTCCTCGCCGATCCCGGTCGACCGCGCCGGTACGCCGCTCTCGCTGCTGCCCGCGTTCGCCGACAACCCCAACGCCATGACCTGGCTGTGGAAGGACCACACCGGCATGGACGAGGCCGAGGCGATCACCCGGAAGGCCTCGACGACGCACTCGCAGTACCTCGCCAAGTGCGGCGGCACCTACTCCTCGGAGTGGTTCTGGTCGAAGCTGTGGCACTGCCTCAAGACCGACCGCGCGGTCTTCGACGCCGCGTTCAGTTGGGTCGAGGCCGCCGACTGGGTGCCCGCAGTCCTCGCCGGCAACACCGACCCCCTCACCCTCGCGCGCGGGATCTGCCCCGCCGGCCACAAGGCCCTGTACTCCGACGAGTGGGGCGGCCTGCCCGAGAAGGCCTTCCTCGCAAGCCTTGATCCCGCGCTCGCCGAGCTGCGCGACCGGCTCTACGCCAAGGCCCTCCCTTCGAGCCATCCGGCCGGCCGTCTCGCCCCCGAGTGGGCCGCGAAGCTCGGCCTGCCTGCCGGCCTGCCGATCTGCACCGGCGCGTTCGACGCCCACCATGGCGCCGTCGGCGCCGGCGCCGCCGAGGGCGTCCTCGTCAAGGTGCTGGGCACCTCGACCTGTGACATGGCCGTCACCCACGGCAACCCGGGCGATATCCCCGGCGTCTGCGGGATCGTCCCCGGCTCAATCGTCCCCGGCATGTATGGGGTCGAGGCCGGCCAGAGCGCCGTCGGCGACATCTTCGCCTGGTGGGTGAAGTCGGTCTGCGAGGGCGACAGCGCGCTCCACGGTCGGCTCACCGAGCGCGCCGCCCGCCTGCGGCCGGGCGAGAGCGGCCTGCTGGCGCTCGACTGGAACAACGGCAACCGCACGATCCTGGTCGACCCGCGCCTGACCGGCCTCCTCGTCGGCCAGACCCTGCACACCGACCGCGCCGAGATCTACCGCGCCCTGATCGAGGCGACGGCCTTCGGCGCACTGATGATCCTCAACCGGATCGAGGAGTACGGCGTGCGGATCGGCCGGGTGATCAACTGCGGCGGCATCGCCGAGAAGAACCCGTTCCTCATGCAGATCTACGCCGATGTCACCGGCCGCACGATGCAGATCAGCCGCTCGGCGCAGACCTGCGCGCTGGGCGCCGCGATCTTCGGCGCGGTCGTGGCGGGGCCCGAGGCGGGCGGCTACGCCACCGCCGAGGAGGCCCAGGCCCGCATGACCGGGGTCAAGGACACGGTCTACGAGCCGATCGCCGACCACCATGCCGTCTACGCCGAGCTGTTCGCCCTGTACCGTCGCCTCCACGACTGCTTCGGGATCGGCGGGCGGAGCGATGCTCTCGGCGATGTGATGAAGCGTCTGCTCGAGATCAAGACGCGCCAGGCCCGGGGCTAGCTCCCGCCGACGCCCGACTCAGGAGGACCGACCCGCATGATCATCATCGGCGAACGGATCAACAGCACGCGCAAGCACGTGAAGCCCGCCGTCCTCGAGCGCAACGCCGACTTCGTGCGGCAGGAGGCGCGGCTGCAGGCCGAGGCCGGCGCCTCGTACATCGACGTGAACGCCGGCGCCCTCACCGAGGGCGAGGAGGACGCGCTGTGCTGGCTCGTGGAGACGGTGCAGTCCGAGGTCGACCTCCCGTGCTCGCTCGATTCGCCACGCGCGTCGGCGATCGAGGCGGCGCTCCAGGTCCACAGGGGCGCGCCGCTCGTCAACTCGGTCATCTGCACCGATGAGGCCACGGGCGCCCTGCTTCCGCTGATCGCCCGCTACAAGGCCAAGGCGATCGCGCTGTGCATGACCGAGAAGATCCCCGACACCGTCGAGGGACGGATCGCCGTCATGAACGACCTTGTCGACCGCTTCCATGCCGCCGGGATCCCTGACGACGACATCCTGGTCGACCCGTGCATCCTCGGGATCGGGACCTGGGACGGCATGACGGGCGAGCATCCGGGCGTCATCGCCTTCGAGACCATGAAGGCCGCGCGCGCGCGCAGCGCCCAACTGCACATCACCGCCGGGCTCTCGAACGTCTCGTTCGGCCTTCCCCAGCGGAAGCTCGTCAACCGCGCGGCCTGCGTCGCCTTCATGGCGGCCGGCATGGACTCGGCGATCCTCGACCCGCTCGATGCCGAGCTTGTGTCGCTGATCCTCGCGACCGAGGCGGTGCTCCACCGCGACGAGTTCTGCATGAACTACCTCGCCGCGGCGAAGGCCGAGAAGCTGGTGTTCTAGAGCAGTTCCGGCAAGTTCGCGCACGCAAGAGCGAAGAGCGACAGCCTGCGGAGGGACGAGCAGTCGACAGGCCGCCGCTCGTCGCTGGTACCTGCAGGGACTTCCGGGAACCGCCCTGCGGC
>CAZRDB010000302.1:0-2743 GCA_964598695.1 uncultured Armatimonadia bacterium
GCGACCGGCCCATCGGCCGAGGGCGCTCCGACAGGACCGATCCACGCCGGCGCCTGGGCACAACAGGCTGCGGCCAGAGAGGCGAGCGCGAGCAGGGCGATCACGTGCGACACAGCCACCACTCCGTTTCCGAGCGGCAGGGCTCGCAGTGCCGCTACGGCCCGGCCAGCCAACCCTTCATCGCGGGCACGGCGCCGCTCCCGCGCACCCCGAACGGGTGATCCTCGGGCTCCCACCAGCCGTAGATGCAGATCACGCGCGCGCCGTTCGCGGTCAGCGCGTCCAGGTAAGCCGCCGCCGCGGGTTCACTCCGCGTCACGTCGGTGAACTCCACCTCGACCGCGCCCCACTCCATCCGACCCGCCTCGCGAAAGGCCCGTGCCGCGCCCTCGACATCGCCCCACGGGAGCGTTGCCGTGATCCCTGGGCGCGACTCCTCATTCACGGCCGCCGTGAGCGGCATGTTCCGGCCGTCCTCGCGCAGGATCGGCTCGATCCGCTCCTCGGGCAGGCTCCCGAGGCCGGTGTAGTGGGTGTAGATCCGCTCGCGCGGGACTCCCGCCGCGCGGCAGGCGCCCGCGAGGAAGGCTGTGTAGTCCCGTACGACCCCGACCATCAGCTCGTGCAGCACCCGGGTCTCGGACCTCCCCTCGGTCTCGGCCCGCGCCCGCACCGAGGCCGCGGTGTGGCCGCGCGCCGTGAGCGCCGCGTAGCCCGAGCGGAGGATCTCGTCGTCTCCGAGGGACTCATCGCCCGCCGTGGGGCGAGGCCCCGGGCGGAAGTCCGGCATGGTGTAGTAGCCCGACTCCCAGCCGACGACCAGGCCCGCGAGGAGGTAGGCACGGCCCTCGCCCTGCCACCGGGCGAGTCGCGCCGCGACGGTCTCGGCCACTGCCCGGTAGCGGGCGGCGACGTCGGCGCGGAACGCCGGGCTCTCGTAGTTCGGCGGCGCCTCGACCGTGAACCACGAGCCCCAGTTGATCCACCTCCGGCGGACGACGGGGCCGTGCGTCTCGCCCTCCGCCGAGAAGGCGCTCCACTCCACGATCGCCGGGTCGCTCGACGGGGCGGGGTAGTTCCAGTCGTCGAGATGGATGAGCACGGGGTAGCCGGTTCGCTCGGCAGTGTCGAGGGCCTGCTCCGTCTGCGCGACGAGCTGCGGCGCCGGGGTGTTCAGCGCGTACAGCACGAGGCCGAAGGCGATCTGGCGGGGGCTCTCGGGGGGCATCGGCACGAACTCCCGCGCGAAGGACTCGGGCGGACCGAGGATCGTGAGGTAGACCGGATCGGACACGGGCTCGGCCGACGTGAGACCGAGGCCCAGGAAGGTCAGTGCGAGCCAGTGGGGCATCGTAGGGTCTCCCGCCGCACCGTCGGAAGCGCCGGGGGCCCCGTGCGTGGCGACGGGGCCCCCGGCGCGGTTGCCTGCTACTCCCCGAGGGGGATCTCCTTGCCGATGCGCAGGGTCACCGGGCCGAGGAGGCCGGACTCGAGCGGGAGGTCATGCTTGCTCCAGTGCTGCCAGGTCGTGAAGCCGATCCGACCGGTCTCCGGTCGCGGCGTCCCCTTGACGAGCCACTCGGGCCAGGCCTTGATCGGCCCGCCGGGGTTGAACTCGGCCTCGGGGGCGAGCTGCTCGTCGCCGATGAGCCGGTTGACCCACAGGTTGGTGACCTCGACCTCGAGCAGGTTGGCGCCGGGCTGGAGCACGCCCGTCACGTCGACGCGGAACGGGGGCTTCCAGAGGATGCCCAGGTCCTTGCCGTTGAGCCGGACCCGCGCGATCTCGCGCACGGCGCCCAGATCGAGCGCGATCCGCTGGCCGGGCAGGCCGATGATCCGCGGCAGGTCGAGCGTCTTCGTGTAGGTCGCGGTGCCGGAGAAGTACCGCACACCATCGACCGGGCTGTCGGTCCACGACTCGAGCTTGTCGAGCGTGATGCTCTGCGGCGCCCCGAGCTTCGGCGGGAAGGTCACGGTCCACGCGCCGCGCACCTCGCGCGCCGAGAGGACGCCTTCGGCCTGAATCGTCCGGCTCTTGCCGTCGGAGGTCGTCAGCTCGTAGCTCCCCGGCGACCACGCGACGAGCGCAGGCTCGCCGTTCCTCCCGGTCGCCAGCTCGGCCGAGGGGAAGCTCTGGAGGCCGATGGCGTCGGGGATCTGGAGCATGGAGTTCTCGTTGACGGTCTGCGAGTAGGCCTTGCCGTCGAGTGTGTACTCCACCCGCAACTGCTTGTAGACCAGGTTCGCTGGGTCGCCGCCGAGGGTGTTGCTCGCCGTCACGAGGAGCGATCCGTCGGGGCGGACGAGCGCGGCGACGGCCTTGGTGACGTCGACCTGCTGCTCGCCGAGCGGGCGGATCGGGCCGGCCGGGACGAGGCCGTAGAGGGCCCGCACGATCGCCAGCTCGCCGGCAGGGTCGCCCGGCGCCGGGAGCGTCAGCGTCGTGTTCTCCTCGGTCACGCGGGTGTAGGGCTTCCCGTCGATCGTGTAGTCGACGCGAAGCTGCTTCGGGACGTTCTGCGCCGGGTCGGAGCCTGCGAACGCGTTTGTTGCCGGGATCTTGGCCTGGTTGTCGCGCACCAGCGACTTCGCCGGGTCGGTGAGGTCGACGCAGTCCGGCACGCCGGCGGAGAGCACGCCGTAGATCGCGCGCGTGATCGTCAGCTCATGCGGCGGGCCCGGCTCGCTCGCGAGCGCCGGAGCCCCGTCCCGGGTCAGTGCGACGATCGTCGGGGTCTCG
>CAZRDB010000303.1:0-2693 GCA_964598695.1 uncultured Armatimonadia bacterium
CGAGCCGGGCGACAAGCTCTCCAACCGCCACGGGCAGAAGGGGGTCGACTCCCGGATCGTCGCCGATTCCGAGATGCCGACGATGGCAGACGGGACGCCCGTCGATCTCGTATACAGCTCGATCGCGCTGCACACACGGCTGAACTTCGGCCAGGTGCGCGAGGCCGTGCTGGGGCGGGTCGCGCGCGCGGCCGGCGCCCCGTTCACCGCTCCGCCGTTCGAGGCACCCAGCGCTGATGCGCTCCGTGGGCTCCTGTGCAGCCACGGCCTCCCCGAGGATGGCATGGAGCAACTCACGCTCGGACGCGGCGGGCCCGCGCTCCGATACCGGACCACCGTCGGGTGGGTCTACTGGGGCAAGACCTGCCACCTCGCCGGCGGCAAGCTCCACTTCTCCGTCCGAGAGCCGGACCGCGCCCAGGGGCACAGCGCGCTCGAGTACGCGGCGATGCGCGATGCCGGTGGCTACGCGAACGTGGCGGACTGCTTCCTGCGCGATGTCCGCTCGGGCCACGCCGAGGGCCTCGCGGACCGAATCGCCCGGGGTGAGACCGTCGGCCCCACGGGCTCCACCGCGCAGTTCGAGGATCTCGTCCGGCGTCTCGCGGCCGCCGGGGTCGCGGTCGACCGAACGCCGGCCGGGCTGCGGTTCCGGTTCGCCGAGCCGAGCGGCGACGTGATCCGGCTCGCGCGGCCGGTGGCCCACCCGTGGCTTCGCGAGCGCCAGGTGGCTGCCATCGGGCGCATCGCGGGCGTCGGCGGGCTTCGCGAGGTCGAGGAGGCCAACGAGCGACTCGGCCGGCTGCTCGAGGGCGACGCCCCCGCGCGCCTGCGCGAGCAGGCCGAGGAGGAGTTGGAGGAGAGGGTGCGGTCGCTGTTCCGATCGCTGCTCACGCGCGACCACACCCAGCCGAACGGCCGCTGCCTCTTCACGGGCCGCGCGGTTCTGGCGCCGGGGCACGAGCTACGCCACGACGAGGTCGGACTGCCCGAGGACCTGGCTTGGGGCCTGTTCGGCCCGCTCGTCACCGCACGGGTGGGGGATCCGACCGCGGTCGAGGCACGGAGCGAGGCGGCGCGGGCCGCCCTCTCGGAGCTAATGGCCGAGTCGTGGGTGCTGGTCAACCGCGCGCCGGCGGTCGAGACAACGAACGTGCTCGCCTTCCGGCCGAAGGTCGTCGCGGGGCGGGCGATCCGGCTCGTTCCGCTCGCCTGCCGCCTGATGAACGCCGACCACGACGGCGACCAGGCCGCGGTCTACCTGCCGATCACGGCCGAGGCACAGGCGGAGGCCCCGCAGCGGCTGTCGGTCGCCGGGCAGCTCCTGTGCAGGCCGAGACCGAGCCTGTACCCCGGGGCCCCGGGCCTGAGCTTCCCGGAGGACCTCTGCCCCTGGTGCGAGGCCGGCTGGGGCCTTGTCGAGCTGGGCCGGACCGCGGAGGGGCGCGCGGAGATCGAACGGCAGGCCGGCACACCGGTCGATACGAGCGAGGGGACCGTGACGCGTGGCGACATCGCCCGGGCGATGGGGACCGTTCTCTCCCGCGACGGGGCTGAGGCCATGCTCGACGCGATCGACCGGCTGTGGCGGCTCGGCTTCGAGGCGTCGCGGCTCTCCGGCGCCTCGCTCTCCCCCTTCGTCGGCGAGGGCCCGCGGACCCCACGGCCGGCGGAGTCGGACGATGCCCGCGCCTGGCGCGCCTACGCCGACGAACTGATCGAGGAGATCCGGTCGCGCACCGACTACGACGACCCGCTGCTTGGTTCGCGGTTGGCCCTCGTCCGGACACGTACCCGCGGGAACGCGACGCAGCTCGGCCGGCTGGTGGGGGTGGCCGACGCGCGCGACCCGTCGATGCCGGTGCGCCACGGCTACTACCACGGCCTCACGGTGGAGGAGTACCTGCGGATGGCCGCCGCCGGGCGGCAGAGCCTCTGCGACAACAACGAGACCTGGGCGGGCGTCATTCGCTCTCTCGTGGAGGAGTTCTCGCCGGCGGGCCTCAACGTGCTCTCGCGGGCCTGGTGCGCCCGCCGGCCGTGGTCGGGCGCGCGCAGCCCCCGGCCCGGGGTGGTCTTCGCGCGCGCAGCGGCGATCGAGGAGGTCGATCCGCTCACGGACATCGACAGCCGGCTGTTCGTCGGCCTGCCGGTGGAGGAGACGCGGTGACCGTTGTTGGGCGGGGTCGGGTAGGGGCGGGGCTTGCCCCGCCCGAGGCCCGACGCGCCCCGCCTCTCGGAGGGGCCGAGTAGGGGGACCAACCGCAGGTTGGTGGTACCCCAACTGGCCCGCAGGGAGCGCGCAGGGCTGCGCGCGAACGCGACGAAGCTACCGGCATGGCCATCGAGGAGATCCCCAGCATTCCCGCGCCTGACGAAGCGCGCGCCGTCGTTCGGCGACTCGTCGAGCGGTTCAGCGAGCACCTCGACGAGTACAAGCGTGGCGCGTACAACGAGACCCAGGTGCGGCGGGAGTTCATCGACCCCTTCTTCCACGCGCTCGGCTGGGACGTCGCCAACGAGAATGGCTACGTCCGCGCGTATCAGGAGGTCATCCACGAGGACACCGTGCTGGTCGGCGGGAAGCCCAAGGCGCCCGACTACTCGTTTCGCATTGGCGGGCAGCGGAGGTTCTTCGTCGAGGCGAAGAAGCCGGCTGTGCGTGTGGGCGAGGACCGCGACCCGGCTTACCA
>CAZRDB010000304.1:0-2581 GCA_964598695.1 uncultured Armatimonadia bacterium
TGTACCTTCTTCTGCACCCGCATCTTTCTGCTCTCACCGAGTCTGAGCTGTTACCACCCGCGCGGCGAGGAGGGCGCGGTCGGCGAGAGGGCGAACCTATCGCTCATGCAGGCCTATCTCCCGATCCTACTCATGGGCGCAACCGCCATCGCGATCGCCTGCCTCGTCAGCGTCGCGCCGAGCCTCCTGGGCCCCAAACGTCCCGGGCTCCTCAAGCGCGAGCCCTACGAGTGCGGGATGGCCCCCTCCGAGGATGTCGCCCATCGCCTGCCCGTCCACTTCTATGCCGTCGCCGTGCTCTTCATGATCTTCGATGTCGAGCTGGTCTTCCTGTACCCCTGGGCCGCCTGGTTCCGCGGTGAGTCCGAGCCCACGCTCCGCTGGTACGCCTTCGGCGCGATGGGCGTCTTCTTCCTGGCTCTCGTCGTTGGGTACGTCTATGAGGTGTACCGAGGGGGGCTCGAGTGGGAGGGGAAGCCGGAGTGACGCGCACCGAAGGCCGCGGCGAGAGCGGCGTCCTGCTGACCACCGTCGAGGCCGCCGTCGATCTCGCCCGCAAGAACTCGGTCTGGCCCCTCACCTTCGGCCTCGCCTGCTGCGCGATCGAGATGATGGCCGCCGCCGCCGGACGGATCGACCTCGCCCGCTTCGGCATGGAGGTCTTCCGTCCCTCGCCCCGCCAGGCCGACCTGATGATCGTCGCCGGCCGCGTCTCGCTCAAGATGGCGCCCGTCATCCAGCGCCTCTGGGAGCAGATGGCCGAGCCCCGCTGGGCGATCGCCATGGGCGCCTGTGCCTCCTGCGGCGGCCCCTTCGACAACTACGCCATCGTCCAGGGCGTCGACTGCTACATCCCCGTCGATGTCTATGTCCCGGGCTGCCCGCCACGGCCCGAGATGCTGACCAACGGCATTCTGCTCCTGCACGAGAAGATCCGGCGCGGCGCCGTGCCCTGCGCGGAGGGACCGATCGTCGTCCCCGAGACCGCGGCCACGGGACGGTAGGGAGGCTGTCCTTGGAGGAGACCATCCCGCAGCGGGCCCTCGCCCGGCTGCGCGAGGAGCTGGGCGAGCAGACCGTCGGCGGCCGCGACGACCGCGGCGCCCTCGTCGTGACCGTCCCCCGCGAGCGGATCGTCGACGCGCTCCGGCTGCTCCGCGACGACCCCGCGCTCGGCTTCCGCGTGCTGGTCGACCTCACCGCGGTCGACTACCTCACGACCGGACGCCGCCCACGCTTCGACATCGTCTACCAGCTCCTCGCCCGCGATCGCGCCGCGCGGCTGCTCGTGACGGTACCGATCGAGGAGGATGCCGAGGAGCTGCCCTCGGTGACGCCGGTCTTCCCCGCCGCCGACTGGATGGAGCGCGAGGTCTTCGACCTCTTCGGGATCCGGTTCTCCGGCCACCCCGACCTGCGGCGGATCGAGCTCCCGGACGACTATGACGGCCACCCGCTCCGCCGCGACTTCCCCGTGCGGGGCGGCCACCGACAGGTGCGAAGGCCCGACGACCCGGCGCCGACCTTCGGCCACCGGTTCCGCGTGCGCTGAGGGCGGGTGAGAGAGACGAAGCCGCAGACCAAGCAGAAGGAGACGCCGCTCGCCGCGATGGTCGAGGAGATCACGACCGACGAGCAGGGCCACGAGATCATGCACCTGCACATGGGGCCGCAGCATCCGGCCACGCACGGCGTGCTCCATGTCGAGCTGACCCTCGATGGCGAACGGATCCTCGCCTGTCGCCCCGACATCGGCTACCTCCACTCCGGCATGGAGAAGACGATGGAGGACAAGCTCTACTACCAGGCGACGGTCATCACCGACCGCATGGACTACCTCTCGCCGGTCACCAACAACCTCGCCTACTGCCTCTCCGTCGAGAAGCTCCTCGGTATCGAGGCGCCGCCCCGCGCCCAGGTCGTCCGCGTGGCCATGGCCGAGCTGTCACGGATCAACAGCCACCTCGTGTGGCTCGCGACCCACGCGCTCGACATCGGCGCGATGACGGCCTACTTCTGGTGCTTCCGCGAGCGCGAGCTGGTCCTCGAGATCTTCGACGAGATCGCCGGCCAGCGCATGAACCCCTCGTACCTCACCCCGGGGGGCCTGATCTGCGACCTCAACGAGCAGCGCGCGGTGCCCCTGATCCGCGAGTTCCTGAAGGTCTTCCCCGCGCGGCTCCGCGACTACCACCGCCTGCTCACGAGGAACCCCATCTGGCGCGGCCGCCTCAAGGGCGTCGGGATCCTCGACGCCGAGGCCTGTGAGCGCTGGTCGATCACCGGCCCGCTGCTCCGCGCGGCCGGCGTCGACTACGACCTCCGCAAGAAGGAGCCCTACTGCTCGTACGAGCAGTTCGCGTTCGAGGTGCCGGTCCGCGACGGCGCCGACTGCTACGACCGCTACCTCAACCGGATGGACGAGATGGCCGAGAGCGTCAAGCTCATCGGCCAAGCCGTCGACAACCTCCCGGGCGGCCGGTGGATCTGCGACGACCGCCGGGTGGCGCTGCCCCCGCGCGACCTGCTCCACAAGGACATGCACGCGCTGATCCACCACTTCTGGATCATCTACAACGGC
>CAZRDB010000305.1:0-2515 GCA_964598695.1 uncultured Armatimonadia bacterium
CGTTCGGCCTCCAGTCGGACCGTCTCGGCGTCGTGGGCGACGACCACGCCGCCGGCCTTGCCGCGGCCGCCCACCAGCACCTGGGCTTTGACGGCCGCCGGCAGGCCGATCTCCTCGGCGGCGGCGACGGCCTCCTCGGCCGTGGCGGCGACGCGTCCCGCGAGCAGCGGCACGCCGCGTGCGCGCAGCAGGTCCTTGCCCTGCCACTCATGGAGCTTCATACGCTTGCCTCCTCGACGGTTGACTCTCCGAGACCTCCGGGCTTGCGGGTGTGCTCTCGCCGGCCGGCGCCGCCGTGGGGACCGCGGTCGTGGGCGGCTCGCCGGGGGCGCTCGCGCTCTCGCCGGGGGTCTGCGAGCGGATGAGCAGGTACGCTCCGCTCAGAACGACGGCCAGGAGAAGGGCGAGGCGGGCGTTCTTGGCGACGCTGCGCCGGAGCGAAGCATCGTCGGTCGGCTGCTCCAGGACGCGGCGCGCGCGCGGCCGCCCGCTGCAGTAGGGGCAGTCCTCGCGAAGGGGTTCGATGTACAGGCCGCACCGGGGGCAGCGCCGCTCAGGCATGGCGATCCTCCGGGGCGCGGCTCCGTCCCTCCTGGAGGTGCAGGACGCGGGGCCGCCATCCGAGTTCGTCGAGGAGCCGCAGGTAGTCGGCCTCCTTCAGCTCCTCGGGCCGCTTGCCGGCCAGCGAGACGATGACGGCCTCCAGGACGTTGGTGCCGGGCGAACGGCCCTCGAGCGTGATGTCCATGGTGGTGGTGACGAGCGTGTTGAGCCCGCGGCTGCGCAGGAGATCGACGTCCTCGGGCGTGGTGGTGTTGGTGACGATGGCTTTGCCCCGCAGGTTGTCGATCAGGTGGCGGCGGATGTACTTGAAGTCGCCGCAGATGATGTTGGCCCACTCGTAGACCTGGGGGCACCTGATCGCGATCTCCTCCTGCTTCTTGCCGGTGGGGTAGACCCACGACTGTGGGCAGAGGGTGAGCGCGGGGAGGACGGTTCGGGCGAGGCGGTCGAGCGCCTTCATGCTGCGGAGCGGGACGTTGAGCCCCAGGGCGAAGATCAGGTCGCCGAAGATGAAGGCGCCGCCCTCGGCCGCGACAGCCTCGGCGATCCCGAAGCGGTCGACGGCCGAGACAACCAGGCTGTTGGCGTTCCGGAAGTCGAGGATCCCCTCGCGCGCGAGGGTGCGGATCGTCTGGCGCTCGATGGTGTTCTTGAGGCCGCTGCCGTCGACGATCGGCGAGCGGCGGGCGTGGGAGGCCATCCGCGACTCGCGGCGCCAGCGGTAGCGCCGGTTGCCGGCGACCACCCAGATATCGCCCCCGCCGAAGCCGAAGCAGCTCACCGAGCCGTCGTGCTCGTCGAGCAGCCGGACGAAGCGGCGGACGTCGGAGTTGGTGCCGATCCGCTGGACCCGGAACGGCTTGCCGAGGAACTCCCGATCGACGTCGAAGTCCCCCTTGGGGGTGCCGAGGCTGACGCTGAGGACGTGCTGCACGATGGTGTCCTTCCCAGCTCCTCCGCGGGACGCCCGCCGGAGCCGCGCGTCAGGCCGAGTCGCCGAACCGTCCGTACCGCCGACAGGTCTCGTACATCGCGGCCACGTTCGCCGGGGGCGTACCCGGCGCGAGGTTGTTGGCCTCGCGCAGAACGAACCGGCCGCCGTCGCGCACGCCCGATTCGAGGATGCGGCGGGTCTCTGCCGCGACCGCCTCGGGCGACCCCGAGCGGAGCAGCTCCACGTGCGGCCCACCGTAGAGGGTCACCGCGGGACCGAGTTCCCGCCGCAGCCAACCGTGGTCGACCGGGAAGCCGGTGTCGAAGGTGGCGATCCGTAGCTCATCGCGCAGGGTCGTGAACAGCCGCGTCGCGTCACCGCACAGGTGGATCGAGTTGGGACCCTCGCTGCCGAAGTGGTCGATCAGGCGGCGGTGGTAGGGTAGCACGAACGCGCGGTACTCCTCGACCGAGAGGAGCTGGACGCTGTCGTCGGCGAAGCCCCAGGTCGTCGAAGCGACCGGTTGGTCCAGCCGACGGCGGTGGGCCTCGATGCGGGCGATCGTCGCCTCGACGAGGAACCCCATGAGCGCGTGGTAGAAGTCGGGCTCGGTGTAGAGGTCGAGGCACAGCTCGGTGGGGCCGCGGAGGGCGCAGGCGATCGTGAACGGACCGTCGGTGCCGAAGCCGGGGGTGCCGCCGATCGTGACGGGGCGGCCGTGGTACTCGTAGCCGTCGGCGATCTCGAGCATCCGCTCGCGGTGCTCCCAGGCGCGGCCCATCCAGCCGGCGAAGGGGTCGGGGGGGCCGGCCTCGAGGAAGGCCCGCCGGTTGTCCTCGGTGAGAAACGGCGGCACGTCCGGCACGTTGCCCTCGATGTAGCGGATCTCGCCGCCCAGCCACAGGGCCTCGTAGCAGTTCTGCAGG
Source organism: uncultured Armatimonadia bacterium (assembly GCA_964598695.1). Taxonomy (GTDB): domain Bacteria; phylum Armatimonadota; class Zipacnadia; order UBA1398; family UBA1398; genus CAZRDB01. Next base: position 2,425 of record CAZRDB010000305.1, read on the forward strand.
TCGACGTAGACGTGCCAGCGCTCGGGCAGCCCCATCTCGGCGTCCTGCGGCAGGGCGTGGCGGACGTAGAGATGGGGCTGCCCGAGCGCTG
>CAZRDB010000306.1:0-2506 GCA_964598695.1 uncultured Armatimonadia bacterium
CACTGGAGCAGTACCCCGAAGTTCCCGCGGGCAAGAGCAATGAGCGACAACCTGCGGAGGGTTGCCCCTCGGCACCACCCGAGGCGGTTGCCGTCGAGGCCAGAGCCCGCGGGCCCCGACGACACCCGCTCCGGCAGAGCCGGTGGACGAGCACCCGACAGACCGACGCTCGCCGCTGGTACCCGCAGGGGCTTTCGCGAACCGCTCCAGGCGGAGCGGCCGGTCGCGCCGGCGATGAACGGAGACGACGATGCGGATCGCCAACGATGTCACGGAGCTGGTGGGGCACACCCCGCTGGTCCGGCTCAGCCGGCTGGGAGAGGGGCTTCCGGGACGCGTCGTGGCCAAGCTGGAGTTCTACAACCCCGCCGGCAGCGTGAAGGACCGGATCGGCCTGGCGATGATCGAAGCGGCGGAGGAGCAGGGGCTCATCCGGGACGACACGATTCTCATCGAGCCGACCTCGGGCAACACGGGGATCGGCCTCGCCTTCGTCTGCGCCGCCCGCGGTTACCGGCTGGCGCTCGTGATGCCGGAGAGCATGAGCGGGGAACGCCGGCGGCTGTTCGCGGCCCTCGGCGCCGCGCTGTATGTCACCCCGGCGGGGGAGGGGATGCGCGGGGCGGTGCGCCGGGCGGCCGAGCTGACGCAGTCCGATCCGCGCTACGTGATGCTCCAGCAGTTCGAGAACCCGGCGAACCCCGCCGCGCACGAGCGGACGACGGCCGAGGAGATCTGGAGCGACACCGACGGCGCGGTCGATGCCATCGTGGCGGGCGTCGTGACCGGCGGGACGCTGACGGGGATCGCGCATGCGCTCAAGCCCCGGAAGCCCGGGCTCGCGGTCATCGCTGTCGAGCCGGCCGACTCGCCCGTGCTCAGCGGCGGGCAGCCGGGGGGCCACCGGATCCAGGGGCTGGGCGCGGGGTTCGTCCCTGGCGTCCTCGACACCGAGACGCTCGACGAGGTGATCGCCGTCGAGGCCGCCGACGCCACCCGCACCGCCCGCGGCTTGGCGACGCGCGAGGGGATCCTCGCCGGGATCTCCGCCGGCGCGGCCGTCTGGGCCGCGCTCCAGGTCGCGGCCCGGCCCGAGAGCGCCGGCCAGACCATCGTCGTGATCATCCCCGACACGGGGGAGCGGTACCTTTCGACCGACCTGTTCGAATGCGACCCCAACGCCGCCCAGCGGCTGGACTAGAGACTGAGGAGGGGCACCCATGCCCGAGGACGCGCCGCAGTACGGTTTCGACACGCTCGCCCTGCACGCCGGCCAGACCGCCGATCCGACGACCGGCGCCCGTGCGGTTCCGATCTACCAGACCAGCAGCTACTGCTTCCGGGACAGCGAGCACGCCGCCAACCTCTTCGGGCTGGCCGAGTCGGGCAACATCTACACCCGGATCATGAACCCGACGACCGACGTGCTGGAGCAGCGGGTCGCCGCGCTCGAGGGCGGTGTGGGGGCGCTCGCGACGTCCTCGGGTCAGGCCGCCTGCACGCTCGCGCTGATGAACATCGCCGGAGCGGGCGACCATGTCGTGGCCTCCGCGAGCCTCTACGGCGGCACGTACAACCTGCTCCACTACACGCTGCCGAAGGTCGGGATCGAGACGACCTTCGTCGAAGGCTCCGATCCCGGCAACTTCGGCCGCGCGATCGGGCCGAACACCAAGGCCGTGTACTTCGAGACCCTCGGCAACCCGAAGAACGACCTGCACGACATCGCGACCATCGCCGACATCGCGCATGCCGCGGGCGTCCCGGTCGTCGTCGACAACACGGTCACGACGCCCTACCTGCTCCGCCCGTTCGAGTGGGGCGCCGACGTGGTGATCCACTCGCTCACCAAGTTCCTCGGCGGCCACGGGACCTCGATCGGCGGCATCGTCGTCGACGCCGGCACGTTCGACTGGGCGGCGAGCGGGCGCTTCCCGTGCCTCACCGAGCCCGACCCGAGCTACCACGGCCTCCGGTTCGTCGAGGCGCTCGGCGCCGGCGCGTACATCGCCAAGGCGCGCGTGCAGCTCCTGCGCGACCTGGGATCGTGCCTCAGCCCCTTCAACGCCTTCCTGATCCTCCAGGGGATCGAGACGCTCGCGCTGCGGGTACAGCGCCACGCCGACAACGCGCTCGCCGTCGCCCGGCATCTCGAGCAACACCCAGCGGTCGCCTGGGTCAACTACCCGGGCCTCCCGAGCCACCCGAGCTACGAGCTGGCCCGCAAGTACCTCCCGAAGGGCGCGGGCGCGATCCTCGGCTTCGGGATCCGCGGCGGCAAGCCGGCGGCGGTCCGCTTCGTTGACGCGGTGAAGCTGCTCTCCCACCTCGCCAACATCGGCGACGCGAAGTCCCTCGTGATCCACCCCGCGAGCACCACGCACCAGCAGCTCACGGCCGAGGAGCAACTCGCGACCGGGGTCACCGAGGACTTCATCCGCCTGTCGATCGGCATCGAGGACGTGAGCGACATCCTCGTCGACATCGACCAGGCGCTCGACGCGGC
>CAZRDB010000307.1:0-2242 GCA_964598695.1 uncultured Armatimonadia bacterium
GGGGCGACGAACCGCCACACCTGGTGGAGGATCACCGGAGAGGCGAGGAAGACCCCGGCCAGGGCCGCGACCTTCACGTAGAGCATGAAGGGGTCGACGAGCCCGGTGAACGCCAGCTTGTCACCCTCCGGGAGGAACTGGGTGAGAGGGCGCGAGAGCCAGGCGAAGATGGGCTTGGCAAAGTACCAGCAGCCGAGGAAGCCGACGAACAGCGCGATCAGGCACACCACGAGCCGCTGCCGCAGCTCGTTGAGGTGGTCGACCAGAGACATGCGCGTCAGCTCGTTGTCCAGCCGGGGCATGCCGGTGCTCGGGGCGGGCATGGGCTACCTGGGCTCCGTGTCTCGGGTGGGCTCCTGTGCCGCCGGCTCGGGCTCGCCTGCCGGGGCGGTCGCGCCCGCCGGCGAGTCCGGCGCGAGGGTGGTGGTGTCAGGGACCGGAGGCGGCTCAGCCGGCGGCGCGGGAGGCTCCGGCGAGTACGGGTCCGCGACCACGCGCTGGAGGTCACGGTGCGCGGCGCGCAGGTCGTCGGCCGCCACCTCGTCCTCGAGCGTCCGCTTGAGGTCGTTGGAGGCGCGGCGGAACTCGCTCAGCGCCTTGCCGACCGTACGCCCAATCTCGGGCAGCTTGCGCGGCCCGAAAAGGAGCAGCGCCACGATGAAGATCATGACGAGCTCCGGGATACCCAGCGAACCGAACATGGCGTGCTCCCTCCGGGCCGGAACCCGGGAGGCCGCGAGTATAGTGTGCTACGCTCCGCTTCCCAAGGGGGGTGCGATGAAGGTCTCGACCCGGGTCCTGCTGTCGCTCGCCGTGATCGCCGTGGGGGCCCTGGCCGGGGCGGTGGCCGGCCCGGCCGTCCAGGGTCTTGGCGACGCCGACGCGTTCCTGCGGCGCTACAGCGAGGTCCTGCGCGTGCTGGCGGACAAGGGACCGCGGGACGCGGAGCCATCGCAGATCGTCTACTCCAGCCTCGACAGCATGCTCGAGCTGCTCGACCCCCACACCAACTTCCTGCCGCCCACGGGCTACGCGCAGATGCGCGAGCGCCAGCAGGGGTCGTTCCACGGGATCGGGGTGCAGATCTCGCTGCGCGGCGGCAGGGTCACCATCATCACCCCGATCGAGGGCACGCCGGCGGCACGCATGGGCCTGCGGGCGGGCGACATCATCGACTCGGTGGACGGTGTTTCAACGGAAGGCATGGACCTCGACGACACGGCGCGGCGCCTGCGCGGACCCGAGGGGTCGACGGTGCGGATCACGATCGTCCGCCCCGGGCTGGGCCGCCCCCTCGAGGTCTCGTTGCAGCGGGCCCGCGTGCCCACCGACTCGGTGAGGTACGCCTTCCTCCTCGACCCGACGACAGCCTACGTCAGGATCTCCGACTTCACCCGCACGACCGGGGCCGAGGTCGGACGGGCGCTCGAGCGGCTGATGGGAGAGGGCGCCGCGCGGCTGCTGCTCGACCTGCGAGACAACCCTGGCGGCATCGTCGACACGGCGGTGCAGGTCTCGGGGATGCTGGTCGAGCCGGGGCAGCTCGTCTTCTCGACCAAGGGTCGGACGGCCGACTCGTTCCAGGACTACCGCGCCTCGCGTGACGGCCTCCACTTCGCAGGGCCCGTCATCGTGCTCGTCAACCGTGGCTCGGCCTCGGCGGCGGAGATCGTCGCCGGCTGCATCCAGGACCACGATCGCGGCCTCGTGGTCGGCGAGACGAGCTTCGGCAAGGGCGTCGTCCAGACCATCTACCCGCTGCGCGACTCGGCGCTCGCCCTCACGACAGCCAAGTACTACACGCCCTCCGGCCGGTGCATCCAGCGGGACTTCGACTCCTTCTTCGCCTACGTCAACCCGGACAGCAGCTCCGAGGGCACGCCGCCGATGCCGAAGGACAACGGGCAGGCGTACTTCACCGACGGCGGCCGCAAGGTCTACGGCGGCGGCGGGATCGCGCCCGACGTGCAGGTGAGCGCCGGGCTGTACGCCGAGCGCGTGGCGCGGCTGCTGAGCCAGGCCGCCTTCTTTCACTTCGCGGTCGGGTACCTGGTGGACAAGCCCGACAAGGCGGCGGCCGCCCGCGAGTTTTCGGTCACGCCGGAGGTCTGGCAGCTCTTTCGCGACAAGGTCCTGGCCGAGAAGTGGCTGCCGGCCGCGGACCTCGATGCGGCGTTGGCCAACGCCAACGAGAGGCGGGACATCGAGGTCAACATCCAGGCCGAGATCCTCAACGCCGGGC
>CAZRDB010000308.1:0-2202 GCA_964598695.1 uncultured Armatimonadia bacterium
AGCTCGCGGTGCTCGACGTGCTCCGGAGAGTCGATCAGGCGACGGTCTACGACGTACTCGACGGCTTCGCGGAGGAGGCCCGCCCACGGTACACGACGGTCCTCACGGTGCTCCGAAGCCTCGAGGCCGCCGGCCTCGCCACCCACGAGGTCGACGGGCGTACGTTCGTCTTCCGGGCCCTGCCGGAGGCGGAGGGGGTACGGACGACGATCCTCGGAGACGTCCTGAACCGGGTGTTCGGCGGCTCACCGACCGACCTCATGAGCGCGCTGCTCGACGTGGGCTCGGTCACCCCGGAGCTGGCAGTCGAGCTGCGAGCGATGCTCGACGAGCACCATGAGCGCGCCGCGCGCGCGCGGAAGGATGGGGGCGAAGCGCGATGATCGCACTGCTCTCGGTAACGCTCCTCGCCGGTCTGCTCTCGCTCGCCGCCTGGCTGGCAAGCCGCCGGAGCCCGGCGATGGGGAACGCGCTGTGGCGGGTCGCTCTGCTCTCGCTCACCGTCTTCCCGGCAGCACTCATCATCTCGGACATCACGAGTGTCACGATGGGCCTCGTGCCCCGCTACGAGGCGGCCCAGTTCTGTGCCGAGCACCACCTGCCGAACGGGTCGCGGGCCTGGCCCTGGGCCCGCCTGTACCAGCAGGCCGCAGTCACGACCGGCACCGGACCCGTACAGCCGTGGCAGGATCGTCCGATCTGCTACTGGTGGCAGGAGCGGCTCGGCTTGTTCGTCTGGTGGCTTGCGGTCGGTGGCATTCTCACCTCGTGGATCGTCCGCGACATGTGGTGGGTCCGCTGGTTCGCGATCCGTGGATCGCGGGGGGCATCGGCGTCACTGTGCGCCGAGGTGGCGCGGCTCGGTGAGGGCCTGGGTCTATCGCGGCTCCCGCGGGTTGTGGTGGCCCCGCGCCTGCCGGTCCCGGTCGTTGTCGGGTCTCGGCGCCCGACGCTCGCGTTGCCGGAGGACTTCCGCCTGGACGCCCCCGGCGCCCGCGCCGTGCTCCTGCACGAGCTGAGCCACGTCGCGCGGCATGACACCGTCTGGGCTCTGCTCGGACGCCTCGCCCGCTCAGCGCTGTGGTGGCACCCCCTCGCGATCGTCGCCGCACGCGGTCAGCGCCATACGGCCGAGATCGTCTGCGACGAGCGGGCCGTCTCCGTCTCGGGCGACGCTCAGGGCCTTGCGGCGCAGTTGGTGGCCGGGGCCGAGCGTTCGGCCGGGCTGGCGGTGTCGATCATCGGCGATGACGCGACCCACCTACGCCGCCGGGTCGACCGCCTCCTCCGGGCCCCCTCGCGGCCCGGCCGGGACCTTCGACCGGCGCTGCTGACGGCAGTCGCGGCGCTCTGCCTCTCGCTACTGGGCTTCGTGCGGCTCGCGAAGGACGCGGAGCACTCGGCGTTGCCCGCCTACCCCGGCCACGGCGCCCAGCGTGTCATCGCGCGGGTGAGCGGGGAGCGCGGCGGCGTGCCTGGGGCGTGGGTCGTAGCGGTAGCGGACTTCGGCGCCCACCGGCTGGCGGTTCTGCTGCTGCCCCGCGACTTCCGGCCGGTCGGACTCGAGGCCCCGGTCCCCGTCGGGCCGGACGGCAGCGTCGATCACGACCTGGCCCTGCAGCAGGTGGTCGGGAAGCGCGGAGACGACGTCGGCCACTACTGGGGCGTGGGCGACATCCTCGAACTCGACAACGCCCTGAGTGACAGCCCCTACCGCTACCCGCACGACCACCGGGCGCGGTCCGGCTACTACACGTCGATCGTGCAGGCGTGGGCGGCGGCCGAAGACCTCGACGCCGACCCCACACTCGCCGGGCTCCAGGCGGCAGCGGAAGCGATCCCCTCACTCCACCGCCGCGTCGCCGACCTGCACGCGAGAGGCGACGTCTCCCGCCTCGCGGCGGTCCTGCGCTGCTTCGACGGATGCGGCAACAGCGTCCGATCAGCCGCACTCCTTCGGTTCTGCGCCGAGCTGGAGCCAGGGAGCCTCCGAGTCGAGACCATGCCCGGGCGCGCCACACCGCGTCCCGATGGGTCCTGGGAACGGGTGCTGGACGCGGCAGAGGTCCGCGGGCGCCTCGCCGAGCTAGAGCAGTGGGCGCGGGGCGGCGCTGCCGGTTAGCGTCGAGCGAAGGCCGGAAGGGCCTCGGGAGCACGACCGCCTCGCCGCCGTCCCGCGCACGCGGCATAATGGGAGAGCGA
>CAZRDB010000309.1:0-2069 GCA_964598695.1 uncultured Armatimonadia bacterium
GGGGTTGGGGGGGCCGGCTTCATTCACTGGGAGGGCGGGTCCCGGTTCCGGGGCAACTACGGGAAGGACGCGGTCGGCAAAACGACCGAAGTGCGCGATGTGAGCTTTGCCGACCCGCAGGCCGCCGAGAGCCTGAACGCGACGGCCGAGGGCTCGCCCACCTGGGGCGTGCGGCAGACGGCGCGCTGCTACTGGCGCGACGGCGCGCAGGAGACACTCGGCCAGGGATGGGTGGCCTGGACGCCGATCGGGAGCGCGCCGTCGCCGGTCGGCTTGTTCTACAACGACCCGGGCGACGACGGCGGTCCGGTCGAGCCGGTCACGCAGGAGCTGCTCGCGATCTACTGCTCGTTCCTCGCGGGGCTGATCGAGCGGCGCCGGCTCGACGACGAGCGGATCGCGCTCGAGGAGCGCTGGCAGCAGGCCCACCGGCTCGAGAGCCTGGGCGTGCTTGCGGGCGGCATCGCCCACGACATCAACAACATCCTGGGCATCATCCGCGGCTGCGCCGAGGTCTCGCTCGCCCGCTCGGCCCGGGACGGCCGCGCGGGCGAGGACGGCGAGGACATGGAGCAGATCCTCTCGGCGGTCCAGCGCGCGCGCGACGTCGTGGCGCAGGTGCTCGCATTCGGCCGGAAGGCCGAGGTGGAGCGAGCGCCGGTGCGGCTCGACGAGGTGATCCGCGACGCCGTGCGGTTCCACCGCGCCCTGCTCCCGGCGATGGTGCAGATCGACCTCGATCTCCCGGCGCAGCCCGCGGTGGTGGTGGCGGCCGAGACGCAGCTCGATCAGATCATCATGAACCTGTGCGCGAACGCCTCCCACGCGATGCGGGAGACGGGCGGCACGCTCTCGATCCGTCTCGATCTCGCCGAACTGGACCCGCGGACGGCCGAGAGCCTCGGCGCGCCCCGGCCCGGGTGGTACCACCGCCTCAGCGTCGCCGACGACGGCTGCGGGATGCCCCCCGAGGTCGCCCAGCGCGCGTTCGAGCCGTACTACACGACGAAGAACCCGGGCGAGGGCACGGGGTTGGGCCTCTCGACCGTCCACGGCATCGTCATCGCCCACGGCGGCGCCATCGAGCTGGAGAGCGCCGTCGGCCAGGGCACCACCGTCCGCGTCTACCTCCCCACGACCGAGGAGGGCGTGCCCCGGCGCGAGGCCACCCCGGCGCAGCTCGTGGAGGGGAGCGAGCGAATCCTCGCCGTCGATGATGAGCCCGAGCTGCTGCGGGTGACCAGCGAGATGCTCTCCGGCGTGGGGTACTCGGTCACCTCGGTGAGCGACCCGCTGATCGCCCTCGACCTACTGACGGAGGACCCCCACGGATTCGACGCGCTGCTCACCGATCAGTCGATGCCGGGGCTCACGGGCCTGCAGCTCGCCGGCCGCGCGCGCGCGCTCCGGCCGGGGCTCCCGGTGTTGCTCGTGACGGGCTACGGCCACGATCTCGGCGACGAGGCGGCGGTCGCCCAGCGGGTCGATCGGATCCTCAGCAAGCCGTACGGGGTGCTGGAGCTGGCCCGCGCGCTGCGCGACGCCCTGGACGCCCACTCGCTCAACTAGAGGGGCGCTCGCCGGGCCGGCGCCAGCACACGGTGGCCCCCTCCCCCACGCGCTCGTAGACCTCATCGACAACCATCGCGCCCCGCACCGCATTGCCCAGGAGGACCTCCGTGGCGCGGGCGAGATCGTCGAGGCGGAGCGAGCACTCGCGGCCGCCCAGCGCGCGGAGCGTCTCGGCCCGCCAGATGCCGGGCAGCAGGCCGTCCGAGACGGGCGGGGTGCACCACCCGCCGTCGATCCGCGCGAAGAGGCTGGTGATCGCGCCCTCGGTCAGGCAACCGGTCTCGTTGCGGAAGAGGGCCTCGGCATAGCCCGCTGCCAGCGCCTCGACTCGCTCCCGGTCGTACGGCCCGCGGAGGGTGGTCTTGTGGGCGCGCGCGGGGTCGTCGGAGGAGGTCGTCTCGGGCGAGAGCAGCACGCGGACCGGAGCCGCGACGGGCGGAGGCACGGGGCGATCGCCGAGCCCGAGTCGGCCGCGGGAGTCGAGCGCCAGCCGCACG
>CAZRDB010000310.1:0-2056 GCA_964598695.1 uncultured Armatimonadia bacterium
CGCGATGCCGCACGCCAGTGCCAGCTGCGGCAGTTGGTGTGCCGCAGCCCATGTTGCCACCGTGGCGAGGGCCGGCCAAGCCCAAGGGCGCCCTCGCCAGACGCACAGAGAGAGCACGCAGAGGAGCACATCCTCCGGCGAGGCCATCCCGACGGCGAGGCGAAGTGGATGAGGCGCCCAGGTCTCGGCCTGGGCAGTGCCTACTGCCCGGGTGTACCGCCACAGTGACCAGGCAAGTGCCGCCATGCCGCCACAGGCGATGAGCGTGAGCACGACGACCCCGCACGCCCCGGCGATCGACCACGCGGCCGCGATGCGGCCGTTGCGGAGCTCGGCCCCGCACTCTGGGGGGGATGGAGTCTCGCCGGGGCAGCCGCTCGGATCCATGCACGTCCCCCATCCCCGCCGTCCCTGAGGTCGCCCCGGAGGGGCGAGTCACGAAGGGCGGCAACCGCCCCTCCGGCTTGCCCCTTCGTGACGCGCGGAACGCGCTCCTCAGGGCCGCCGGAGGGGAGGCTGACCGATCCGGACTACTTCCCGGCCGCCGCGCGCTGGGCCGCGTAGAGGTCGGCGCACAGGGCGGCGACCGCGCCCACCTGGACGATGTCGTTGGCGGTCGCGCCGCGCGAGAGATCCATCGCCGGGTAGGCGCCGCCCTGGAGGAGCGGGCCGTACGCCTCGGCCTTGCCGAGCCGCTGGGTGAGCTTGTAGGCGATGTTGCCGGCATCGAGGTCGGGGAAGATCAGCACGTTCGCCTTGCCCGCGACCGGGGAGCCGGGGCACTTCCGCTCACCGACCGAGGCCACGAGCGCGGAGTCGCCCTGCAGCTCGCCGTCGACCGGGATATCCGGCCGGCGCTGCTTCACCAGCTCGGTCGCCGCGACGACCTTGTCGACGTCGGCATGGCTCGCGCTGCCCTTGGTCGAGAAGGAGAGCATGGCGACGAAGGGCTTGGCCTCGATGTACAGCTCGCACAGATCGGCGGTGCAGATCGCGATGTCGGCGAGCTGCTCGACCGTCGGGTTCGGGACCACGCCCGCGTCGGCGTAGAGCATGGCGCCGTTGTTGCCGAACTCGGGATGCGGGCTGACCATGATGAAGCTCGAGGAGACGGTCCTGATCCCGGGCCCGGTGCCCATGGTGAACAGGAGGGCCCGGACGACATCGGCCGTGGTGTGCACGGCGCCCGCGACGCAGCCGTCGGCCTTGCCGTGGACGACCATCTCATCGCCGAGGTAGAGGACCTCCTCGGTGACCATCCGCTTGGCCTCTTCCTCGGTCATGCCCTTCGCCTTGCGTCGGTTGTACAGGTGCTCGGCGTAGGTGTCGCTCTCCGGGCAGTTCTTCGGATCCACGATCTCGACCGCGCTCAGATCGGCGCCGACCTTGGCCGCGCCGGTGGCGATGACGTCGGGGTTTCCGAGCAGGATCGCCTTGCCGACGCCCTCCTCGACGAACTGCTGCGCGGCCTGGATCGTCCGCTCGTCCTCGCCCTCGGGCAGGACGATCGTCTTCTGCAGGAGCTTCGCGCGCTCAATCAGTCTCTCGGGTACCGATGCCATGGTGCTCGACAACCCCGTTTCCAGTGGGATCTGTGTCCTGGGCGCCGCGAGAGAGCGCCCGCGGCAACTTCCGCGCACACAGGGGATTGTCCTCGCATCCCGAATGCGAATTCCCGGATGGGAACGGCCGGTCGTGAGCTTCAGGAGGAGTGAGCGCATGGCGTGCAAGACCTACTCGGCTCAGCTCTACACGGTGCGCGACGTCGTCGCCCAGGACTTCGCCGGCACGATCGCCAAGATCGCCGCGATCGGCTACGGCGCCGTTGAGATCGGTGGGATGCACGGACTGCCGTCGTCCGAGGTCCGGCGGATCCTGGACGACAACGGCCTGGTGGTCTCGGCCAACCACGTCGCGATCGACCAGCTCGAAAGCGACTTCGCGCGGATCGTCGATGAGCAGAAGACCGTCGGCAACCAGTACGTCGTCGTGCCGTGGATGCCCGAGGAGCGCAGCACGGACGGCGCCGGCTGGCGCGCGACCGCCGGTCTGCTCG
>CAZRDB010000311.1:0-1939 GCA_964598695.1 uncultured Armatimonadia bacterium
CGCGGGTCGATGTGCCGGTGGTGGTGGGACCGTAAGGGCCGAAGGCGCGCAGGCGAGAAGGGAGAGGGTTGCGCGTAGCGCCGGGTGAGGGATAGGAGCCGAGGGCTCGCCCGCCGCTACTCCGCCTCCACGGCCTGCCCGAACGAGAAACGGTCCGGCATCGGCATCCCGGGGGCCTCGTGCGGCGGGCGCCAGCCATGCCACGTGAGCGTCGGCGGGCAGGGCTGGCCCTGCCACTCGGTCGTGCACTGGACAACGAGCGCCCCGTCCTCGTCCGCGCGCCAGGGGATCGGACTCGTCCACGAGCAGGGGGGGGCGCCGGCGGGCACGACCCGCTCGGTCTCGGGTGGCGCGGCGGCCCGGAGGAAGGCGAGGTAGTAGCTGATCCGGTCGGCGTAGCGTCCACCGGGCCAGGTCTCGGGCGGCGAGAGCCGCGCCAGCGCCTCGAGGCTCTCGCCGAGCAGGAGCGACCGGAGCTGCTCGAGCGAGGGCTGGATGTGGGCGGTCGACTGCCGCAGGCGGTAGGCGCCCGGGGTCGCGAGCATCCCATCGAGTTCCGTCCGCAGCTCGGGCTCGAGGTGTTCACGGAGGAAGCGCGCCACGTCGGGCTGCGAGAAGCGCACCCAGCGGTTGCTGTACTGCCGTTCTCCGGTCTCGCGCGGGTACTCGGGACCGTCGACCTGCCACCCGGCCGTGTCGCCCCAGAGGTTGGTGAGGTAGACCATCCCCTCGTAGGGCTCCATCGAGGAGACCGGCCAGCTCGCGCGGAACCACTCCGCTCCCCGCACCTTGAGCCACAGGTGCACGAGTTCGCGCACGAACACCTCGCAGCCGCGCGCGTATTCCGCCGGGTCGCCCACCTCGGCGGCGATCCGGGCGTAGCACAGGGCCGGCGCCGCCTCGTCGCCGATCTCGGCGATGGCCTCGCGGCCGAAGGTGGCCTGGCGAATCTCGAGCGGCGTCACGAACAGCGTGCGGAGGGTCGGCCAGCGGTCTCGCAGCGTCGCCCAGTCGCCGGTGTAGTGGCCGTAGTCCCACAGCGTCTCCATCAGGTTGCTCGAGAACTTGCCCGCATCGCCGAGCGTGCCCCACGAACCGATCCCGGGCCCCTCGAGCAGCAGCACGCCGCGGCGCGGGACGTAGTGCGCCTCGTCGAGCACGTAGCCCGCGACATACTCGCGGAGCGCGCTCCGGGCGCGGTCGGCCGCATCGCCGGCATAGGGGAGACCCATCGCGTAGTACCGGTCGCCCATGACCTGCCAGCAGTAGTTCTCGGGGCCTCCGTGGTCCCAGACCTCGTCCATCCGACCCTCGCGGAACTTCTCGGCATAGGCTGCCCGCAGGCGCGTGAGGGCCTCTGCGGCAGCCGGAGCACCCAGAAGCTCGAGCGCGACGGGCCCCTCGGCCTCGTTCACGTACTGAAGGAGCGGGAAGCGCAGGCGGCAGGCGCTCTCCGCACGCACGCCGCCCCAAGGGCCGTAGGGGGTGAAGAGGTCGGCTTCGACCAGTTCGCCGCCCGCGATCTCGCACGGGAAGCCCGTCACGAGCGCATGCACGAGCGGAGGGCTGAGGGGGATCAGCCGGTCGGCCTGCCAGCCGAACTCGTTCGCGTCGTCCCACTCGGTCACGCTGAGGGCCATCTCGAGCGTGTCGCTCCCCGGGTCGGCCGTGGTGGTGCATGAGACGGCCCCGGGCCGGGCGAGGACCATCCGGGCGAGCCGGCGTGCACGCTCCGCGACGTCGGGGGAGAGGCCCCGGTCCCACGAGGCGGTCGAGCCGTCGCGGCCGTGGAGGATCTTGCGGTAGCCCCAGAGCGGCATGGCGCGCGCGACGGCGCCGGGCCTCGCGAAGCGCAGCGCCAGCCCCGCGGGTGAGAGGGCGGCCTCGATCGGCCGTGCCGGGAAGACGATGAGCCAGGGGACGTCGAACGAGCGAAAGC